>JAZRVB010000220.1:0-31470 GCA_045598885.1 Bacteroidales bacterium
ATCAATTGTGTAACTGATTGATTACCAATAACTAGCATTCTGCAATCATAATTATGCCAGTGTGCAAGTGCTTGATTGTCAACTACTTGTGAATAATTTCAAGTTACGGCAAAAAATTTACGGTAAATCAAAAAAAAAAACCGCCGTACGATTGTCGGTCGTACGGCGGTAAAGCAATAGAAATATGAAACAGTGAAATTGGTCTTCTAATTGAACAATTCTACTTATCGCCCAAAGTGGATTTCTGGGTGAAAAATTTTCGTTCACGGTACTCTCCGACTTTTCCGACGTTAAACGAATCGGTCGGCCGCAGGTATCCCATCACGCGTGTAACGGTCAAACACTTTCGGCGCTCTGCCTTGTACTTCTCTAAAATATCGTTGTTGCTCATCGTATACAGGTGTGAAAAGGAAGAGTAAGATTTCCTTGATTTTATTTTCTTCTCACCCCCCGGTACTCCAAATTTAATTTTAAAATTACCTACGGGAATTTCTAAGGATTCTTCTAGGTAAACCCCTGTAAACTTGCCTATTTCCTTAAAAATTACCGTAAAGAATTTTTTAGAATTAAAAGGAAAATGTCTTCGGTAACCGTCTCTTCGGCGTCGTTCAACGATAGTATGTTCATTATGCGGCTGACGGCTTTCCAAGATTTCTTGTCGGGATGCCTTAGGTACGCCAACAGTCTACCGGAGACGCCGCATTTCTCCAGGATGTCCAATTTGTATTCAGAGAGGTATTCTATCGGTTGCCAGAGTGCCTTCTGGTGTTCCTTGGAATGCGGGTCGAATTTCTTTGTCGTCATCTAGTCTACTTAGGGGGCGGCGAAAAATAATTTTAATTTTTTTTTCATTTTTACTCGGCAGAACTTCCCTTTATTTCATAAATATAAGTGTAAGCAGTGAAGAAGGAGTAGCTACCTTAAGTTCGGCTTACATGGGGGATGTACCGAATTTTTTGACGTAACTTGGGCGGTACATCCCCCAGCGGAAGGCAAGTTACGTCAAAAAACCCAAGTTATTATGGAAAATAAAATTAATTTATACGAAGATTTTGAAGAGGCCCTCGAGGCGTACGAGAAGTTCGACTCCGTCGAAAGAAGGTTTTACACGAATGCCCCGTTGACCGAAAACACAGACCGTAATATTCCGTTGGACGAAGGCGACGTAGAGTTGTTGAAGAAAATCCGTCGTCATTCCCCGGTACACTCCGGTAATCCCGAAGAAAATAAAGTCGAAGAAAAGGTAGACGTATGTCCGGAGAATCCGATCGACTGCATTCCCGGTGATTTACAGGAAGAGGTAAGTCTGGAAGAGGTAAACGAGGTTGTCGGCGAATTCCTTGAAAGTTCGGAGAATCCGACTGAGGAGAAACCAAGGTATACCGAAGATGATGACAAGAATACCTTAGAAGATAATGACTTATTATGTCAGAGACATAGGGTTTCATATAGTGCAACAACTCGTGATTTCGTAAACGAGGTAAACGAGTTGCTTAAGGTAAACGACAGTTGCGGAAAGAATATCTCCAAGTCAAGAATGCAGCTTGAATATACCGCAGGCAAGGTAAAGTTCAACAATGTCAAGTATGTCGAGACATTCGACGATATACCAAAGGTATACGGGAGGCAATGGAGACAACGCCTAGAGGTATTCGCAAAGTTGACGGAGCATATCAGGGATTATACGATGTCGTTTGAACAGAAAAGCGTAGCCTTGCCGTCTACTTCCGGTAAACTGCAGGAATTACTCGGCGTAACGACGCACCAGGCGGTAACTAAAGTAATTAAAAAAGCCAAAGAATCCGGTTTGGTCAAAGAGCTTGACAAAGATTATGTTCCCGGCAGGATGTCCAAGTATTACGTGTTTAACAGGAAGAAAGTAAATGAAGTTGTATTCCTGCACAACAAGTATAACTTAAAGAATACCTTAGAAGATAATGACTTATTATGTCAGAGACATAGGGTTTCATATAGTGCAACAACTCGTTGCACCGAGCCGATTGACGCCAAGACGCTTAAGAAGGTGAAAATCAAGGAACGCACGTTGTTGCCGGCAGAATATTCCGACGAGCAGTACATCGAGGCCGTCAAGCAGAACTACAAACACTTCAAGGCGGTAGAGGCGGTAAACGAAGAGAACAACGAAATGGTTAAGCGCATGTTCGCCGGCAAGGGCTCATGGAAATACCTCAGCAGGTTTACGCCGACCGTAAGGAGGAGCAAGAACGGCCGTGTGACAAAAATCGGCATTCGCGCGGCCAACGCCGTCTGCAACGTCCCGAAGGCCGGCTCCGCATATACGCGCAAGGACCTCCTGGAGGACACCTTCGACGGCGGCAAGGTATACGAGTTCGACGTGAAATCCAGCATTTACCGCATTACGTATTACTTGAACACCGGCAAATGGCTGGAGAACGACAAGGATTTATACCAGATGATGTCGCCGTACAAATTCGAGTCGAACGAAGACAGGGAAGCCTTCAAGTCTCTCTGCATGCGACTCTACTTCAGCGCGTCTTCCAAGTCGTCTTCTGCAAAACTGCTAAAGAAACTCAAGAACACCGCAAACGACGATATAACAGAGGAATACGAGGAAAACGCAAGGAGTCAAATGGATGTCCTTTTCAAGAACATGCGTAAGGTAATCGGCAAGACTTACGGTTCGGAGGTATTCCTTTACGAGTCTTCTTTGTACATTCTTTTAATGAACCGATTGCTGAAGTCAGGCTATAAGGTTGTCCAGGTTTACGACGGTTTCTACTGCGACAAGCCGATTAAGGATTTCTGCATCGACAACCTTAAGGAAATCGCCGAGGAATACAAGAAAATCACCGCATAATTAAACAAAAAGAAGTAAAAAATATTAAGTAATAACTAGAAGTATGAATCAGTGGACTAAAGAAAACATACAAGACATTTTCTACAACTGTGTAGACGAAGAGATTATTGACACGGTTGTCGAGGTAATGAACGAGGACCCGAGCAAGGCGGTAAACATAGTTTTGCGAGACATTGCCGGAACAGGCAACGACTACCTGCTTAAGGCAAAGCGAAAGGAAGAACTCAAGAACGTAATCGAAGAATTTGCGCAGGCCAAGTTGGAATGGACGTCGTGGCAAGGCGTAGATTACGGTATGTCGGCGTACGGAGACACGCAGAAGAAGGCGAAGATGACATTGAACAAATTGAACAAGCTATTGCCGTTGTTCGACGGGATGACAGGTAAAAAGCCTATATCGCTCAACTCTTCAGACACAAAGCTTGCCAAACTGATTACCGGAAAAGACATGGTATTCTACGGGAAAGGAAAATGCGGCAGCCAGGAGCTCCAGGTATACCTTTCGAAACGCTATCAGGCAATCAAGCTGCTTAAAGACAACGGAGTAATCAAACCGCTGACCGAAGGCGTGCCTGGCATTATCTCCGGTTTGTATGCGTTGAACACCAAGAAAATAGAGCACATAAAGTACAGGTTGACAAAATGGGACATCGGTGTACCTGATTTAGAGGGAGAGGAGTGGCGACCGATCTTAGAAGACCCTTCGGCACCTTACATGGTTTCCAATATGGGACGTGTAAAGTCTTTGAATTACCAAAACAGCGGCGTGGAGAACCTGATGAAACCGACATTGAACACGTATTTCCTAGAACCGGTGCTCAAGGTAACCTGCGGCAAGACTTTAAAGGGCAAATCGGTGCACAGGATGGTTTGGGAGGCGTTCGTCGGTGTCAAGGCTTCCAGCACGGCATACTTCGAGCACATCGACGGAGACCCTTACAATTGCCGTCTTGAAAACATTAAGTTGATCGACAACGAAGAGACGGCAGACTGGCAGGATTACAAGGACGAATGCGGCGAGGCCACCAAGGAATATTGGGAAAATGTAAGGAGACGAAGAAATATCGAGGCATCATTAAATCACCTTTAATAAAAATAATTAAACTTATATTAAAAGTATGAAAGCAATAATTATGTTAATGTTTGTCGCAAATATTTGTTTTGCATCTCTTAATCTCGGTGCTCCGACGAAAGAAGACTTCGATGTAGATAATGCATATCTCGACAGGAAAGCGGAACTCGAAATTACTATTGACGAGTTTAAGCTCAATGCTAAGAAGTTAAAGAAGAAAATTAACGATGACATACAGAAGGCCGGCGGCATAGATTTCGTCGATATTTCGGATGAACAGAAGAAACTCGATAAAACCGCTAAGCAACTCAAAAAAACTGAAAAAGAATTAAAAGAACTTGTAAAAGTCCACGAGGATAAGTGGAATAGGGCGGTAGCTATCGGCGAAATTGCTAATTCCGCTACTGCAAGTTTAATTCCAAATGAGTGGAATAGTGAGCTTGTCGACACCGACAAGATTTTGGAGACTATTAACGACATTTGTCATGCAGATAAGTCTAACGAACTTAAATTCAATGTAATAAAAGATATACGTAAACTTATCTCACAATGGATTTATATTAGGCCAGAAGGTACTTTAGGGCAGGAGAAAGAGATCCAAGAAATCATTGTTTACCTCGAAGATTTATTCGATTTGCTTGCTGCAGACACGGGCCACGCTAAAGATGCAGAATTATTTTCTCCAGCGGAAAAAGCTATGGTTGAACAGCGTAAGAAAGCAGAGAAAAACAAAAAGAAAGCAGAATTGCGACGTAAAACTTTATAAATATCCATAGAATCACCGAGTGGTGTAATTGCTTTCATAATCAGATAATCGGGAATCCCCGGTCGCCTTATGGTAACCGGGGATTCCTTTTTTTTTTTACTCAGTTTCACACGGCATAATTCTTTAAAATTATCTACAGGAATTTGTAAGAATTAATTGTATGTTTCCTGGTAAACTACCAGGCTTTCTGAAAAATTACCGTAAAGAATTTTTTAGAATTAATTTTTAAACCCAGCTCCCGGCGCCTTGATGTACAAGTGCGGCACGATTTTTCCATTGTATATGAGATGCCTGGCGCCTGTCGATAATAGAAATCTTGATACCTAATTTGTCACACGTATTCCTATAAAATAATGGTCCCAGTGCAGCGCACATGTCGTTTAACGAATCGATTGTTAAAGTTTTCGCCTGTTCACGAACTGCATCCTTCAATTCATTCAATTTTGCAAAGTTTTCACCGACACAAGTCATGCCAGAAGCAGCCTTATTGCCGTCCCAATATTCCCCGATGCTCATAAGTTTACCGTTGTTTACGCTTATCGACGGTGCATAATTACATAAGAAGTCAGTGTCGAGATACATGTCGCCGGGATTAATTACGATAAACCTGAAGTAATCGCAGAGCAACACCCATTTACGAACATTGTCCGGCAATGTATTTGAGAATTCCCAAATCGGCTCGTCGGGGTACTGTTTGCGTAACTCGTTGAGATTCCACAACTTATGCTGTATATTACAATTATCGCACCATTGTTTTACGCTGCCAATCCATTTTTGTTCCCTTTCGGGGACTTCTGAACCTAGCCAAATTTGATGTACAGTCTTTAATTGATGTGATGTCATTTCTTTAATTTTTGTGCATTAGGATTACCCTTACCGCCGAAACACCATGTTCCGGAACCAAGGTGAAACAACTTAGACGTACAATCATGGCTGCTGCACAATTCATACGGCATACGCTCGACAATTACGCCGTTTCGGATTAACAGCGGCATATAATTTCTTACCAGCCCGGGTCCGAGATACGCGATTAGGCTCCATGGATTGCTTTTTAAAATTTTGGCGTTTTTCTTACAATCGTCGTAAGAGCATAACCATGTATGTTTAAGTACTTCGCTGCCTATATGTTCCATTATGCGGGAATACAAGGCGCCCTGCGGCCCGTTTGCTATTGTCACACAGGTATTAAGAAGATGTCGATGTGTCTGCTCGGAACAGGTGAATACACCATTGTTTTCAGGCAATTTAGGAAATTCGTCTGCAGTACAATAAACATCGTCGTCGCAATAAATTCCGCCGTTCTTTAAGCACCAATAGCGGAAATAATCAGAAGTCGCGCTGGCGGCCATAGTAAAAGGCAGGTATTTCCACATGCGCCTAATAGCCTCGACAGTATTTTCGTCTTTAATTTCGGCGAGTAGGCGGTTTAGGTCGTAAAGCTCGTGCTGATATCCCGCACGTTCCGCCTTGGTTTTCAAATCGTTAATAGCGGCCTTTGTTTTATCAGACATTGACCCTTGAAAAAACTGAAATAAATTCATGATCGAACATAATTAAAAGAAAAAAGGAAAGGCGGATTTTACTCCGCCTTTTTTATTATGCCCTTAAGTGAAGAATCCCGCATTCGTCAATGTACGGCGCAGGCAGCAACCAGTCAACGGCAACCACACCCCTAATTAAACCGGGGCGATTCTTGACTCCGGCCGGTGCCATACTCTCGCACGGATAGTATGTTGCGACAGGCATAATTAAATTACCATTGTCAATAGCAGGTTGGTTACGATTTACACCCCAGCAAATACCTTTTATGCCGCCTGTACGTTGAGGTATATTCCATCCTCCGGTCCCTATGTCCCAGTTGGCCGTTGCCATATAGATACTACCCTGGTTGATTTGGTCGTAATTGTCGCACCACCCAACGGACGATATTATGCCTGCCTTATTAAACTGCGGATACAACGGATTATAATTTGCCTTGCACACCGATGGTGAACCGCCGGTACCCGGATCAACATGAACAAAAATAGTACCGTTGCAAATAAATCCAGTTCCAGGGTCGACGCTGATTGAACGTATTAAACCCGTGCGCTGGGACGAACCCTCGTTATCATTGGCGGTAGCGAGATGGATTGCACCGTTTTCAATCCACGTATCGCAATCAACCTCGTCTATGGCGCTGATTCCGCCAGTCCTGTCGTTCATGTCATTCGCCCATCTTGCTGTGCCTAGTATAATATCACCGTTGTTAATCCATGTTTCAGTATCTGACCACTGTATTTTATTCACCAATCCTTGTTTTGATACCTGGCCATTTGGATTATAATATGCTAAGCAATCGTATGTCGATTTCGGAATCTTGATGTCGCCGTTGATGATTCTCGGTGAACAAGTTGAACAAACCATTGATACAGAACGTATAACACCGGTGTTTTGCTTCAGGCCGCTGCCATCGCAATACTGTGCGCCTGCTATAACTATATCACCGTCAAAGATGTGATGGCATCTACAGTCGGCGCATGCGTGAATCTGTTCGATTACGCCTGGTTTATTCCAAGACGCCGGATCGCCAGACTCGTACCAATGAGCCTTATCTGTTGTTTTCGCAATGCCGGTCGGTGAAAGTGTATGAATAAATCCTAGCTTGTCGATATACGGTCGGAACTCATCATTGTCGCCATCCATATCTGGGATAACACCCATAATCAACCCGCCGTTTGAGTTAATTAACATCGTACAATTCTGTATCGGTCCGAGGCCAGGATTCGGACAAGCCCACATCTGTTGAGCCGAACCTATAATTATGTCGCCATTATTGACCATTCCTGGTAAAGCATCGGCACCCTCGGAATTGAGCACCGACCAAGATACTCTATCGAGAATGACCGCCTCGCCTCTGATAACTCTGCCTGTTATTATGCCGTCTTGCGAACCTGGGTCATAATAGTATCCTCTTAACCCGGGTTGGCTAATTGTCAACGCACTCATGCCGCTACCTTTCAGAAACGAATGCGCGGGCGGAATGACACCTTCTATTATTTTTTCCTTAAACCATTGAGTGCCCGGGTCAAAACAACCGCCTCCGCTACCAATGTCAAGGTGCCCGGTCAACTCGAACTGCCATGGATGCCTCGGGTTAATAGAAGCAATCTGGATGAATCCGTGTTTTGCATTTGTTCCGAAATCGACACGTGCGGTGGTACCGTTGGGACGTGTAAAGGATGTATTACGGCAGGCTATGGTGTTCTCGTCATAAAATTCGACACCGGAAGCAAGTCCAATACCTACGTTATTACCTTCGTTGTCGCGCGCCTGGTAAGCGAAGATACCACCGAGTTCGCCCACGCCCTGAATAGGGACTGACGCGCCTGTGTCGGGTCCTGCAGTTTGAATCCAGGAACTTGTAGGTATTCTAGGACTAACGTCTGAAGCCGTGCACACGTTGATTGTCGACCTATGGTCCCAGCCGTCTTGTCTTGGTACCGGAAGGATAAGAGTGTTGTTTTCGTTTACGGCACTGTACTTCCATGTCATTGGCGTTCCTTCTTTGCCAGGTGGAACGTTAAATTGACTGTCCGCCTCAATGGTACCCAAACGTCTCCAAATCGTGCCTCCCTGGTCGTTCTTCGGCTCCCACATGACAGTGGCGTGAGAGCCGCCGTCAATAATCTGGGCGGAAGATATTACGTTACCCCATTTGTCGGTTGTAATTCTTTGCCAGTTTACCTGCTTGGCATCCGGGACGTCAATCCTCCATTTAAGCTCGCCAGGCGAACTCGACACCTTTCCGGTAACGCCTGGCGAACCGCTTCGCATTGCCCACCTGTTGTTAGCCTCGTCGTATTCGTAATGAATGTTACCGAGTTCGTGTTCCGTAATATCCTTTGCGATAGACTTCGCGGCGCCTGTTCCGATGTCGCAGTTAATCGTCTCGGAATTTAATGCGGATGATTCGACACCGCCTTTTACGCCGCTGTGGTTGACGGCCTTCAGCAGGGGGTCTGTCTGGGAAGCGTTGAGTTTGGCTGCAGTTATATCTTCGCCTTGTTTCCAAGTATATGCCATGATTTTCTAATAATTAAGTTAAAAAGGAATTTTACGGCTCGGGATTCTTCGCCGGTTCCTTTAATTTCATGCCAATCGGCAACTTATTCACCATTGACTTGTCCCAAATCTTACGGTCTGTCCACGTCCTCGTTACGGTGTATGTATTGGACTCGGTAATAGGAACACCGTGTTCGTCCATTTCCTTCGTCTCCTTTCCGTCCTCGTTCCCTCGAACTTGCGTGGTGATGAGAATGCCCTTATTGTCGTATTCTTCCTTTTCTTCCTCCGTCATGTCGTCGTATTCGGTCTTAAACCTGTATTTCGAGATTACCCACTGCTTGCTCCAGGTGTGCACCAATATAAGCAGTTGTCCTTTCAGCAAAGTATAGTATGCCTCTTTCGCGGTGCCGGGCGGATTCAATTGTTGAAGGAATACCGCCGCCTCGTCGTCCGACATACCGTCTGGAATCGTCTCTTGCTCGAACATGTTGATAGGCATAGTATAATCGACACCCTTAATTGCCATTGTTACTAAATCGCCCTCGAAATGTCCTCCGTCGACTAATAGCTTATAAGCCTTCAACGTCCATGGGTCAATCCACTGCTTTCCGTACTTCGCGAACGGCGGCCAGTTCTTAACGTCGTCCCATTCAAGGAACCACCTTTCGTCGACTATTTTCGACTTTCGTTTCGTCGTCCAGTCGTCGTAATTGATGTTTCCTTCGCCGTCGCTGCCGTAGTCTACATCGTCTTCGTGCTCGCGGCCTTCTATAATACGTACTTGCGTAGTTTTCTGCACGACGACTGTCCAAATACCGCCGTTACCTTCGGTCGCCGTAATGTCATACGCCGGTTGCCCGTACTCTGCATACGTGTTGAACGAGCTTATTACTTCATTGTAGTTTGGTGTCGTGAACGTATAGGATGTCGATTCTCCGCTCCTTTGCAGTTTTGCCGCCTTTAATTCTTCGTCAGACGGAACTTGCGTGACGACAGTAGCCCCCGTAGTCGCCAGCATTTCACCTGCACTACCCCAGGCCTTTATCGGTTTCTCGACGTCGACAAACGGGATGTTTTTTATTAAAATGTCTTTGTTGTCCATAATCTTATGCCCTAATTACCGGGTCTGCGTAAACTTTGCGTTCAAGTTCTGCCGGCGGATAGTTCCAAGTCATCATCAACCTGGCCGGGAACTTTGCCATAGCCGCCTGCACCTCTATGTCGTATTGGTATTCCCATGCGCCCCCGACGTAAAACGATGCCGAATATGACGTAACGCTTTTTCCGAGTATGTCAAGGACGTGCAGCAGTGTCTTTTTGTCGAAAATACACCTTTGCGCGAACATAAGTCCGTTTGTCAACTTTGGGAAACTTCCTGTAAACCTCAAATGATAAAGTCTTGCGCAGTTAAGGAACATTGCGGTAACCAACGAGAATGTCGTTAAATTCCCAAGTTCGACGCGCTCAAGATTGTAACAGCCAGAGAACATCGCGGTTACTGCCGTTATCTCCTTCAGGTCCATCTTTACAGAGACAATATCGTAAGCATTGGTAAACATAGACTGCCCGGAGATTACCGCATTCGGTGCCGTTATCTCCAGGTTTTTGGCCGGCGCGTAAATTCCGACGATGCTTGAAATAGACGTGGCGTTCGGCATGTCGATCGTCCAGGTATCAGTCATCTCGAATTGGTTGGACACACCGTAAAAACCGTAGTTAAACGAAAGAAGCAGCGGATTCCTTTGCTTTATAATACCTGTCCTGGAACCGCCTAATCCGTCTGGATGACGGTGGATTACCGTACATGCCGGGTGAGGTACGATGTTTTTAGTCAATTTACTTTGCCTTAGTTTTGCCATAGTTAGACGATATAGTAGTTTGTGTATGATACGGTCGTTTTCCAGTTTTTTCGCGTGATGACGTCCAGGTACTGTAATACGTCGGGGTCGTTTTGAAGTGACGCGTCTATACCCAGGGTGAGTTCCGGCTTCGCCGCGGCGCCTGTATGGTCCTTGATTTGCGAAGAGATTATGCGGATGCTTTCCTTGTCAAGTGAACACCCGGTAAACATTGTTTGGCCTTTGTCCAATTTTCTCAACGACGTACCGAACTGCGAAGGGTCCCTGAATCGCCTCATGTATGTCTGTGAAAACATTCCGGTACCATCGACGAGCTCGGGCATTTCGAAGTTCCATTCGTCAAGCCATCCGCAGCGCTGGAACATGTACTTCCCGTCTGTCGTAGCCGGAACCCAGGGGTCGTGAACCTTTATATAGTCTTCCGGGTTATTCGTGTCGACAAGGTTCATGAAAAATCCATACCCTTCGGGGGTAGGCTCTTCCCAGTCGCCGTCGACAGGGACATATGCCGTCCCGGTCTTGACAGTCAACGTGTTAAGCGGATTACCGCTGCTATAGGACAATTCATACCAGGTTGCCGTCTTGTTTTCCCAGTCGATTTCAGGCCTCTTATACTTTTCCGCATCTGCGGCGATAACATCGTTCCAGCCGGTTATGACGAACGAAGTCGAGTCGTTTCGCTTTTCAAAACCTGGCGGAAGATTGGTAGAAACCGTCTTCGAAGCACTTTGGAATCGCGTTTTGATATTCCATGATTTAATAGGCTTATCACTCATTTTCTAATAATTACCGGAAAAAGGAACAGGGACGACTAGTAGTCATCCCTGTATTCCTAATATTTTGTCGAGTTTTCGTTTGCTAGCTTTGTCCCTGTTTTTCCATTTAATCTCGTTACCATGCCAATTCAATGTAAATGCAAGATATTGCAGTATTTGGAATAAAGGCAGGTTTTTAATGTAGTTTAATTCCCAGCCAGTCTCGTTTGCCACAAGGCAAAGTACCCACGTCAAGAATGACTGGTTTATTCGTTTTTTCTTCCTTTGGCGTTCGTCTTGACTGATTCTACCATGCTACCTTGTACGAGCTCGCTTTGCTTCATTAGCTCTGCCAAGTTCTTGGCGATGTCGGAGATGTTCATATTACTCCCCCACAGAATTGATTGACGTTTAATTTCTTCCGGATTGTCGATGCTGTTAACAATGTCATAGTATGCCTCGTCGTCGACAGAATGAACATAGAACAATTCTAGAAGGTCCTCTATGCTGTCGGTAAACTTCGCATCGCCTACGCCGATAATAGTGGCAACTAGCGGATTACCGAGTCGTTCCAGGATTGCCAATGAGCCGATGCTCACTTTACGCATTTTCTGCAGCTTGGCCGGGATTTCCGGCAATGTCATTTCGTTTTGAATGATTGAACGGTCCATTTTATATTGAATTTAAAAGGGAAAATTAACCGGCTAACGCAGTACCTCTTACACTGACGATGCCTGTTGTAATCTTGTCGGCCATCGCCTCGGTCTTTTGACGTGTTGCTGTCCACTTTTGGTCGTATTTGTCATATGCGTCCTTTAGCTCTTGGAGCTTCTTGTTAGAATCCTGTTGATGTTTGATTAGCTCAGCTTCCTTGGATTCCATCTCGCTGACGTTAAGACTACCCCACTTCTCTCGGTAAATTCCGTTTGCTTCCTCTCCTCTTACGATAGAACGCGCTGTTTGAAGCTGCTGCAATTGGGCGGTAATTGAGTTCAGGTTTTCCTGTTCCTTTGTGATGTCCCTGCCTATACCAGCCTTCCCTTCTAGTCTTTGCTTTTCTAAGCCCTGCTCGAACTTGGCATCTTCTTCTGCGGCTCTCTTTTTTGCATCAGCCTCTTTCTCTAGCTGTTTAATATAGGCTTCTTGTACTGACATTAGAAACTTGAGTTGTTCAACCATTTCAGGAGTACCCAATCCAGACTTGAGCATATTTTCAAGCGGCTTAATGCCCGCAATATATTCCTCAACTGTTCCTTTTAAGGTATCCTCGCCAAAGTAAGCCTTGAGCATTTCCTCTGCATTACCTGAACGTTTTGCCTCTTCAAGTAACATCTTGCTATATGCATCGGCAGCATCCTTACCCGCTTTCATTGCAGCTTCTTCAGCTTCAGCCTTATCAGACTCAGCTTTAGCCTTTGCCTCCTCTTCTTGTTTCATGGCAAGTGCCATTTGAAGATTTGATGCCTGCTCCAACAAACGAGCGTTTTCAGGGAACATCTTTAATGCAGCTTCAGTCTCCTTTAATAGTCCACTAATATCAGCGGCAGTTTTACCCACATTAAATGCCTCAAGATTTCTTTGGTCTCCTGCAAGATTAGGAAGGAATGCTGCAGATTCCTCAAGGTACTTTCTTCTGCTTTCAGATGCACCCGGTACGAGCAAATCACCCACACCTATCATCATAGATGCAAACGTTGCAGGTAAATCAGTTACAAACTCCTTTATTTGCATTGTGAGCAGGTCGATACTGCCAGCCAGCTTGCCCTCCATTTGAAGTCTTGCCTGTTTGTCCGGGTCATTAAGTGATTCCTCCATGGCAGCACTCAGCTTATTCAACCCGTTAATCATTTCCTGGTTACGGGCTTCTGCTGCAGGCTGATTTTGCATCGACCTCATTGCGGCATAAGTATCTTGAGCACCTTTCAGAGTCTGTGAACTTATTGCTGCTGACAATCCTGCATATTTCTTTCCTAGTTCATCTACAGCCTTGTTCCACTCCTCAATTCCAAGTTTTCCTTCCTTGGCCGCTGACTTTGCTTCATCAGCAGTGACTCCCATCGCTGAACCTAGTGCCTCATAGATAGGTATACCCTGGCGTGCAAGCTTGTTTAGGTCTCTCTGTTCGACGCCGTTTTCCATTATCTTGGCAGTCATCTCTGCGAGTGCAGATACGGTCATACTTGTACCTGCTGCAATGTCGTTATAAGACTTAACCATCTCACCTGCTTGTACCACGTCACCCTTTGTAGCGACAGTGAGGGTCTGCATAGCGGCGGTGATGTCCTCCATCGAGTTTACACCATTTGCAGACATTAGCTGCAATTCCTTGGTCACAGCCTGTACGCCAGCACCAGTACCTCCGAAATTACGTGATAACTGAGTCAGAGCGGTGTTCATCTTTTCCGCTGTTTGAGCAGCATCTTGGCCTCTATCTGCAATATCACCAAGGCCCTTTGCAAATAGGGCGATGCCGGCCGCCCCCGCAGCCGGCCCTGAAAATTTGGATAATGTACCAAGTTTACCGCCTATTTCGCCAAGTCCTACGTCTTTAAGACTAGTTCCTATTTTGCCGATAGCCTTACTGCCCTGCAATTCACTTTGCAGGTTTTTTATTTGTCGCGAGGCCTTCTTTGTCTCGGCCTCAACAGAAACTACAATGGTTCCTTTGCTCATAATTTTCTAATAATTAAGTTAAAAAGGAACTATTCAAAATGGCGCTCGATGCGTTCCCTATCACGGCTGCTCAAGTTATTAGGGTCGTAAAGAACCTGTGTTTCACCGCCATCGGCAATGAGCCTGATTTTCTTACGGAACTTATCGATGTTCGCCAAAATTTCTTGACGATTATCTAATTGACAGATTAGAACGGCAATGGCATTCTTATTATTCTCGTCTCGCATCCTGTCGTCGTTAATCATCTTCTTTATGTCATCGATATTCACCTTACCTTCACGGTAATCGAACAGCATAGAAAGATTATTACCCCTCTTATACATGGCAACCGGGATACAGCCGAGCGTGATTGCAAGTGCATTTGCCGCGGTATCCGAACAGCCGCCGAATCCTATGTTGTTCAGCGGAATATCTTTGGCCACGTCGCTCTTCTTCTCATCAGCCAAAATACCTATACCGCCGAAGTCGCTGTAAATCAATCCCTGCGGACGTTTTGCCGCATTTTTCAGAACAGCCATATTATGCGCCAGTAGTCGACTAAGCTGCAATATGTCAAGTGTGAATCTCTTAGGTAATTTCCAGCCTTCTTTTACCTTGTCAATAGTATACCTGCCGTCAGTAGAAATATTACAGAATTTCCACGACATTGTTTTCTTAGGATCGCGGCCGGCACTGTCGAGATTTTTACCTTCTATTACGGACGCCTCGTTAAGCGGGAAATCTAGGGCCAACAATAGTGCACAAAGGTCTATACTTTCGATTGAACTTCCTAAAATACTTTCTTCTTTTTTCATATAGCTGTAGTAAAATTTTTATCACCCTTGTAAATTTCGTATTCGTAATGCCAATCGTGCATCGGATTATGCGGGGTGGACTTATCGTCAATGTTAAAACCTAAGCCTATAATAGGCATGTTCGGTCGTCGTTCCCTCACCATTTTATACACGGCAAATCCACTAGTCGGTGATTTACCGTCGGTTGCCTTGTAATAGTCTTTGAACCATTTTTCGGTTGACAGCCCGTACAACGGAGAGGTGAGGATAATATTGTCCCAAGTTGTCGAAATTTTCTCGAAATTATCCGGGAAAAAATGGCGCTCCCTATTATGGCGAACAAACAAAAACTTTAGTATAGAATAATCAACCGGGATTTTACTGTGATGGCGAGCCTTGTTGAACTCGCATACTAAATCGCCGTAATGGAAATCAAATTTAACCGGCATGTTCTCGATGTTCGAGACTAATACTACTCGCTGTATTCCTTGTGGTATTGTAAATTGCATATTGAACCACAATTAAAGAAAAAAAGGAAATAAGTTTTTACGCTTATTTCCCCGGTAATTTGATGTTAAATCTCGATTAATACGCCGTCAGCCCGAATTTCTCCATGGCATCCTCGTCATCCTCGGCCTCGATAACACCCTCAATTTCCGTGTTGTAGAGGATAGTTTTCCTATCGTCCGCCAAGGTAGAAATAGAATGTCCCCAAGACAGAGTATAATACTTTCTGCCCTTCTTGTAGACTGGCTCAAAGGCTTTGATAGTGTCGGCTTCTTCCTTTGTGATTTCAATTATCTGATAATACTTTTGCATAAACTTATAATTTAGGTTAAGAAAGGGCGTTATACTGACCTGTTCGCCCTCTATTGCGTTGATTGATAAGTTTTCTGTCATACTCTTGATTCACTGATTTAATTTCGCTGCCAAGTTACCGTCCAACCCTTGTCCACGATAATCGCGTTAGCCGCATCCTGCTGCTCTTGACTGACCTTTGTTGAGTCCACGCCGATAGTCATCCCGCCACCTGATATTCGTGGCAATGCATTTGCAAGGTTTTGTACTGACTCAAGGTCAAGCACACATCCGTTAAACATGTTTGAGGCTGACGTTAACTGCCCGAACGTCCCATCCCAATGCGCCAACTTGGAACAACCGGAGAACATGTTTGTTGTTGCGGTCATCATCGGAGCATTGGACTTAAAACTGGTAAGCTGATTGCAGGATGTAAACATGTTAACACCGCGAGTCAATACCGGCAAGTCGCAGTCAAAGGTCTCCAAGCCGGGCGAAGAACCAAACATGTAAGTACCGTCACTGAGGCTCGCAAAATTTACGGTTGAGGGAAATCGCGTCAAAGGCGTCCCGCCGAACAACGTCACCATTGACACGGCACCAGCAGAGGAGGCACCGCCAGCGGACACAATGCTTTGAAATATCAGCGGTAGCTGAGCATTTTTAACTACCTGCGGGGCGAGGGCGCTCTCAAGTGCCGCAAGAGTCACGCCCTCGGGTAACTCGGTGAGTGTGCCGAATGTCCCAGGGTACAACCTACTCGCGGTGTTGACATCCTGAATTGTCATTGACCCTTGCGTGCCGCCTATAACCACCTCGCCGGGCTGTAGAGTTTCTCCGCCCCCTCCCGCTGCCGTGAGAGAGAGGGCACCCTTAAAATTTCGCGTCTGCGTAACAGTACACTCGCCGGTAACCTCGACTTTATCGGCGGTCGCAATAAACATTCCCTGGCTGCCGCCTTTTACGACAAGGTTTAAACCGTTCTCATCCGTAATCGACGAATCGGTATTTGCCGTCGCTACGTACGTATATCCTTTTAATACATAAATTTCCATAAGTTTACTAGTAAATTTTTTTAAAATTGAACTATAAGTTCCATCGGCAGTACAAAGTTCCAATAATTTCCTTTAGGTGTACTGAGAATACTATCGCATGTTCCCTGTAATACCTCAGCATCGCCTATTTCCGTATATCGAAGAGTCCCGATGTAATCATAGATAATCGCCTGAAATTCGTCAAGTACCTCGTAAACCTCACCATTGGTCATCTGCTCGGTAAAAATTTGCCCCGTCACACTGCCCGTAAGGCGCTGTGTTCTATTTCCGTAAAGTTCCTCGGTAGATTCGTTAAAATTGACAATAGCTATAAGTGTTTTGTCATAAACCTGTGGATCACCGATTTCGCCGCGAATATCCCATTTTACACGGGATTCGGGTGGCTGTAATGATGTTAAATTTTCGGCAAATTTATTAGAAAATGATTGGGTGGTTTCCATGCTATTTCTATTTTAAAGATGAAAAAGGAAAATTACTGTATAGTAATTTTTACATCGGGCGGCACTTTCAAGCCCCTTAATACTTTCGCTGAGGATATGAATTTTAATTCATTTCTAATGGCACTGTTTACCCATTGCGGCATCATACTGTCAATGCAGCGCTGATTGTAATTTACTGTCTCTTTCGGCGCATTAGTATTTTCTGCAGAAAGTCTAATTTCGTCAATAGAACGAAATTCTGCCGGTGTGTATTTTGCCGCTCCGCCTGGCTTATCGAAATTACCGCCGTTTAATGATTTTCTCATGGCGGCGCTGCCGACTAGTTCTGCCAGCGAGCTCCATCCGAAAATGTCGTTACCGGCGCGTGCCTGGAATTTCCTCATGGCCGCCTGGAGATGGGCCTTAGTAGTCCACACGAATTTTGACTTATCCTTTCTCACCCTCATCACAGCGCCCTTCTTTCGTATCATTTTTGTATTATCCCTAATATGCTTGACGAGCTCGTCCACGTTGTAAATTCTATCCGGCTGATTTATTTTTCTGCCTTTCGACGGTCTTCCCCTGTATTTTTTGGCAACTATTACCGGTATAGCAGTCTGGCCCTCGACTTCGCTCCAAATAGGTTTACCTTCGTTGTTTGGAAATGCCTGTAAGAAATCGGAATTGGCGATATTTTCCTTAATTCTTCGCCTTAAATTGTTTACACCCTTCTTAGTCGGTGATTTGCCTGATTGAGGATTATTCGGCAGCGTACGGGCTACTATTTTATTAGTAACTGTTTGCATTATGTGCTTCATGCCGTTTTGTGAAATAGCCCTGATGGCATCGGAGATAACCTTCTCGTTTACCTCAATCTTACTATTGACGATAATAGTACCGCCGGCTGTTTGAATCTTGGTTGCCATTATTGTTTACGTACTAAATCACATGAAATCCCGGCATCGTTAGACGATGAAATAGCATTGACAATAATCCATTTTTCGCCGGTATCCTGCTGAAGGTTATCACCCGGTTTAATAACGGCATTGACATCAGATTTACGAATTAGAGCATGTCCCGTCACAGAATACTCTGAACCGCCGACTGCAGCCGAATAACTGCCGTCGCGGCTGGTAATTACGGCGCTTACTGTAATGCTGAAATCTCGATTTGTCGGACGTGTGATAACCACTGTTTCGCCGGCTGTCGAAATTTGATCGGCTACTGCCATTGCCATAAATTTCTTAATGTCATTCATTCTAAAAATTATACGAAAAAGGAAAAAAAGAAGGGACTCAGTTAAGAGTCCCTTGAAATTTATTATAATTGATTGGTATTACTCACCTTCTCCGCCAAAATAGTAGATTGTACCATCAAGGCTTAGCTCGGCAGCACCATCAGAAGTCTGCGTAATGTTTACAGTCTTAAGGATAGATACAGCGTCACCAGGGTCATAACCCAAACCGGCGGTAGATTCGAGAAGTTGCTTACCAATGTCATTGGAAAGAACAACCTCCATTGCCGGGGCGTAGTAGTTTTGGAATGTCGTCTGATAGGTATGGTCAACATTCGCGGTCATACTCCAGTCGAGCTGGGCATCGTAAATCATATAGCCCTGTACCTGGCCGACGTGATTAACCTGCTCGTAGTCCTTCTGGGTATTAGTCCAGGTAATGTTAGTGGCGAACAAAACCTGTTCCTCGGTTCCTGTACCTAAATCAGTCATTTCCGGATGCTGTAAACCCCAGACGGGGGTGCGCCCGAATCTCTTTATGCTCTTGGCCATTTTTCTTAATTAAAATTTTTAAAGAAAATTGAACTTTACCCGGCCGTTGAAATTATCTCGGGCCGGGTTCCGACATTAACAATTAACCACCGATAACAACCCTGGCGAGATGATTCTCGTTGGCAATAGCGAAACCGGCGAGCACGTCAACCGTGTGATAGAGGATGTTGTGGTCGGCATCGCAGCTTACCTTAAGGCGGAAAGGAATACCCTCGGATTCGAACTCGTAAATCTCGACGCCAGGCATACCGTCAACCCAAGCGGGACGAGCAAAGGCAGCAGCGATTGCATCCTTGTTATAGGCAATACCCTCGGTACCGTTCGGAATACCGGCAGACTTATAGATACCACCGATACCGTAAGCGCCGTCAGTCAACTTAAGGCTAAGGGCAGAATCGGGGGTAAGCTGAGCGTAATTAGCCGGGGTAAGAACAAGGCTCTCGACATCACCGTAATCACCGAAAGCGGCGGAAACCGTGTGGGCGACAGTAGCCGGGGTAATCTCAGATACCTCAACCTCGTTAGAAGTGGTGGCAAGAAGGGTCGCGAAATCCTTGACAATCTCCTGCTTAATCTTGTTAACAACAGCAGCTGTCTGGGCGGCAGTCTTCTCAAAGCCCTTCATGGCGTCGAACATGCTGATACCGAAAGAACGGGAATAACGAGTCAGCGGAACAGATACAACCTTCTGGGACATGTGAGACTTCCAGTCGCTCGTGCCATCCTTGTCAACCGTACCGGCATCAGTGATAACCATTACCTGAACATTCGGCTTGGCCTCGCCGGCAGACGGGGGAATATAGCTAAATGCCTCCTTGACGTCGTAAGAAGTGGCTGCAACAGGGGCCAAAACTTTCTTAGTGGCATCGATAGCCTCGGAAAGAACTACACTCCAAAGGGTGGTCTTCGGGGTCGTAGAACCCTGAAGGGCGTTCTGGTCGACATTCTGCTCACCAGTTACCTCGTTAGTAACCTCAACTTTATTAAGAAATTTCTCGTACATAATTTTTAAAATAATAAAATGTTAATAGTTTAAATCGAACTAAATTTTTGGGAATTGTTTTCCTTAATTTAAGAATTAAAAGGGAAATCCGAATTTTCCTTGGAAAAGAGGTCATTAAATTTCGCCATCTTCACGTGATTTAGTGAATTTTGCGGCTGCTTCATATCCCTGACTACGGTAAACCTCGATAAGTGCATTACGGAATTCGCCATCGGTCATCTTCTTGGACTTCTCAGGCATAGGAAGCTCGTCACGATAGCCCATAGAGGCAATCTTATTCGCCACGGCATTCTGAATTTGCTTGTCGATGTCCTTCTTCTGTTCCTCAAGTCGATTTACGATTTCGTCGTAAGACTTCTGCTTGGCCTCGAGTTGACTTTCGAGATTCTTCACCTTCTCGGTAAGTGCATTGTTAATCTCGACTTGAGATGCGAATTCGTCGTTTTCGGCCTTTACAAATGAGATATTGTTCGCCTTTAGTATACCGATGAGATTCTTCAATGAGAAGAAATTATGCTGTGTTTCATCATCTGGCATCTTCTCCTCTTCTGGTTTAGGATTCTCTGGATGCTCTTCCGGCTTGCGTTCCTCTTTCTTCTCTTCCTCGCCGTCGATGATAATCTCGTCGATGAAGAGAAGTTCCTTACAGCGTTTTGCATTCATAAACTCGGCTTTCTCCATTAAATCGTTTACTTCGTCTACGGTTAAACCAGTTCGTGCGCAATAGATGGCAACGACACGCTCGCACAAGGTGGCAAAGTATGCCAGGTCAGCTGTTGCCGTCTTAAGTGTGCCGAAAAAGCCCCCTGAACACTCGTGAATCATGAAATCGCTATTCGCGTGCATTGTGATTCTGTCGCATGCCATCGGCAAATATGTCGCTGCACTGGCACAAATACCAAGAATTTCCGCGGTAGTCTCGATGTCGTTTAGTGCCGATACGATGTCATAACATGCAATGCCGTCACTAACAGAACCGCCGGGCGAGTTGATGCAGAAGGTAATCGCCTTGACGCCTGCATTCTTGCAGATTTCGATATCCTTCTGAAGTTCTGTTACAGTTTCCTCGCAGATTTCGCCGGTAATAAAGACTTTTGCCGACTCGTTGCCTGCGATTGCTTGATTATTGATAAACTCAATCATTTTTTTCTAAAAATTAGTTTAAAAGGGAAATAGAACTTAATAAATTTGCTTAAGGATTCCGTCGACAATCGCCTTTGCAAGTTTTTCCTTGTTGTCAATCGTCCACCTTAAGTCTTCCTTATTATCGTAAAAACAAGTTTCGACTAAAACAGCCGGCATATTCGTCTTCGCCAAGACAGATACAGAGCTAGGTGCGGTATGTTCGAATCGGTTGTCCGGTCCTCCATTGTTCTTTCGACATAATTTGCACGTGTCAGCGATAGCCTGAGCCCTTCGTTTACCATTGGTACTACCGGGATAATACAATACTACAGTGCCACTTGCCGTGCATTCCATCGTTTTCCACTTGTTATTACCTGTGGCATTCGCATGAATGCTGACGAAAAGGTCAGGTTTCTTCTGATTTGCATAAGAAATTGTCTTTGAGATGTCCTGAGTGTTGTTCAATTCCGGATAATCGACGATTTCCGCGTCAATCCCGGCATTATCGCAGGCAACCTTTACGGCTTCGCCGACAAACTTGTTCAAACGGTGCTCTATGGAATCGTTCTTGTCTTTGTCAAACCCGAGTTTACCTAGTATGTCTTCTGAGATGCTATCGTATTGCTCCGGGTGTTCCCTAGAATAATCCTTCGTATGCCCGATGTCGATTATAATTTTCATAATTACTTCTGTGATTTAAGTTCTGATTCGATGCTGCTTAGGCGTGCCGAGATATTCTGCAGTGTCACGATGAATTCCTGGTTTACACGGCGCTGTTCATTGCGCTCCTCCTTAAGTTCTGCGCGTAATTCTGCTCGTTCAACCTTCGCCTGTTCCTTCTCAGCCGAAAGGTAACCTTTGATGTCGTTGTAGACAAAGCATGCTCCGCCAAGTAAAATTGTCATAATAACAGCACTGGGGCTATCCTTTAATGCCGAGTATAATTCTTTAAGTCCTTCTTTCATTTTTCATCGTTTTCTTGTGTTGATTGACCGTCGGTATACGGCTGGCTGCCGGCCTGCCCCGGTATAAGGAGTTGAATAGGAACCTGCAAATCATTTGCAGCGTCAATCATCTGCTTGATATTCTGTATATTTTCGGCAGAAATTTCGGCAAACGACCTACCGTAATTTTCAAGGCAGTATTGTTCGCGGCTCATAAGTCCTTCTCGCACCAGCGAAATAGCGGCGCTGGCATCGCGGCCTAAATCGATACTCCATTTCCCGGTGCCAATCCACTGGACATCGTACATAGAATTAAGGTCGTTGCATGTACGGAGTCTACCGGCGGCAATCTCGCAGCTGATAATATGCTGCCAAATTCGGTTACAAACTAGCTCCTTGTCGAAAATACGGGGACGAGCCCAGTCCTTAGTCTTTGCAATCGAGAACCTTACGCTTGCGCTGCCCATCTCCTTTACACGGTAAAGAATTTCAGGGTCAAGGCCAATCGAGTAGGCAATCGAGTCTACCAAATCTTTGGCAAATGCCCTTACCTCGTTAGACGGGCGGTTGTCCTGCAGGGTCTTCAAGTCATGTCCCGGAGACAGCGTTACAGCATTTACACCGTTAATTGTGAGCGGATTATAGGCCGGCTGCTGTGTATCGCCGCATGCACAAGTATTACCGCCGCCGTTACGGAGCATCTTAAGGTCGCTTATGTCTGTGCGCTTAACATTATTGTCCACCGTCTCGACAATACCGAAGCTGGCGCTCAATTTCACACTTTGTTTATTATACCCGTTAATCTCGTAAATGTCCTGTGCGGTAGTTATGGCTGCTATAAGATCGGTAAGGCCGCGCGGGTCGGTCGGGTCTGGATTGTGTCGGTAGAGGATGCAGTTCTTTGCGGCAATCTTAATTTCCTTGTTCTTCGACTTAATGTAATAATAGGCCGGACGACCGTAATTGTCGAGTTCAACACCGTCTACATAGTCTTCTTTGTCGCTGCCTATCATATCAGCCGGGTAGACAGCCACACCGCCGCCATTTTTATCAGTGGTGAGAACGATTAGAACATCACCGTCAACATTCGCGCATTCCTCGATATAACTTTGCAGCTGATTAAAATTCAGTGTTCCGGTAAGTTCAAAAGATGCCGGATTAGATACACGGCGCATGAATGCCTCTTGGGCCAATTTGTTCCATTCTTTATCTGTCGAGCGGGCCATCGGCTTGAGATTTCCGACCAGCATGCCGAGGGTCTTTACGGCGGAGCGTACCTCGGGACTGTTGTAATACAGGGAACGTGCACGAGAAATTATTTTATTCCTCTTGGCTGCCGTGATGTCCCTGCGGTTTACCGTAGGAAACGTGTTGAACGAGCGGTTAGGCGAGTAGGCGCCTGCGTCAAGTCCATAGGCATTCTGTACTTCTACTTTCTTAGTTTGATTTCGCTTAAATTTTCCCATTTTATTAGCGGTTAAAACCTTGATTGAACTTGACTGTCGAGATGAAACCTGTGTCTGCCACTGTTTCGCCGTTTAGCTTATACTCGAGGGCCGCTTGATAGAGCTCCAATAATTCCAGTCGACTTGCCTCGATACGGCGCGTATAACTTGCACCGGCGCCGGTCGACGCAGAAATTATGCTACTGCCGTTTGTCTCGACGTCCTTTATAAGCTCGACGATTTTTGCCTGCAGTTGTTCCACAGTGTACATCTGTGCTATGCTGACAATGAGTGATTTAGTAATTACCATTTTTCTAATAATTACATTAAAAAGGAAATCCGAATTTTCCTTGGAAAAGAGGCCATTAAATTTCTGCGTTTGTAAAATCGATTATTCTTTTTTGTCGCTCAACTTCTGCAATTTTTCTTGCCCTTTCGCTAAGTTGTTCCGGGGTCAATTTCATAGGACCTGTTTTTATACCTTTATTCCACGGAATTTTACCATGGCGGTGGCTCTTTTCTCCGCGCTGGGACTCTGATAATCGCGGGCATTTTTTACCTTTATTCCATGGAATTCTGCCCTTTGTCTTTTCGCTTATCTTTTTTCTATGTTCTTCTGATAAATGTCTGCCCATCCATTGCCCCGGCCTGCCTTTTTGTTTTTCACTCATTTTTCGGCGTGATTCTTCAGTATGATGTTTACCGTATAAAGGATGATTTTCACCCGTCATTAGTTTACTCATATTTTCACGCTGCTCTTGTGATATTTTTTTCCCTTTATGGGCTGCGCTCATTTTTGCTTTAGTTTCTGGCGTATGTACAAGGCCAGAATTTCCTTCACCGCCATTTGAGATATTGACGCAAAATTCGCCTCTAGTCATACGATAATATGCTATCCATTTTTTCTCGAGCTCGTCGATTTCTGCCTTAGTATCTGCATAATCAATGATTACCTTAATACATTCGTCTTTATATTTTTTATAAATTTGCCTCCAAATTTTGCCGGAACCAAAATATGAATCATTTTCTGGTGTTTTGCCTTTAGGTACTTTACGTTGTCCAATATAGACTCTTCCAGAAGGAAGATGAATCATCTTATAGATGTAATACGTTTTCATCATCATAATGATTAAAAAAGGAACAGTAGGTTTACTACTGTTCCTTAGTGACGAAAAACATATTACACTTGTTCTACCTAAAGATTTAAAAGGGAAATATTATCTCCATGTAGGTGTAGGTCGAATACTTTGGCGCAGCTCTTCGTTTTCGCATGCAATCATCATAGCTAATAGGGACAGCTTTACGCAGTCGCCGTAGTGGTCGGCGTCGACTTTAATCCATTTCTTACGCCCGCTAGGCTCGACTATGAGTCGCTGCCCGCTTAAACCGGCAATAAGGTCTGTATCTGAATCTCTGGGTAATACAACTTCTTTATTATCGAACATATTACCGTACAATTCCAATTTCAATACGAAATCAGAATAGATATAGAGGTCCATATCATTTGTCTTGACAGTTGAACGGCCATATGTTCCCGCAATTGCACCGCTGCCCTTTGTCGGGTTGATTAAACCGGACATTACTCGTCTACATTCGTCATACACCGTTCCTGTCATATAGCCTGAATCGACATAAGCGACATCGATACGATAAGGCTTGCCATTGAATTCATAAGTTTTGTTTTCTACAAACCAGGCAATACCGTGTTTACCCTTGTCGGAGCTTGCCGATACTAATGTACCCCAGTCGACAACAACTAATCGTCCACCTTGGCACACAGCAGTCACAGTATAGTGTGTCTGCGCCTGGCCGGGGTCGGCGGTGAAAACAAGGAACAGCATATCTGGTGGTATTTGCCCGCGGAAATGATTAGGTTCGATAAGTTCTCTAACATTATCCTCTGTAATGTGCATTTTGTGGTCTTGCCAGGGGACTGCCAACCAGCTATTCGCAAAATTATGCAGTGCCTCTGTTTTCATTACGGAGTGATTGGCCTTTACGAATTCCCATGCAACTTCGCCGATTGTTTTCCAGCAAGAATACAGTGAATTGATGTGGTACCCAGTGTGCCCGATTTCGTGCTTCTCGTTTTGCGCCACCCATTTGCCGTGATTCATTGCCTCCCTGCGCATATTATCGTCTAGCTCGCAGCAGCAATTCGTACAGATAATACGGCATGTTTTCTCGATTTCTTCCTGAGTATTACCCTCCCATTTCAAATGTTCCTTGTCGAATTTGAATTCCATCAATTCTCCGCACCATGGGCATGGCACCATGTATTTGCACCAGCTCGAATTCGTAAGTGATTCCCAAAATGGAGATGTCTCGCTTGCCGGCGTAGATGCCTCAATTACCTTATGCAGCGCAAACGATTTATTACGCTCCAAAAGCAAAAAATGAGGATGCGCTTCAGACGATTTATTTTTAACTAATTTTTCAGCCTCGTCTAAAAATATATATGCAGCCGGTACAGAACACAATTTTTGAGGGCTTCTACAACCGGTATAAAATGTCGGCTGGCCTTCTAAGAACAACATCGACTTCTGGCCTATTACTTGTGGTGGAGGCAGGCGTTTTGCAAATTCTGGATTACACTTGATGAGCGGCTTAAGTCGAGATTTGATAAATCGTTCAGCCAGGCTGTCATCTGGAAATGCAAATATGGCAGGCTGCGGATTAATCTTAGCCAACAACAGGTATGCCAATTGCATGAGCAGAGATTTACCTGTCTGCGCACCTGTACATAAGGTAATATGGTCTATTTCAGGATTAGCGACATCGAGAATAATCTGGCGGGCCCATGGCTGTCCGCTTAGTGTCAACGGGCCAGGTGCGTTAGGGCTTACGCTGGCATCCAGATATATATTGGATTCCAGCCATTCGATAGGGTCGTCTATAATATCTCTCGTCAATAACGACATAAAGTCATCGCTTACACCCATCAACATTCTCCTTTCTACGTAGATGATATGCCTTTTTGGATGCGCTTATTTTAGTTCGATGTTCTGGTGAACATATTCTACCTTTGTTCGCTGCACTGATTTTAGCACGACATTCAGGCGATATTATTTTACCTTTCTGTGATTCACTTAATCGTTGATTTCTAGTTCCGTAATTTATGTTGTATAAGTTCGTGCAAATTTCTAAATTGCCTACGTTATTATTAGTTTTGCATTCGTCTTTATGATTAACAACCATACCTTCTGGAATTTCACCAATAAATGCCTCTACAACTAATCTATGTACAAAAATTTGTTTACGTGTCTTATTCTTATGTAGCTTAGCGCGTAGATATCCCCTTTTTGTAAGATGCGGCTTCAATTCTACTATCTTACCCTTCAGCCCATAATTCAATGACCTGATTTTGCCGGTATTGCTCACCTCATAAAGTCCCTCGTAATCTTTAATAGCTTTCCAAATTTCCTGCATATAAACTATGTATCGATATTCTGTTTAATTATTGTTCTTATTACGCTTAGCTGCGGCTGTCTGCTTTCTGCGCTCGCTCATCTTATCGCTCGACTTAGTGTTATTGGCCTGTTTCTTCGCACTTACGCCGGTGGCCTCGAGTCGTGCCTGCTCCATATATCCTTCAAGTTTATCTGCAGCCTCCTTGATGGCAACCACGAATTTCTTATATCCTATTTTCCATGCCGCCTCGAATTCTGGGCGGGTAGCAGGTGAAATGTGATTTAAGATGTCCATGCGAAGATTGTCGATGCCTGCGGCAATTGCCGGAAATACATCTTTCTGGTATGACGAAATTACACTTACGGGAACATAGGAGCCGGACTCGATTTCGCTTAATTTGCGAAGGCGGACCGTCTCGTTGTAATTGTTGAGTAAGTCCTTGCTTACCGCGGCCATTGCCCTAATGTCTTTCGATTCCGCACTTTGCAGCATACCGCTGAGGATAAACTGAGTCTCGCGCATTTGCTCGTAAAAGGTATCTTCGGCCTGCTTGTACCTGGTGCTCACGTCTGTCGGCAAGGTGTTTGTCTCCGGCAAAGCGGAGTTAATCTCGTCGAGCATCGAGCTGATAAGTTCATCGTTTTCTTCTTCGTTCATAAATTGCTTATTTTTAACGTCTTATAAAATTAGTTTTAAAAGTTAACTAAAAGTTAGGTGAGCCTAACTATTACCGGCTTCTAAATTTCGGAAAAATTGGACGGGGGACAATCCAGCCCGGTTCCTAGCCGGGGGGGCCTCAATAGATGCCTTAGGCCGGCCCCAGATAGGTGCCCTCCCGGTTGATTGGTTTCCAATGAGTTATGTTCAGTCTGTCTCTCGTCTTCCTTCCTCGGATTCTCCGAACGCATAAGTCTTTCAGTCTGTCTCTCGTATACCTTCATGGTTGGTCTCTCGTCTTCCTTCCTCGGATTCTCCGAACGCATAAGTCTTACGGTTATTACCGGTGTGATTACGCCTTTCTCTAGCCACGCTAGTATACATATAGAGAATTAGAGGAAATTTACCTTTGCTTGATTTACTGCCCAAGTCTTTTCATTATGCCAATCGTAGTTGGGGTTGGCATCTACATTTCCCTGCATGTTATGTGTCGGGGTAGTCCCTTGGCTGCCTATAGTATATTCTTTTGTTTTCTTGAATTTCCCGTTCTTACAACCAAATCCTATCACGTCTACTGTTGCTACTCCTCTGTTAAGGAAAAAGGCTATTGCCTGAATACCTGCCGATACCTGCTGGTGTCCTACCTGTGCACACAACCAATTGTATTCCGTTTGACTGAATCCGATGTATTGGTTTAATACTACGATTTCCTTTGCTTTACATTGTTCTTCCTCGCTAAACCATTCCTCGTTGTCCAGCCATTGGTTCCAGCGGGTCAATATGACGTCTGTGCGATTACCCGCATCTTCTCTGCTGCCGTAATGTTTATTGACACGTGCTACTATGTCGTAATTCTCGCCATCGATGATTTCGCCCATTTTTCTGCCGTCGATGTCGCTACCGGAACCGATTAGAATAATTTTCTTTCCTCGGTATTGTCCTTTGTACTGTCTGCTCGTCTGGTCCATGTCAGTCTTCGTAAATCGGTTCTTTTCTTTCTTCTTCTAAGTTGGCCGCCAAGTTTTCGGCGATGTCGTACGCGTTTAATTTTGCCAGTTCTATTATCTGCGCTATTTCTTTGCCCATTACGTTTGTGGCTATTCGCCCTTTTGTGTTGCAGTACCTGTCGAGTTCGACAAATAAATTTGAATCGTCAGCTATGACTTTGCATTTTTCGCCTAATGTGTTTAATACGAAATTATTCCAGTTTGCCTCGATAGGTATGCCTCTGTCTACCTCGAATTTACCGGCCAGTTCGCTTAATTTCTTAAATGCCTCGGGCTTTCCGGCATATAATTTCATGCTTATCCACGGTACGCCTGTTTTTCGCAATGTCACAAAGTCGTAATTCCCTAGTGTCTCTTCTAGTAATTCGGTATTATGCAGCATTACGAATTGGTCTGCGAAAACAGATATTTCAGTAGATTTCGACATTATACCTAGAATTACCGGCATGTTATAATCTCCGGCATCGATTAGTTCGAATCCGGGCATTTTTTCGCTAAGCGGGTTTTTAATCGTAAATTTCTTCATTTTGCTTTACCAGTTCTCCTAGTCCTCTAATGTAATCTGCAGAGTATTGCCATGGACGATCGATGTCGCAAACGGGCCCTATATAATTTTCAACCCAAGTTTTCTTTTGATTAACAATGTCGAAAATCTTTTCCGGGTTACCTTGCCATCCGAACACCGCTCCGTCGAAAAATTTATGGCTTACCTCTTCGTCTCGCTCTCCGACAAACTCCAATGTACCGTTGTCTACCATTCGCCAATGCTCGTTAGTCCATTCGGTATAACTTACAACCACATTGTCTAATTCGATCAACTCTTCGGTTTCCATTAGTAGACCTTGTTTCCTTACAGGCTGTGTCAATTGCAATAGTATGCCCTTGTCGTCGTCCTCGGCTATTTCCTGCCAAATCCACTTTATGAGTTTCTTGTGGTCGTCCATTTCTTTGGCGTCCGGGCAGAACAATACGTGCCAATTGTCAAAATCGACTTGCTGTGTGAAATTTTCGTCTTCCCTTAAGACATACCAGACGTGCATGTTGTCAGGGACGTATTCTTCCATCAACCATTCGGCTACATGTTCCTTTAGGAGGCCGTTCTTTCCCGGGAACCTTTGACTTTCCTTACAGTCTGTTATAATTACATGAGTCTTCATCAGTCTACAAATATGTTGTTTAACTCGTCGACTTTCCTTGCGACCTTGCTATAATACTCGTCTCTCTCTTTCTTGTCGACTTCCTTTCGGTAAATTAGTACGTCATTGCCAATGTGAAATACTTCCCAGTCGCAATACGTATTCCTCATAAGGTTTTCGCTAACATGTTCTTCGCGGTTAAAGTTACATCGGTATGTCTTAAAAATATAGTATTTTTTCATGGTATTATTGAATGTACATCCCGGTTTCTTCGTTAATCTTGTCTCGTTGCGTCCTAATCGACTTTATTGTCACATTGTGCCCGGTGCCCAAGTCAAGCCAATTTCCGTGTTTATTCTCGTACAACTTTTGCAGGCATACTAGTCGCGCTATGATTTGCTTGTCGGTTCCCGCGTCGATTATAAAATGCAGTAGTCTCGTCACCGCCTGGGCGGCAATGTCGGTTACCAATTTGTTTACCTCTTCCTCTTCCTCTTCGTCTAGCTTGAACGTCAATTCGTCGGTGAACTTGATCAACTCGTCTTTCCTTTCCTTGAAAAACGGCACAGACGCGTACACCCTCTCGTCTACGGTTAGTTTGTCTAATGATTTCATACTTTGAACAAATCGTCGTCCAACGGGTTACTTTTGTTTACATTGAGCAAATCCCTGATTTCTACTAGAATGTCATAGAAATCCTGCGGGGTAAGCTCCTTCTTTACCTCGAATACCTCGAGGTTGTCCAATGAGCAATCCATCTTGTCTCCGCCCTTCTTCACGGTCACCTTCTGGTTTTCCTTGAGTTTGCCGTTGAACGCCTCCCAGATTACTACTCGTGCATTGCGCCACTTGCCGTCGAGCATTACGCACGGGAATCCGTTAGGCGATGCCTCGATTTCAAGGTATTTCTTTTCGGTTGTGCTGAAAATCTTGCCGTCGCTGGTGCACCCGATGTTATCGTGGCCGAGCGCCTTTGCTTTCGTTACTTCTTGCATATTCTAAAAAATTCTTTACGGTTATTTTTCTGTTTCCTTATCGTTCGCCTTTGCCTTTTCCAATGATAAATCTACGGCGTACACGCCTTTTTTACGAAGCATTTCTATGTACCTTTCGTCTTCCTTCGCGTTGATATGGTATTTCTCATAAAGTTCCGCCTTGTATGCCTCTCGGGCGACTTTCATGCCGAGCCTGTACGCAAAGACGATAAACATGATTACCCATACGGTTTGCAATATAACTTCTACGATGTCCATCTTACTTGCCCTCCTTTCCGTTCCAGTATGCCTTGGTTATCTCGGAGTGCTTGTTAATGGTCTCCTGGGACATTGCGTACTTTCGGTTCTTCTCGTATTCCTTCTTGAGGCTGGTGCCGTTCTTCTTGCTTTCCACGATCTTCTTGGCGCGGTTGCCGTAGCGATTGTTCTCCGCACGTGTGGTCAGCTGCAGGTTGCTCAGGGCGTTGTTTTCCTTATTCTCGTCTAAGTGGTTAATCACCAGCCCGTTAGGAATCTTACCGTTAAACGCCGCGTATACCAGTCGGTGAACAGTTTTACTGATTCGGCGACCGTCGTTGCCGTAGATGTCGACCTTGCGGTAACCGGCCCAGCCGTTCGAGCTGTCCTTAATAGTAACGCCCTTCTTCATGTCGAAGATGTTGCCGAGGATGCCTGCCATGTAATTGTCGAAGCCGTCGATTTTCTTAATGGTGTTAAATTTCATAATCAAATTATACATATATTTACAGCTTTTACGTTGCATGTGCATCAATTGTGTAACTGATTGATTACCAATAACTAGCATTCTGCAATCATAATTATGCCAGTGTGCAAGTGCTTGATTGTCAACTACTTGTGAATAATTTCAAGTTACGGCAAAAAATTTACGGTAAATCAAAAAAAAAAAC
>JAZRVB010000221.1:0-33437 GCA_045598885.1 Bacteroidales bacterium
GGCATCGACCGCATAAGCGATGACTCAGCAAATTCCCCAACAGGCATTTACTCTGTCAGCGGTGTCCGTCTGAACAAGTTCCAAAAGGGCATCAACATTGTGAATGGCAAAAAGGTTATTGTAAAGTAAAAAGACCCTCTCAGTCGCAAGCGACAGCTCCCCCTCTATGGGGAGCGGCTGGCGCAGAGATAAAAGATAAAAATCATGAATAAGAAAGAATACAAGCAGCCTTCAATGAAGGTAATAGAGATAGATAGCAACGACATCATCTGTGGAAGTCCAGGCACTCCAACACGAATGAGTTTGTTTGACGAGGAGGTAGATGATAGCAAGAAGCCAGAAAGCGTTTCAAGCGACATCTGGGGCACTCAGTGGTAATCCCCACAACCACTGGCACATTATCAAACCGACTGACTCAGCGGCAACACATTAAGCCACAAGAGCCAGTCGGTTTCCGTTTGTTATTATCTGATTCTCTATTTCACCCAATGCCCATCTTATATTAGGTCTTGGTATAATCCTCCATTAAGTCTCAAATTAGGTAAAGTAAGCGTCCAAATAAAACCACACCTGTAACAGTGCTTTTCCATTCTATGTTCATATTAATGTGTTTGAAATCAAAGGACGGATGAGGTAATAGTATAAACTCACGCACAATCGTCCACTTCGGATAACAGTTTTGCCCTTCCACAATTCTGACTATATTTTTGTAGCTTGATACATTATAAGTCACATTTAGTGACATTACTTATTAAACATCAAGCTATATGAACAACAAAATTCAGAATCCTGACAATGGAAATGGCAACTTCACACTGCCATCAGTATTCAACTACGCATCAGAAAAAGCTGTATTCGTTCTATGCGAAACGTCCGACAACGAAAACTGTCATATCAAGTTGAAGTATGACTACATCGTAAGCATTCAAGCAGACAATGAAAGGGATGGAAGTGTTATCGTCACCAAGGACTGCAAGTTGAAAGCCCTTGCCTCGCTGACTGACATTCTCGCTTGTCTTCCTACCAACAAATTCGCCAGAATACGTTGGAACGAAGCCCTGAACCTCTCACTTGTTGACAGGATTGATGCCAACATCCTTTACATCGGGCGCAGTTCGTACTCCATAGATAAGAAGTACGCCGAAGAAGTTTTCCAAGCATTCCATATCGTTGATAAGGACACAGCCAGTCACCTTGAACCCTCATCATATCATGATGCCATCTTTCTCCGTGTAGGCGAAGTATATCGTCGCATCAAGATAGATGAAATCCTGTGGATAGAGTCATACCACAACTATTGCGACATATATGTTATCGGCAACGCCCGTCCATTATGTTCTGTCTTCCCATTGACGGCATGGCAGAAGATCCTTCCCGCAGAACACTTCATTCGTCTGCATCGCTCCGTTATTGTCAATGCCAATCATATTGACGGTGTACAGAGTGGCACGGTATTCATCCGTGATCGCCTATTCAAGATTCCAAAGGCACACCGCCATATCATCACCCACCATTTCCACCTCTTTCAGCGGAACAGACACAGCTAAACTAAACACGTTAACCTAAGAAGAAACTAAGCCCAACATCCCCAAAACCAACAAAAACTATCCTAACTCACGTACAAACGTCCACTTCAGCCACCAGATTTTCCTTACTCCAAATTCAGTCGTACCTTTGCACTCGCAAGAACATCAGAAGGTAGATGTAAAGACACAAGGCGCCACTCGTCCGCTCATCTCAACTTCGAAATGTTCAAGCACGCAAGCTTACAAAACGAGAGTATTAACAACGGCGGTTCCTGAAAAGCCGAAGATAGAGTAAGGAGAAAGAATAGATAAATATGATAACGCCAGAAGATTTCAATTTTTACGAAATTATGAACGATTCAACATTTTGGTCTTTGAGACATGTTCTTGAAGAGTCAAAAAAGCATGTAATTCCGCCTGCTAAAAAAGGAAAGGCTAATGCTGAGTTCCAAGTTGGTTATTATGATGGAATTATTATTTTAGGTCACAATACAGGTTCAAAAGGTGGTTATAACCCTGTCGAGTATGTTGACGACATCGAGAAAAAAATCAAAGAATGCGTTTCTAAAAATGGGCTCTTTCAAGGTACTGACATAAAGCAGGTAATTATTGCAAAGCCTAGTAATAATATAGATACTTATCACGCAGAAATGAATATTATAAAGACTGTTTTTCAGAAAATAAATGATAGCACTCCTGGAAAGTATAAGATTGATGGAGAGTTGTTTATTGCTGGCGACAAGTTTCCTTGCGTTAAGTGTATGAAAAAAATCTACTCATTAAATAGAGAAAATGCAGAAAAAGGGATTAAGATTTTAATACCTGATTTTAACATGGAGTATAATAACCAAAGAGTGTTTACACAATACGACAAAGATCCTGTAAATTGGTGTGACCCTTTTTAGTATTAGTACTCTATTAATAAAGTACATCACGATCATTTTTATCCGACGATAGGTAATCCGTTTGTAGACATATGACAAATCAATCGTTGTTCACAAACAGTCCACTTCAATGACTGATGAAAGATTCAAGTGGAGATTACATAAACAAATGGCCGACTGGTAATAAGCTATTTGCCTATACCAGCCGGTTTCTCCTGCTCAATAGTTCAATCTTGTACAAATTGACTATTTGATTTGTCCAACAATATCCTCAAACGCGTGCTTCACAGCATTACGCTTGTAAGAGTCATGAGGGAAGAGAGTACTGTAACACTTCACGGTTACGCACTGCTTGATACGTGCGGTAACTGTGCCGTACTTTTCAAGCATCTTCTTGGCGATGTCACGAGCCTTCTGGATCTCCTCACGTCGCTCCTCAATGGCATTGATACAGTTAGGAACAAAGAACATCTTTGCCTTGTTTATCAAAATGCAACACAGAAAGCTCATAGATTCAAAATATGTGTTAAAGACTTGTGCATTTCCAAAATATTGAAACCTAAAGGTTGCACAATTTGATTTTTATGTATAACTTTGCGCTAAGATTAAAGGCAAAGAATAATCAATGAGACAGAAGACCTTACATTTCTTGGAGGCTCATCGAAGTGATCAGCCTTCAACTTTCACAGAAGACGCGAAGTGGCGTCAAGAAAATGAAGCGTGGCTCAGATGGTCACGCAATGTAGCATTGACCATTGTTGATTACATGCAAGAAAATGGATTGTCTCGTTCTGATATTGCCAACAAGCTTGGAGTGTCACCACAATACGTAAGTCGTATTCTCTCTGGCAATACAAACTTCTCTTTCAAAAGCATAGCTGATATTGAACGTAAACTTGGAATCTCTTGTATGAAAAACTTATCGAAATAAATGAATTTTCTCGACTACATATTCAAAAGCAAAGAACAAAGGGAACAAGAAGCCAGGGAGGCAGAGGAAAAGAGAGACTATGCCCTCTTGCACCTATCTGACAAGTTGTACAAGGAAGAGAAGTACGACGAATGCCTGAAGGTTTCCATGCAACTTGTGAACAAAGATTTCTTTGGCACAGGTTATTGGAGCGTGTATATAAATGCCGCCAACATTTTATATAAAAAAGGAAGGTACAAAGAAGTTCTTGAAGTTGATAAACATTACCATCGATTCTGCGACAAAGATGCAGACAGGCAGATGGATTGGTATGTGTCCTATTCCAAAATTGCTATTGCGGAACAAGAGAATCCCAAGCCGAGACCTAAACCACAGCCCAAACCTGCGCCAGTTCCGAAGCCACAGCCAACACCAGCACCGAAGCCTGTTGTCAAGTCTATACCAAAGCCAGTGGCACAAGAGCCACCAAAGAAAGAAATTGTTGTGCTAAAATGGACTGATGATGAAGATGACGAGCCAGAAGATATGAAGACCTATGTCTCGCCTTTTCGATACGTTGGTTCATTAGAAAAGTCAGAAACATTATACTGGCAATACCTTCAAGCAAAGAAGGCATTGCCACCATTCGAAATGTTTGGAATGCCAGCAGACCTGCCAGAAGGTGCGGTAGCGGCATTGAAGAAGATAAAGTCAGAAGCGCAGAATCTCTTGGATAGAGCCAATGCCCTTATGCGACAAGAGGACTGGCACGGAGCCGTCAATCTGTACCAGAATCTGCTGATGAACAAATACTGGGAACCTGAGCCATATTATGCACTCATTGAAATATATGAGCGTAAGGACAGACATGAGGATGCCCAAGCAGTAAGACGAGCTGGTATCTACGCATTCAACAACGTACAGCGACGAATGAGAAATGAGCTTCTTGAAGCCGCCAGAAAAATCGATGCCGAAGACTTGGCACACGCCATAATAGAAAAAGGGGAAAAGGTCGTTTACGGCTTGGGCTTGTACACCGTATATGACCCCTTCCCCTGCATCAAACAATGGGAGCAGGAAATGCTTCTCAACTCATAGAAGTCCGCAATCAATGACGACGGAAACCGCCACTGTACTGAGGTTTCTTCGCAGACTTGTACAGTTTGCGTCCAAACTTCAGACAGCGAAGCGCATAGTCCCGAATATCCTCGTTCTTGTCCTTCCAAGGCATCTTGGATTCAGAGCCACCACCGCCACCGCTGATTTGAACAGGATATTGAGGGCCAAGAATGCCAGCAATGAACACCTCCGCAGCTGTCTTCATGATTCCCTCGAAATCATCCTCATCAATATCCTCGAAGATGGTATCAGCCAAGTGGTCACGGATTTCAGGAGCTTCAAGGCACAAGGATTTGAAAGCGGGAAGAATGAATTTGAGTGCAGCATTTGCCAAGGGCATTTCTGCCAGAGCTGACATCTGCTCCATCAGATCCTTCTCTCGAGCCTCGAGTTCTTTGCACCTGTCATCCATCTTCTCCAGCTCGGCATTTCGTTGGGCACGCTCGATGTTGATTTTGAGCAGTTCGCCAAGACGATCATCACGCTTACCTTTGAGTTCCTTGTACCTTCTCTCCAGATCAGCGAACTCCTCATTGAGCTTATCGACATTTCCAGTACCTTGACGGATGGCAGTCTCAATGTCGGACATCTGAACCTTCAAGGATGCAAGTTCTTGTTCCGCATTGGCAATCATGGTACGAAGCGAAGCCTCCTTGCGAGCCAAGAGACGGTTGTACTCTGTACGGTCACGATGCTTTACATTTCTGCCACGGATGCTGTCACCACGCACAAGACCGAAGTCCTTGTTGACCTGTTCGTACAACTCTGTATGCAAGGCTTGATAGACAAGGCTTCCCTCGGCAAGTGAATGTCCGAAATGCTGCTTGAACGAGATAACAGGTTCCAGTTCGCCAGTTTCCTTGTTGAGCCTTTGCCCAACGGGAATGATGGAACAGTGGATGTGGGGAGAATGTTCGTCCAGATGAACATCGAACCCAACAATGTTCTCGGCACCATACTTCTTGCAGATGTAGCGGTGAACAGCTTTCGCCCAGTCCTCGATAGCCTTCATTCGCTTGACCCGACTGTTGGACTCAGACTCATATAGGAAGTTCACGTCCTGATCACCGAAAGCCATCCTTCTCATGACCTCAGTGTCACCAGAGATGATGAACTTGACGATGCGGTTCGGAAGATACTTCTCCTGAAGTCGCAAGTCAAGAGGCGCAGCACCAAGTTCAGCGACACGCCTGTCAAAGCGTTCGTTGATCTTGCCGCTGTAACCCAACTCATGGATATTGCCCTCACGGTCAAGTTCAAAGTTCAGATGACGGCGATACCAGTCATAGAACTTTTCGCCCTGGTCGTTGCGACGATCGTATTGCTCCTTGGTCCAGTTGCGCTGGTTCTCATTGGCTTCAGCCGCATTGATGTGACTGGAGCCTTTCATGTGTAGAACCTGCTTTGGTCCTTCCATAGGCATGAATGGTTTATAGGGTTAGACATAGGATTGATTATCACAATAGAGAGGGGGCTTCTCAATATACCGAGGCACAAGACCAAGGTATCAGCTTGCTGCCTGAACCCTTGGGTTCGTCCTGCTTCCTCCGGGAAGTACGGACTTATTGAGTTAAGCCCCCTCTCTACGCTCATGGGCCCGAGCAAGCTCGTCGTTCTGGCTCTGAGCGAAGACATCCCAGTAAGGTGGTACAAGGAAGAGAACCGAAGCACCACCTCTGAGATGAAATTAGAAGCCTTACTTGCCATCGGCAGATGAGTTGCCCTGTGGAACATTGCCGTCAGGTTTAGAAGCGTTTTTAGGCGCATCCTGAAGCTTTGAAGAAGGGTTGACCTGCTTGGGCACCGAAGGACTCTTGAACTGTCGGTTGCTGAAACGGCTGAAAGTAGGTTTCAGCTGCTCACAAGCCCAGATACTGGTGAAGGTCACGATAGAGGCTTCACGGCTCTGAGCACGTTCGATAAGACCAAGAGCCTCCATCTGGTCGAAGGTCTTTCGGAGCACTTTGCGAGAAATGCCCCATTCCTTTTCCAACTGCGACAGAGAGCAGTTAGCCTGTCCAACCTTAAGTTCAACCTTGCGACCGCTGCTTGTATCAATGGTATCGACCATTGTCATACGTGCGAGGATGGCTACGAAGATAGCCCAGTTGCTTGTGCCAGCCGTTGTTCCGCAGAGGAACAGCATCGACTGCTTGTTGAAGGCAGGACGGTAGGCATCGAATGGCAGATCCTTTGGAATCGGGAAGGTCTGCTTGTCCTGAGTCTTTTTGTCTGAAGAGATCTTCTTCTGCTCTTCGACAGCGGCTGACTCTACCGCTTCGCGCAGAACATCAGTCTGTTCTGCACGTTGTGTAGTAATATTCTCCATGTTGTTTACTACTGAGGGTGAATAATGCTTGTGGAACAAGGATTCGGAAGTGGTATTCTTAGAAATGCTTGGTAAATGCATTCATAGGATTGTTGTTCCGATAAGTCTTGTTCGCACAAGGACGACTATGAGAGCTCTGCATGATATGGCAGTGAGTCAAATCCATCATCGAGAAATCTGATTCTGGCAGTAGGAATGACTGACCAAGGAATTAACATCGGTAGGTTACATGTTTTGTTGCAGTATTGGAACAAGGATGTAAAATCTGGTCCTTGGTATGAGCAGACACCGTACAACTGGTGAAGTGCACAACAAAGTTGTCGATTACCCTTGTCCCAATAAACTGCATCTTGGAATCTGTCAGTTTCAAACTCCAGTTCTGTAAGAGGGATTGTCAGTTCGCAAGAACTTATGTACCTCTACTATTACAGTTCCAGGACTCTTGTGCCGAAGAATCAAGATTATCCATGACTATGCCACTGCATAACTCTCAAAAAGAATAAGGTACTTGTGCCTCACAAACGATGGATGATTGCGAGTGTCAGTTGCATCCCTTGGACTTCATCTTCCCTTCCGTCGATGTTTCAACATTGATAGAAGGGAAAGAAGAAATGGCATCAAGAGCCAGAACCTATAAAGGACATCCCAAGGATGAGTAATGCCTTGTGAATAGGTATCAGCCCAAGGGTTTATAAGAATGTCTGAACAAGCGACTCTCATGAATTGCCAGTCAATGATTGTGTGTCGTAAACTTCGGCTTCAGCCGTTACAGCAAATGAGGGTACAAGCGATACTCGGTAGTTCTCTCATTGCATAATAGTGAAGCCTTGTTCTGTAAAACACAGACCATAAAGACGACTTCATGAACGAATGTCTGTCAGAGCATTAGTAAAAGTGCAGTAACATAGGCAGTCCTCGCGCGTGAATCATATATATCATTAGATATGTAGGTGTCACTGGCGCAAAGGATGTACTTTCAAGGTACTCCCTTTCGGAATGCTTGTTCCTGGGTTCTGCTCTGGTCAACTCGGTGACTTGTGCCGAAACACAGGATCAATGGCATCCGAACCGCAAGGTGTTAGAAAGGCATTGACAAAGTCGCCATACTCCAACTGGTTGATAGAGTCGATTGCTCGGTACTCTGTATCATCAAAGAAGGAACAAGGAACAGCCTAAAACTGCACTACTGACATTCCTGATAGGATGCAAGTGACATGCACCTCACCAAGGAGGTGGACGAATGTAGGTAATTGGCATCATGCTCATTTGCTTTCTCTGCGTTTCTTGGACAGATACTGCTGAGCCTGCTGCTCGATTTCCTCCTGCGATGCAATGCGATTTCCAGTAAGCCAGTGGTCAAGGTCTGCCTGTGCGAAGAAGCAGAGCTTGTTGTTTGGCTTGTAATATGGAATCGCGCGACGCATCATCAACTTGTGAAGATAGCTAGTCTTCAGACCAAGATAGGCTGCTGCCTGTGCTGTGGTCAAGAGCGGATTTTTTACATTTTCCATATGACAAAATTTGCGTTAAACTTCTTGTTCTATGCCATCCCGAACCGTGGTTTTCAAGCCACTGATTTCGAATGGTTTTCGACTGCAAATTTCGCCATATTTTTAGGTGGTCACAAGTTGACTTAGTGTGTTTTTCTGAGACAAAGCAAAAACGTCATACTGCTGATAATGAGCAATATGACGCTTTTAAAAATTGCGGTTGTGTGGTAACCGTGTGATTTTATGTGGTCGTTTTTCTGCCTTTACATTCTCATGATGGTTTTTACCGTCTGAAAGAACTCTTTGTTAGCTTCTGAACCACTTTTTTCATCCACATCGTTATAGTGTGACTTGTAGTAGGACTCGCTGATCTTGCAAGATGCCAGAATCCCTTTGAGCCAAGGCTTTTTCATTTCGGTTATGGCAGGTAGCTTATGCTTCAGAAGCTGGCTTATGAGATAGCACATTCTCTGCTTCTCGCCATCAAGGATTCTGACAGGCACAAGGGAGGCACGCAAGTTAAAGAACTCGCACAGATCTAACTTAGTAGCCGCCTCAAACTGTTTTCCGTTGCAATATCTGTAGATATGGGAACAGTCTTCAACATCCAGGTAGTTGTGATGGTGGTCCAATGGATATGAATTTACTTCTGCCATGCCTATTCTCCTTTCGCTTTAGTGATGGTGTCGATGATGGACTGGGCAATGCCTTTCATGTAGTAGAATACTATAGAAAGGTCTTCAAGAGAGAATGTCAATGCAGCACTGCATCGCTTTACTTCGTTTTCGTATGCAGCATGTAGTTCGTTCACCTTGGCATGGTGGATGTCATACTCTGCCTTTACTGCATCGCATTGTTCATCCTTTGTCTTGAATTCGTCGCTATCCATAGGGAGATAATCAAGTCGGTTGCTTAGATGCTTGTATTCCTTCCAGAGTGGAGTGGCAATAGCAATCTCCGCTTGTTCGGCATCCTCGTAAGGCTTTATGTGTGCCTTGAAAAGAGACTTGTTGTCAATGGAGTCGAATGCTTGCTGATTGTCAAGGTACAACTGGTAGCCCTCTGCAGCCTGTTCTATCAATACTTTGGCATCTGCAAGAAGCTGGTCAATGCCTTCGCCAGAGTTGATGACAGCCTTTGCATAGTCAATGATAGGGTTGGTGTTGTTGTACTCCTTATATAATATATAGAGGGAGAGAAGGTCTTCAAAGCTGGATGGAGTCGGCAGGAGCGACCTCATCAGTTCCTTCATTCTTGCCAAGTCGGCATTGAGGGTTTGGATGTAGTTGTCCATATCATGTGATTATTTTTCAAGTTCAAGGCTTTGTGCAAAGATATTGTCGGCGAGGTTGACGGCATCATCCTTCTTCTGATCGATTATCTTTGCGTATATCTTAGTGGTCTCGATATTCCTGTGTCCCATCAGTTTGCTGACAGTGTAGAGGTCAGCACCAAGGGTGAGCATCATGGTGCCGAAGGTGTGTCGGCTGGTGTGGAAAGTGACGGTCTTGTTGACAATGCCAGCTTCCTTCGCCCATTCCTTTACAAGGTCATTGATAAGCGTGTTGCATGGCAAGGTGTTGAATACCAAATCCGCATCGGTAGAAAATCCACGTTCCGGCAGCCACTGCATGGCAGACTTAGAAAGGGGAAGATAGATTGGCGTTGTGGTCTTCTCCATGATGACCATGCACCTCCACTGTCCATTATCCTGACTGACTGCCATCCATCTGAGTTGGCGCACATCGGAACGACGGAGTCCGCAGAAACAGGAGAACAGGAAGGCTTGCTTGACATCCTCACGACCTTGCTTGATGGGTGTGTCTATCATCTTCTTCACCTCGTCGATGGTGAGGTAAGTGCGCGGACTCTCGTTTCGCTTTATCTTGTCGGCAGAAGCGACTTTCTTGAAAGGGTTCTCTTCGATGTACTCTCTGCGGACTGCCATATTGAGGGCTGCGCTGAAGATGATGCAATAGCCATTGGCGGTGGTATTGTTGATGGATCCGCCTCTCTTGCTGCGATACTCGTCTCTCAGATAGTTGATGAATCCCAGGATGAAATCCTTATCAACCTGTTTGAGAGTAACTTTCTCGCCTTTATACTCGATAAGGATTTTCCGCACATGGTCAATGTTCTGATAGCTCTCGCTGCCAGACTTCTTGACTTGGTCGGAATACTCCTGCATGATGTCACACAACCGTTGCTTGTTGAGCATCTTGATTTTCTTCAAGCCGGATTCGGAGTTGGTTATCTCCATGATGCGCTGTGCCTTGATGTAGTTGGCACTCTCCATGACACTTGCATTCAGCTCCTTGGCTCGTGGTGATGTCTCGGGTACCAGATACATCTTCAGGTACTCGTAGGTTCGTTCGCCATTACGGTAACAGTCAAGATAGACACTTTGACTGCCATCTTTCAACTTGCGAAATCTGATGCGGACAGGTTCCTTTGCGTGTGGACCTCGTTTGTTTCTTGCCATATCTGTGGGGTTTTGTTACTTGTTACTTCTTGTCGAATAGAGCATCAAGTGCGTCAATCGGCAGGTCTATTGTCTGTGGTTCCTTGGCTTTCTTTGTGGAAGGCTTGGAAGGAGATTTGGATTTCCCTGAAGGATTCTTTGACGTAGAAGGGATTGGTGCTGCTGTTGGTGAATCGTTTTGCGTAGGTTGGCTTAGCTCATTTACGACTTGCCTAACCTCGACTGCGTTCTCCCTGGCTCGTTTTGAAATAGAGTTTTTGCGCCATCGGGTGTATCGTGTTTCGCCCTTCGTCTCTTCCTTGATTTGAGCACGGCTTTTAGCATTATGATGCTCGTATGTGTAGAACGAAACAGCAAATGTGATATTCTCGGGAAGATTGGCAACCTTCATCCAGTCTATTATTATATAACGTATAGCATTATCACAGGGGAGGTCATTGAAAACCATGTCGCCAACTTTGGCATTACCTCTTTGCGGTAGCCATTGCATTGCCTCGTTGGTAATCGACACATCTATGCTCCTTGCCTCGATGTGCATTGTCCATCGGGTCTGGTTCAATGTCAGGTCTTTCCATCGGAGGACTCTCAATTCTGAGAGTTTGATACCAGTATAACAGGCAAACATGAAGGCTTCTTTTACTTGATGTCGTTTGGATGGCATGTTGATACCGCCAAGTCTGCGAACATCATCTATTGAAAGGATGAGATGCTGGCTATATTCTCGCTTCACCTTGTCCTTGCTATCCATAGCAGAAACTGGATTAGTTGTGATGAAATTCAGTCTGACAGCAATGGAAAGAGTGGCGCTTAATGTACCATACAGTGCTTCAGCCGTAGCATTTGTTATCTTCTTGCCTCGCTTGCCTATGCAGTTTGTCTTCAGATACTTGACGAACTTGGTGCAGAAGTCAACATCCACTTCATCAAGTGTGATATTGGATGCTCCATACTGCTCAATGGCATAGACCAATGACTTGGAGTTTTCGTAACCCGAGCGTGATCCCTTGATTTCGTAGGCAACGCCATAGATGCGTACCATATCTGTAAGAAGTACCGTGCTTTTAGAAACAAGAGGGAAAGAAGAATGCTCTGTTGGTGTGGATGGGGCAGTTTCTGCATACTCCATCCCTTCTGTAGATGAATCGTCAGAAGTACACTTGGCTACAAACTGCAATTCTCGTTCCTTGCGAATCGTTTCAGCCTTCTGCAAAACTTCATCGTTTGCATCAATGGCATCCTGACTCGTTTCAGGGACGAGATACAATTTCAAGAACTCATAGGTACGTTCGCCCTTTGAGTAACAGTCCAGATAGATAGACTTGTTACCCGACTTCAAAGTCTTGAAGCGAATCGTAACACATTCTTTTTCAGTGTTTAGTTTCCTTTGCTTTCCCATGAATAACAATATATGTTTGTTACTTCAACTGCAAAGGTAACAATAAAATTTCAATTAAGCAACAAATAAACAACAAAAGCAACAAATTTAAAGTCTTTTAAGATAATTGTTAAGATTTGAAGAGAATCAAAAAGAAGAATGCCCTAAAATTATGTAACAAACTATATATCAATATATAAAGTATGTATTTTGATTACTTTTGTTTCCTTTTCTTGTATATATTTTCCGATAGTAAACAGGGCTAAAATGTAGTGTGTTTAATGTTGAAGACGTTGAATACGTTCAACTTAGGATAAACCTTGTACTTAGACTTCTCATCATCAGAGAGTTGCTTATAGTCATCGTACTTGATTTTCTCATGCGTCTCAGGATCGACTACAGTGAAGGTAGTCAGGAAAACAGGGAAACTCTTGGCTCCCTTATTCACTGACACTTCAGGCAACGGCTTACCCTCCTTATCTACGGCCTGTACACCACCAGTCTTACGACCTCCCTTGTAGTTGAGACCCTTGACACGGTCGAAAGTCATGAAGACTGGCACCTTGTAACCCTCGTTCTCACAGTGCATCATCAGCATCAGTGCATTGAGACCGTTATAGTCACGACCATCGAGATTTTTAGGCCAGGAAAGACTACCTTCGGTGAACCATGGCTTCTTCCAGTCCTCATTGATGCCCTCAATTTTTGCGACCATCATATCAGCGAAACGATCCAAGGCCTTATCCTCTGCCGAGCGTCTTTCCTCTGAACTGTCATTGTAAGGTTTACTCATATTTCTATATTTTTATGTAATTACAGAAAAATACAAGAAAGCACTCCGAGAAGGCCGAAGCCTTCCCGGAATACCTTCACTTAGAACGGCGCTTCCTTCTCAGTCTTCTGATATGGAGCCACCTCAGATACACGGCAGCTGACAGAAAGACTGTCCTTGAAGTACTGGAGTTCGAGCGTGCCCTTCATAGACAAAAGCGCCTTTGGCACAAAGAAAGGCTCCACCTCGCTGGCGAAACGGACGAAACGCACCCAGATATAGGTACGTGCCTCTCCTTCGCCATCACCGCTGAAGGCAGAGAAGTTCATGAAAGGCTTGTTGTTCTTACCCTGGCGTACCTCTGGCATCTTGCTTCCAAGCTTACCGAGCATCTCCAGAGTACCCGAGATACCCATTGGGATAGTCTCTTCTACAGGTGCAGCGGCCTTCGCGCTCATATTCATGTAGAGATTTTCCTGAACTTTACGGAAATGCAAGGTTCCCGAAAGAGTTACGCGCTGACCCATATTGACGAGACGTTCCACGCCGACTGGCGACTCCATAGGTGCAGTCACACCAATGAGCACCTTGCGGACACCTCCCTCCTTCTGTGCTACTTCTGTTTCAATAGTAACGCTGTAAAAGCGGCTACCCTGCTGACTCTGCTTCAGTTGTACGGCCTGCATCACAGTGCCTACAACACTCACTTCTGCTTTGATCATGGTTTTTGGTTTTTAAGGTTTGTATTGTCTTCCTCGAATTGAGGGGTTTGTTCTTCAATTTCATCTGGCATCTCTACGGCGCGTCTCATCTCATAGATACTCCAGAGTAACATCGCCACCACATAGATGGCTCCAGCTATCCATATCATCGTATCTGCATGGTTTCTGACATTGAACGATCTGCTTCCAACTGCTGGTCAAAGTTCTGCGACATACGCTGCTGCATGACCATCTGACTGACGATAGAGGACACTCGCTGACGCTTCTCCTCATCACTCAGCGACGTACTCTGCAAGGCACTGGTGAGATTGCGTTTCTCCGCTGGACTCAGCTCCCGTGTGGCATCGGTCTCTCCGGCCATTACATGTAACTGCGGCTTGCTGGCATCGTTAAGCACGAGTTCACAGCGATCCACCCCCTTCAGCATAGAGGTAAGGTCAATACGTCGATCAAGGGCTGCCTCTGTAGCCTCAGTCATCTGCTCCTCGCGTGAACTGTCGCGGCTGTCAATCTGCAAGGCAAGTGCCATAAGCGAGCTGAAAAGACCGATGATCATCTGCATCAGTCCGTCACCTCCCATACCGATACCTGCATCCTCCGATGACAAAAGCTTCTTCATCCAGTCCTCCGGCGAGAGGTTCTGTTCTGTGGTCTCAGTCTCTGACTGTTCCTGCTGTACGTGTTCCACCACTGGCTGATACTTAGCCAAAAGGTTCTCTCCATTGTAAAGCACCTGTTGGGTAATGTTACCCTTGGTGGCTATGTCAGCAAGATATGAGGCAGGATCAATGTCTCGCGAAGTACCGTCGGCACCCACGGTCTTCACTCCCATGTGAAGATGCGGGCCAGTAGTACGAGTGCCTGTATTGCCAGAGATACCGACCTGCTCTCCTGCCTTGACAACATCACCAACCTTGACATCGATACTGTCCATGTGCATGTAGGTGACCTGTACCTTACCATCCTTTCCATGGTCATATTCCATGGTCACATTCTTGCCTCCAGCGGTCTGTGCATTGGTATTGACGGCAATGACCTTGCCGTTATCCTCTGTAGCAAGGAGCGGCTTGTGGTCACATCGTATGTCCACGCCCTTGTGCATCTGCTGCTTGGAATGATCCATAGGATCGGTACGCATACCGAAAGGAGAAGTGACAAGCAGGAACTCCTTGCTCTCCAAAGGAAAGGCATAGTGAGAGACTGGCGCGACAACGGCTGTTCGCTGATGCTCTACACCTCCTGTCTTCATAACCTCCTGGTCATAGCGGTCAAGACCGTTGGCCTCGATAATACTCTTCAGACTGGCTGCATAACCCTTGCCAGAAGCATAGCCTGCAGCCTGTAGTCCTTCACACCATCCTGCATAGTCATCAGGTGAGAGTTTGAAGAGCGAGGCATAACGGCTATTCTCCTTCAGGAACTGTGAGTGATGCTCGTAAGACTCAGCGACACTGGCATAGGAACAGAACTTCTCATCGGGCTTATCATCGGTATAGACCAGATACTGGCCACCCTCTGCCAGCCACTTGGGAGTAGCCTTGACTCCGAAATGGTTATTGCCCAGACGAGAGAGTTCACTCTGACCATTGCTGCTCTCGATGATACCCTGCGCCAGAATGACTGACGCAGGAATACCATACTTGCGCATCTGTGCCATGGCCTCCTCAGAGTGTTCCATGGCATACTGTTGGTTCTTTCCCATTGTTTACGGTTTAACGGTGATAGCCTCGTGACTCATTCTCCTCATTGGACTCTTCGACCTGATCCTTCACATCGACCTTCTGGTCTTCTGCCTCACAGATGGCCACACGCTCACCTAGACGGATGAGACGAGGGAGATAGGTGTCCAGCTCATGATATGGGAAGGCAGCCTCCTCGATGCGATTGCCCTCTACATCCATGGTTCTTGTAAGTGTGAGACCCAGCTTATCCGCTACAGTACGTGCATCTTCATGGAAAGCCAGATAGAAGTCACCTGTTCTCATGAGGATAACTGCATCAGGATGCTTCTCCTTCAGCATCTTTGCCTGAGTGCTGAGTGACGGCAAAGGTTTGACAACCGGCTTCTGTTCCTTGACCTCGTTCTGTGCCTTCTCTTCCTTCCGTTCAGGATGAAGGATGTCAGAGAAGACCTTAGCGGCAAGATCACGCTTGTACTGGTTGCGATCCGGACTGAGCCACATACGCTGCCACTGTGTAAGGGTGATCTCCCTGGCCGTAGTAGAGACAGGAGCGTCCGTAACCTTGGCACTCATCATATACTTGCCGTCCTTGGTCTTGAAGACATTGACACTCTGGAGTCGCGCTGCATCCTCCTCCGAGGCACGCTCTCCAAGGATATTGACTTTCAGCTCAGGCTTGGTCTGTGCCAGAGCATAGTACTTGCTGCTGAGTTCCTCTCGTACACGAGCGACATTAGCAGGGTCACTACCATGAGCTGCATTGAAGAAACGGTTCAGGTCTTCACGCTCAGGATGGATGGCAAAAGCCTCCTCACCCTTCGGACGGACATAGAACAGCCACTTGCCAGCGTCATCCTTCAGCATGGTGGAAGCCTCGAACTGAGGCTCACGGGCATGAGCGACAGCCTCACTGATGTCCATGTGACGGACATTGTCCAGACTCCATTTGTTAAGAGAAGCGACATAAAGCTCCTTACCCTCAAAGTAGCGGTCATCTGGATGGTAGCCGAGGACTCCTGTCTGATTGAAGAAACGGACATAGTCAGGCTTGAAGTCGGGATGTGACTCCAGAGCATGTTCGATACGGTTCTTTGCCATACCTGATACATCGGAGTACTGTACCTTGGCACCCTGCTCTTTGCGCTCTGCCTGAGACATGGCTTCATCCGGATTCAGATGGAAGAAAAGCTCGCGGCTGTCAGGAAGGATGACCTTACCGCCAGAGAAAGCTCCTTCAGGCAGTATGACATCGGCACGTCTATGCTCTTTGTCCATAACGACAACAAAGGATTTGTCATTACCTGCCATCATATCACGCATGGACTCTTCGATCTCATGCCGTCCAGCCTGCACCCATTCCGAAGGACGGTACTCTCGGGCCAGCTGCTCGACGTTGGCTGCGTGCTGATAGGCCTGAGCGTATGCAGCATCGGCAACGTCAGGATCAGAGAGGTTATTGGTGAGGGCATCGACTATATGATCATAGTAGTATCTCATATCGAACTTCTCCAGGAACGCCTCTCGCTCCTCTGGTGTATCGAAGTTATTACGATGTATCTGCATACCGTGACGGGCGATGATGTCAGCGAGGATAAGACTCTCCTTCGAAGAGACCTGCGGCTTCTGCTTCTCCTGCATCTGCTCGGTCTTTCGACGGTTGGCATCGGCGGTGTACTCCACCTTCTCGCCACGCTCAGCCTTACGGACAACGTCAAGCGCCTTGTTCACATCCTCTTCAAGTGCATCGAGCACCTGAGGATCCTCCTTCAGCTGACGGCTCCACTCAGGAACCATATCTATAGCCTTCTGTGAGAGCTGTGCTGGCTGACCAAGTTCAAGCATCTTGACACCAGCTGCGATCTCGACAACCATCTCCTCGCGGACAGAGGCATCGACATCGGCATTCTTCAAGGCTCCCTCTCTGGCGAGTCTCTCACCATGACCTGTAGCACGCATGACCTCCACAAGAAGGTCGTGCAGATAGTTCTGTTCATTGGCGTATGTGTTACGGTCAGGCACACGGATGACATCCTCACGGGTATCGTACTGTGCCGAAGCGACACCAGAACCAGGATAGATAGGTACAAGGTTATCAGACAAGGCAGAAACAAGACGCTCCACCTCTGCATGAAGAGACTCCTCACGTCTGCCCATAGCATCAGAGTAGCTCTTGGAATCGACCATCGGAGTCATCGTCTGGTCGATATTGAAGAGAGTACGTATCTCTCGGCTATGCACACCCTTGTACTGCTGCTTCTCCTCGGCAGAGAGCTTCATATACTGCTCACGGGAGATAGTATCATCAGGGTTATTACGGTTCTCATACTTGCTCCAATTGTACCAGTTGAAAGGTACGCCCTTCTGCTTCTCCTGTACGTTCTCGCCACGTTTCTTGGCATCGGTATAGGTGGTATAGAGGTTCGACGGGAGATTCTGCTGATCCGCATGGAGGGTCAGCATCACCGCATTGAAGGCACTGATGCCAGGACCCTTCGGATAAAACGAAGGATATGGACGCTTAGCCTCATTCATCCATACGCGCTGGTCACTACGGACTGCGGATAAGGCATTGACAAGCAATGATACCTGACGCTCACTGGCCTTCTGCTCCGTCTGTGTCTTTGGTTTCATGGTTCGGTTAGGTTGCTTTATGGTTACTGTGGTCTTCTGCGTAGTCTTCTGACCCTTGCTGCTCTTGTAGGCATATTCCCTCACTGCCTGTACAGCGACATTATAGTCTTCTCTGAGGTTTATGAGGAACTGAGGGTCATCTCTGAGCATCTGCTGCCAGAGAGAAAGCTTTTCTACAGAGTCTGGCGCGAAGAGGGCCGGCAAACGCCATTCGGACATCACAGTGCCCGTGACGAGCTCATCAAGGAGCTGTTCCTGGTCGAGCTCTTTAGTTGAAGGATAGCTGCCGTCCAGATGGATCACACCATCACGTCCGTTACGGTCAGGATGGCCAGTAGCGAGGACTGCAGCCATGAGCATATCATGCAGATACTCGTGGTCTTCCTCATAGTCCACCCTGACTGGCAGTTCGATGACATTCTCCTTGGCATTGAAGTCTGCGCCCATCTCCTCTTCGACGGTACGGATCGGACAGAGGTTCTTGCTGATGTTATTGAAGACAACATCACCCATCGTCTGATAATAACCCTTGTTCTCTCGGGCACTGTCCAAAGCGCCTTGTACCTTGGTCTGCCAGTCCTGCATATCCTTTCCGAAGGTACGGCTCTCCTCTGAGACATGCTGCAGGAGTCTGTGCCAGGGCTCCTCACCCTTTTCCTCTCGGGCAGGTACGCCACCCGTGGGGTTCATCCAGTAACCCTTATTACCCTTCGCACGCTCCAGAAGGTCAATCAGGACATCCCTGTCTCGCTCATCCTCGGCATCGATCTCCAGATGCTCATCCTCCGGCTGATCATCCCAGGGCATCTTACGTTCCTGATCATTGGCCAAGTCGATGGCATAGTCAACGACTTTACCGACGGCATTCATCCTCTGCTCTATCTCAGGCTTCAACTTCTCAAGAAGTTCAGGCTTGGTCTTCTGCAAGGCAACGTCAAGATTCTCCTTCTCGAAACCGAACTTAGGCATCTGTGCATCTGCCACAATCCTGTTCAGCTGAAGCTCTGCCGTCTTACTGATCCTGATGTTGTTGACCTTGGCATTGCCTACCGACTGCGAGACGGCCTCCAGCACAGCCTTGATCCAGGCTTTATCGCCAGAGTATGCCTGTTCTTCTATAGGCATGAAGAACGCCTTGTTCTCGGCATCGTAAGTTACCTTTGCAGCATTCGGATCATCCAGAACGGGTGCGAGGTTAGCCTCTATCGCCTGTAACAAGGTCCTGAAGAACCTGCTGCTCATGCTTTCCTGTTTTTGCTGTTCCATGGTATTAGATTATTTTATACGTGGAGGTTGCGCTGTGCTGCCTCCTCCTGTGTTGCGTCATAGTTCTCACGAGCCACCTGATTCATGGCATCGCTCTTAGCCAATACAGCATTGGCAAGCGTATTGAGTGGAAGGGCTCCTGCCATGTAAGCTGCCAGAACCTTCTCCGGCAGACGTATCGTACAAGGCACTCCGTCCACCGTGGCAAAGAGTGCGCCCTCCCTGATCTCTGGGCTACGCATCCTACTGTTGAGTGGCTGATCCTCATATCTGCGGTACTGTGGTGCAGCAACCTCCCTCGGCACTGTCACACCATCAGCCACATGCTTACGCTCGATAGCCTCATGACCTGCCTTGTTCAGCAGGTTCATGCCACCTAAGCCGATAAGCGACATCTTCAGCAAAGGATTACGGACAAAGAGTCCCATCAGGATGGAAGCCAACGGAAGCATATTATCCTTCATGAGCTTCAGCCCATTGCTCCGACCTGTAAAGAGACCTACCATCAGATCAGGTAACATAGCCACCACATAACCAATGTTACGACCGACACTACCCATATCGTTGAGTCCGAGGGTGGTCAGCATACTGCCCCAACCGTCCGTGGACTGCGCCGGAGGAGCCTGCTGTCGTGCCTGTTCCGTCTCGATTGGCAGAACCTGGCTAAGGTCTGGCTCCTGTCCTGTCTGTGTCTCTCCCATGGTATGAGAATTAAGGGTTTGTGTTTCGTAGTGTTCCTGTGCCTCGACCTGCTGATCTTCAGGGAGCATCGGCGCACGGACACCCTCATAAGGCTTCTGGTCATTACCTGGTTCAATCCGAGTCATGCTCCAAGGATCTTTGCCAAGAGTGCCGAAGATGTCGATACGCTCACGCATCTCATCTGTCATCAGCAACATGCGACCTCCCATCTGCTCATTCATGGCAAGGGCAAGGGTATTCTCATCACGTTTCATCGAACGGGACACCTGCTGTATCTCTGCCATTACATTACCTTTGGAACCGAGGACGGTCTTACTGACGATGTCCTCGACACTACGGGGCTGCGAGTCTTCTAGATACTTGCCATATACCCATTCTCCACCCTGGACTACCGCTTCCGCTCCTGCCGTCCAGCCCAGCTTAGCCCAGCTGCCGGCACCTCCCGTTGACATCAAATCCACACCCAGGCCAAGAGCACGTCCGGCAAGGTTCTCCGTGAGACTCGGGTTATAGGCTTTCTCTGCTTTGGTGTCAAGCATCTCATCGAGTTCCGTCTTCTGACCTACAGTAGTAAGGAACCCGATCAGTGAACTTTCCATTCCCTTTCGGATTACATACTCTACGCTGTCCTTCGGAACACGCTGATCTACCATCTGACCTATCATCCTGTCTTCCATGCGATAGGCAACATAGGCAGTAGCAAGGTCTGAGCCGAGTTTCTGCGAATGGGAGTCATAGGCTTCACGTCCAATAACCTGCACCATTCGGGTACGCCATACATCTGCCAGCAAATTCAGGTCTCTCTGCATGACCTCGCTTTTCTGGATACTGTCACGGCACATAGAGAAATAGTCCTCCGTAGTCTTGCCGTTCCATCCACCAGCATTCTTCAGATACACATCCTTGGCTGCTGCGCCATAAGGACTGATCGACTGTACGACACCTGCAAAAGACATATCGTATTCTGCTCTTTCATGTATCTGATGACGGGTCAGCTCTCTCTGAGTACCGACCATCATAGGCTTGACCTGTGCATCGAAATACCGGTCAATGCACAGTTCCACCTCTGCAAGCTGCTGTTTCTGTTCGTTTGTCAGTTCCATGATTTATAGGTTGAGTTGTAACTGCTGCTCACGCATCTGCTGTGTCAGCTGTTCCTTGGTCTGCTCGATGGCATGATGGTAGGCTTCCATCGGCTTCGGGAAATGCTCCTCCAGCCATTCGTCCTTCTCGACTTCTTCACGCCAGAAGGCCAGTGCCTGACGCTGGCTGATAGCGACGGCGGCCTCTCCGTCGGCCCTGTTGTTGAACCAGGCCTTCGTCCACCAGTTGATGCCTCCCTGATCCGCATAGACCGATACCTCCCTTGGTATGTCGAAACTCTGGACATCAATCTCCAGATCGGCCAAAGGGTCTACGTATCCTTGCGAGGCGAACCCTTCTTCTTCAAGTTTTTTTTTTGAGGATCACCCATCGAACTGAGGAAAACCTGCTGACGGATGGCCAGATAGTTCAGGAAGTCAGAGATAAGGAGGTTCTGAGCCTTGCTGACCAGTGGCACAGCCCTACGTGTGACACCCATCGGATTGGCAATAGAGGGCAGCGTTTCCATGAAATACTGCTTCATGGAGCCTACGGAGAAGAGGTTTCTCAATGATTGGATGATATGCTCCGTACCGCGATAACTGCCCTGAAGCAACTCCTCCATATAGGCAGGATAGTACCGCATCATCAGCTGCTCTATCTCTTCCTTATCCTGGTCATAGTCCGTATGGACATCCATATCGAAGGAAACAAACTCAGGAGTACCCTGCTCGCTATTGGTGTTCCAGCTTCTGACATTGGCATAGAGCATAGTGATGAACTCCAGCGGATCGATCTCCTCTTCCTTGTAGCGTACTCCGAGATGAAGACGTTCCTTGCCGCTCACTCCCACCGCCATGCCAGCCTGTAGTTTCTGACCGAACATTACATGTACGCTCGAAAGATGGCCATAGGTCACCACATACTTATCATCGTAGGTAGCAACGACGAAGAGACCGTGACGTACATCATTGCCGACACCGGTAACGACACCGTCGGCCAAAGCAGAAAGCACGAAATAGTGCGCCTTCAGATCAATGCCATGATGGAAGAACTTCTGTCCGGCGTCGGGATGCTTCTGCTCTCCGAAAGGAAGCAGCACCTCGACCTGTTCTCCTCTGTCATCGAAAGGCATGGCATAGCCGCTCTTCGATGTCATATACAACTCACTTGTGTTATTCATATAGGTATAGATTATCGTTTCTGTGACATAGACTCCTGCTCCTCAGTGCCTCCACCTGCCAGCATGGCATAGACCGAGACGGGTGTATGACCCTGATCCTTCAGCCTGTAGTAGTCATGCGTATTGATCTCCAAAGCAGGGAAGTCACGGCCATCCTTATCCCAAGCCTTCACGAAAAGCTTTCCAGCCTCCTGCGTATGGGGATAGACGGAAGCCTGCGCATAGGCACATCGCTGCGAGACTGGCTGCTGTTGCTGTACCTGACGTGTAGCATTGTTTCCGATGGTGAACATCATCATCAGCGCACCTGCTATCTTGCCCAGCCAGCCGAAACGACCGAAGGCAAGCAAGGCTCCGGCTATAAGACCGAAGAGTCCGAGACCTCCGACCTTACCACTGGTCAGATTGCTGAAGAAGTTTCCGAACATCGTACCTCCATTTCCATGAAGGATATTACTGAAGAAATTGCTGACACCATTCATACCTGTCTGTAACTGTGTAACAGCTCCAGAGGCATGGGTGATAGCATCAGTAGCCTCAGAGAGCTTCTCTCCTGCATGTTCAGTGAACTCTGTCACGCCCTTGGCCTTCTCCACTACGGCATCGACATTGTCCTCTCCTATCACGGTGTCACCAACGACACGTACCAGCGACTTATCCTTAGTTAACATCTCCCATCCGACATAGCCAGCACCTGCCATCACGGCAGTACTCTTGCCAATATTAAGAGTCGTACGGGCCGTAGTACCAGGATGAACCAACGGATAGGTTACGACCCTTGCAAGTGTTTTCCATTTTCCCATCTTATTACAAATTAAGGGTTAGATTAGTATTAGTGCATTCCTACATTGCGCTTCCATCGGGCGAGACAGGCTCTCGTGATTGCCGACTTATCCGTCTGCTGACGCTCTATCAGCTCGATTTCAATCAGAATATCCGTGAAGGACGAATACTTGACTACCCTGATCAGCCTCATAATCTGACGGTTCATCTTATGCAGCTTGGGTCTGATGGCAAAGACCATCTCGACCCTCTGCTGCTCGGTCATCTTCACATCTGAAAGACAGACAATCCTGATGTCATTGACTATATCCACCGCATTGAGGATAAGGTCTCGATATACCTGATTGCGTCTCGTGGAGAGTGCTCCTGCAAAGACTCCCTGCGGATGGGCATCGATGACACGACCCAAAGCATCGTAGTTCTTGACCAGTCCGCTGACCTCCTGATAGAAGCCATATATCTGAGCCGCATAGACCACAATATCACGGAAAGAGTCCAGATAGTCATTATACAGTTTCTGAATGTCGGTAGTGCCTTCCACCTCAGAAGCCGTCCAGATATGACCCGTACTCTCCAGTGCCATAGCACCCAGCTGACTGTTGTACTCATCCTTGGCCTTCTCGGTAAAAGCCAGTACCATACCGGCCAGCACTGGGTCATTCTGAGCCCTTGCCTTCTCTGGCATAAGCTGAAAGAGCAGAACCAGGAAGAACAGTATGATAGTGAGGTGAGACCTTACAAAAGTATTATTCATCGTCATTCCATGGTTTGTGCCGCCCTGATCCATCGCTCATGTGCCGTATGTGCTATATCACCGTTGGCACGCTCGATCATTCCGGCAGTGTAGGTATTCCATACATCGATCATCCTGTAGTAACGGATGCTCAGATACAGAAGACGGAGTTTCTTGGCAAAGGCATCCATCTTATCATTGATCTCCCAGAGCATCTGACTGCGTTCTGCACCCGTCAGCATATTCTTCTTACCGCCCTTCGCAACGGCATCGCGTATCAGCGTGAAACACGATACGAGTTCAGTAGCCGTCTCGACATAGAGGGTGTTCATAGACATGGTAGCCACCACTCCCTGCGGATTGTCAGAGACAGCACTGCCCAGCTTACCCAGCGTCACCATGATGTGCATGGCATCCTCATAGATATGACTGGCAGCATTCAGCGACGAGGCAAAGCCTTCTACAGTCTGCGTGTACTGACTGTATTTCTTCTCCCACTCCCTGATCTTGTTAAACTCCAGGGCAATAGCGTTCTGGAGTACCGCCGTCTCGGTCTGACCTCTGATCTCATCGTCTAGCACCTCATTGATCAGGATATTACCCTCGGTCAACGCTGCATACTCCAGAGGATTCTCACAGGAGGCCTGTGCCATAGCCGAAAAAGAGAGCATGGAAACAACTCCTGCCAGAAGAGTCCTAACGATTGCTGATTTCATAGATTGGTTTTCTTGTACGGTTGTATTCGACACGTTCCCTGATAGTCTCTACCAGATTACTGTCCGAGCATATTCCTGGTATCTTCAGCTGTGGCATAGTCCTGTCACCACTGTAAATGATGACCGTCTTCAGGCCGAACAGCTGCTGCATGAAGGTGTGCCGCTCCCTGTAGTCAATGATTCTATACAGTTCAATGAACTCCACATTACGCTCGATGATACCATGATGCCATGCCAGTATCTCATCGGTGATGATATACACCGCCTGTCGCATGAGCAGGTATTTATATAGAAGATGTAGGGCAAGGAAGCCTGAGAGTCCAAGAATAAGGTCATGGAGCCAAGGCACCTGTAAGCCCCCGAAGAGCATTCCTGACAGAGCAAGAATAACCCACGGCAGATCATCGACCAGGAACTGTAGCGGATCAGGACGATAGCTCAACGTAGGATATGGTCTCTTCCCAAAATTATAGTAGTCTTCCATAGTAGCGAATTTGGCTGGTGTGATTCTCATAGCTTGATTCCTTTTCCCTGATTTTCCTCCTCACTTTCCTCTTCACCTATATCGAAGCCGAGAATCTCCTTCTCCGACGGCTTATCGAGCAGCTGGTCATTCCAGTCCTTATAGCCAGAGGCACATGGATGGAAGACTGTCCTGTCATCCTTTAGTCCCATCTTCTCCCTGAAATCCTCTATCGAGAAGGTCTTCAGGTCAAAATCGACATGGTCATTCTGATCCTCATGGGTACGATCGACGAAATGAAGCATACCGTCACTGATGGTAGAGGAATAGTTGCGACCTTCCTTCTGCATCATGAAATTGCAGGAGAACATAAGCCCAGCCTTATCTCTGTCAAAGCAAAGATGATGCTCTGCATCGGGTGTGTGCTCCAGCATGTGAGCCACCTGAGTCTTCGAGACGCTGCCACCAGTAGAGACATAGACAGCACGGACAGGCTCCTTCGCCTTGCGCATGATCTGATAACAGGCCATAGCGTCGTAGGCACTCTCAAACCACATCACCCTTTTTGCCTCATTCAACGGCTTACCTGTTAGATTGGCAATCCAGAGGCCATTGGTTGAGTCAGTACCCAGAGCCATGCCTTTGTAGGTTGTGCCGTCCTTACGGGGCTTACCCCTCTGCTCCATGCCAATGATCTTGTCAAAGCCAGGCTGCTGGTAAGGAAAAGAGAGCGAGTAATGAACCTTTCCGTCCTTCCTCTGATTATTGGATGCCAGAACGAAATGGTCTGCGAAGGCTATCTGTGTCATCATATCGATGCCCCTCTGTTTGAAATACGGATAGAACTGTACTGTGTTCGTCCGGTCCTCTCTCTTGTACTCAATGGTATCGAAATGGCTGAGATCAAAAGGTTCTCTGTTGAGACGTTCCATGACCTCGGCACGACTCTCCTCCATCGGCTGGTTGAGTATCGAACGGCAGACATCATTGACGAGTTTGTCAAGGTTCATGCCTGACTGGTACTCTGGGAAATAGTGCGGAAAGGTCTTGATGAACGACAGAAGGTTGTAGTTCTTCTGCTCAGGAGGACGGCTGCACATGCCCGACCGACTGCCACTGACCATGAACCTGTCTGTGGTGACAGTCTTACCTCCTGCATCCGTATAGGTCTGAGCAAACCACGGCCAGAGCTTACCCTTACCTCGTACAGGCTTGAAACCTGCATGAGTAAGAAGATCTATCATAGAGATTCTCTCCATGTAGTCATTGAAGGTAAGCTGTGCCATGAATTAGAATTAAGGGTAAATTTATATCTGATAAAGGTTTGTAAGCGATGATGACATCAAGGACGGTGAAGCCCCTGATGTATCATCTCTGTATTCATCTCTGCTTCGAAATATCGGGCTGCGACCTCGGCAGGGCTGTCAACACCTGGCTTGTAGTAGGGTCTTACTCCATGACCCATCTCCATGCCACGAGGTTCGCTGCGCATCGGTCCGGCACCTGCGGCCAGCTCTCCAAGGACAGTGAGGGTGGCTGCAACGGCAGCACCTACACGAGTACCGACACTGACATCATTCTTCAGATCGACTTCATCGAAGATTTTGGAGAAGAGACGCATTCTATGGTAGTCATCCATACGCACGAACTTATTATAGTCCTTGGCAGAGATTTCACGAGTGATAGTCTGACCATCGATGACAGCAGTCATACGGTACTTGCCCGTAGTCTGCTCCTGCTCGACCTTGATCTCTCCTACGGTGACAGCACGTCCGTCCTTACCTTCACGATACCAACCCTTGCCTGGCTTGACAGTCTCAATATCGGCACCGTGGGTCACGTTGACATTGACATACTCTCCTTTATAGTCACCTCTTTCGAGGGTGATACCATCCAGATGTCTGTCTATGAGGTCAAGACGGCGGTCATCATTCTTGTAGTGAAGATCCTGGAACTCCTTCTTGGTAAGTTCCTTCTCCAAAGCGACACCATTGACCTGAGCATAGAGGTAGTGCTTGCCCTCACGTTCGAAGGCAACCACATTACCGACAACGACATCACGGCCACCCTTGATGTCCTGCTGCCAGTGGAAGCCCTCCTTCTCACTGATGATAGGGATGACCATGCCATCGGCACGGACAGCCGTCTGACTGACGGACAGCAGCTGTTCCTCGGTCATACCTCGGGTTTCTACACGGGTAGCATCCTCTGCCACGCTGATCTCCTGACGGACAGACTCATTGGCAGACGAGGCATAGCGGTGCTCCGTATTGAGGAAGTCTTCAGATATTGGTAGCGTAAAGCCTTCGGTAAGATAGTTGTTAAGGATAGCGACACGCTCGGCAACAGGATGATCCTTGACGGAGTTGGACATGAGTTTCTCCATATCCTCCGGCTTGACATCCAACGTAACGTCATAGCGTACCGCCTCAGACTGAACAGTGAGCGTCTTGCTCTCCGTATCGAGGTGAAAGCCATGACTTGCCAGAACCTCCTGCCATTTCTGAGCAGAGAAATAGACGGGCGAGGTAATGACCTCGTTGAGCTTCTTGGCCGGCTCAGTGCTTCGTGGTGGTATCTGAGGCTGTTGTGCCTGACTTGTACCCACCTGTGAGAAACCCTGTTGTAGTGCCTGCAAAGGATCCTGATGCTGACCTTGCTGATGCCCCTGCGGCTGCTGCATGGCCTGACTGTCATAGTTACCCTTCCAGTAGAAGCCATAGGCTCCGCTCTGAAGTTCGCCAGGTCTCATGTGACCGCCACGACGCTCTGGAACGATAGGTGCTCCGTTAGGCGTGACAAGCATTCCGTTCATCCTGCGAAGGTGGAAGCCGTCCTGCATACGTGCTCCCCATGCCAGTCCAGGGCTGCATACCTGCCAGAACCCTCGGCGATTAGGGCCTCCCATACCGAAAGGCATTCCCATACGGATGCGCTCCCAAGGAGCAAAGCCTCTCATGCCATAGCCATATTCTGGGGCATGTTCACGATAGCCGTGAAGGCCCATGGCTACACGGGTGTTGACATTACGTGCATGGACATAGTTCTTCGGGAGATCGAAGTCATGCTGAACGATGTCAGTAAAGGTATTGTAAGCCTGCTTGTTGGAGAAATTCGATCCGTACTGGGTCAGTCTGTCCAACTGCTGGCTGGTAAGATTATAGGTTAGAACCGGAGAGTCATGACCCTGTACCATCAGCTTAGGCTGGTTGGTCTGACTGTCCAGTACAATGGCGGCCTGCATACCGTTTCTGGTAAGCACATCCACCAACTCTCGCGGAAGATCCATCGACCGTGGAGTCTGATACTTGCGTAAAGACATAGTAACGTATTATATTATTATAGGTAGCCCTCATCCATTGCCTCCTGCAACTCCCGATCCTTCAGATCAAGGAAATTGAGAGCACTGGACTCAGCAGTGACATCATAGCCGTTCTGATTGCAGTATTCACGGTATTCATCATCCCATTCCTCAGAGTGATGCGTCACATAACCAACCATATCCATCTCGCCACTCTGCACCTTCTCTACAAGTACGTCTTCTTCATAGTATGGTTTCATAAGGTTTTGGTATTCCGTTTTCTTCTTCCTATTCCTGTAAGAGCAGTGTCTTCATCGGCGAAGACCTTCCTGCATCTTACGCTCTCGCTGTCGGTCAACCTCGTTCCAGATGTCGAACTTATCGAAGTCCTCCTCATCGATATACTGGACATTACCGTCATCATCGGTCATCCAGCAGCCATTGAAGCCGAGCTCATACTTGTCCCAGTCACGCTTGCGACCCTCCATCCACTGATGCTGATCACCTGCCATGAGACGGACTCCTGCGGGCGACATCACGTCGATGCCAATGGTGATCGGCTCATCCTCCTCTACGATGGTGAGAAGCTCGCCCTTTTCAAGGCACTGGCTCTCATTACGGGTGAGACGGAAGTCAGAGATGATCTGCTGAAGGTTCTTGGCGATGGCTCCAGATGCGACACCGACGATCTCATGCGTGTCCTCATCCATCTGAAGGTAAGCCTTCTGCTTAGTGCCGTCAGGAAGATAGAGGTAATCCTCCACGACCTTGCCCTGTTTCAGCTTGGCAAGAACTCCTGCCGAGTAGAGCTCATTGCTCGCAACCTCCATGACCTTCTCGCGACCATTTTTGTCAAGACGCTTCACCATCATGGTATCACCCAGTTCGGGAAGCAACGGATGGATACGCAACTGAACTCCTCCATCCTTCTCCTCGAAGTGTAACTTGGCAAAGTTGGTGTACTTGGTACCATCAGGTCCTGTTATAGTGAGTGGCAGCAACGGAGAGAGCTGTCCGAGCTGTAACTTGTTCAACGTATCTGGTGGTAAATCCTCCACCATTTGACGGGTCAACCCTACTTTTTCCATCTTCTCGTAGGGAAATTCCTCCATTTTGATTTTTTTAAGATTCATAATTACAAAAGTGTAATAATTTGTTCGTATCTTTGCCGCAAAGATAAGGCAATTTATCTACATGAGAAACACTTTGGAATGAGAAAAATCACTTTTTTATTTTTTTTAATTGTCCCGTCAGTTTCATGGGGGCAATGGAACTCTTTTGCCTGGAAGAAAGAGAGTTACAAAGTTGAGATTATGGCAGATTCCTGTGAGGGAAACGCCGAGTACGAAACATTAACAACTACTAACACGACCGAGACATTAACTGAAGAACCAACTGAGGGAAACAGCGAGGAAACAGCCCTTGCCGAAGAGACGAACAACTACCCTATCACAACGAAAAAAGCCCAGAGAAACCCGTATTTGGATTCCCTGAGCCAGAGACTGACCAGACGCTACTACAGCGTATGTCCACCCCTTAATTCCATCCGTATCACCTCGACCTTCGGAACGAGACGAGACCCATTCGATCATGAGAAAATGGCCATGCACGCAGGTATAGACCTCCGAGCATACTATGAGCCCGTCTATACGATGTTTCCTGGGAAGGTAATCAAGGTAGGTTTCAATGAACGGTCTGGAAAGTTCATCACAGTGACCTCTGGGGACTACGCAATATCCTACTGCCACCTGTCGGAGGTGTCAGTATCTGAGGGAGAACATCTGATGGCCGGTGACTGTATAGCGGTGAGCGGAAATAGCGGCCGATCCACCGGGGCACACCTTCACATCACCTGTCGGCGTTCTGGAAAGGTTATAGACCCTACCATAGTATTACAATATATATGTAGCGTGCGCGTACACACGTTAGAGGAACTTGAGAGATTAGCACTACTATAACAATTCGATGCCTTATCTTACCGTCTGACTACAACGTAGAACCTTCTACAGGTAGTTAGGCGGTTTCTTTATCGTGCATTACATTTCTTGAACTGCTCGTAGTCGTATGGAGTCATATCAGTTTGGTGTGTCTTACCAGACAGAAAAGCCTTTGCGATCAGGAAAGGCCAGAACAGAGGGATGGCATAGTAGAGCCAGCGCACAGAAGATGAGCCTTCTCGATGGGTTGATTTAGCACCAGAAGACTTCTGCATATCACCATCGGCAATACGCATCAGAACCAGGACAAAGGACAACGCCATAATTACCGCAAGCCCCCACAACCATTCGTGAGAGTCAAAGATCAATACAGCAGCATACAGATAGCCTGCAAGCAATACCAGAGGCATAGCCTTTCTGAAATACACTACGGCTACACACAGAGCCAGATAGCCCAGTACAAAGTAAACGATCATTCCCATTTTTCTATCAGTTTAAGGTGACTAATTTTGTTATGCAAATATAGTCATTTTTTCTAACATTTCCAAATTTTCAAGCAATTATTTTTCAGGTTTTTAGCATCATTTTGATTATCAAAAAAAGATAATTCATCCGTCGATAAAAACTTCCGATACGTCCCATTATGAGAATGTTCCGTTTGAGGTGCCGGAAGGTTGGTGCTGGTGTCATATAGATGATTTGTGTTACACTATATTTGCTGGCGGTGACAAACCATCAACATTTTCAGCAACCCAAACATCCGAATGTAATATACCAATTTACGCAAATGCTATACAACAAGAAGGACTGTATGGTTATACCGACAAAGCAGTGGTTAAAATGCCGGCTATTACAGTGTCTGCAAGAGGAACTATAGGTTTTGTTTGTGTTCGTAAGACTCCTTTTGTTCCTATAGTTCGTTTGATCACGCTTGTTCCTATTTACTGCTGTAAGATTGAATACATAGCATATGCGTTACAATATTTCGTGTCACCTGCGGAAGGTTCAAGCATTCCCCAACTAACAGTTCCAACCTTCAGGTCAACACCTATTCCTATTCCTTCATTAGAGGAACAAAAACGCATTGTTGAACAGATGGAGACTATCCATTCCATTATAGATTCTATAGATGAAAATAAGCATGACTTAGATAGCGAGATCAAACAGGCAAAATCTAAGATACTTGACCTCGCTATTCACGGAAAACTTGTGTCACAAGAGGCAAGCGATGAGCCAGCATCTGAATTGCTGAAACGCATCAATCCTAAGGCTGTTGCATCTTGTGATAACCCACATTATGAGAATGTGCCTTATAATATACCATCAAACTGGATCTGGGTAAAGTTAGGAGATATAGCTCAGTCTAATATAGGCTTGACATATAAGCCAACCGACATTGGTAACAACGGAGTACCTGTAATGCGCTCAAATAATATTCAAAAAGGAGTTCTATGCAATGATGATATTGTGAGAGTTAACACCAAACTACTTGATAGCCAATTGTTAAATAACGGAGATTTACTTATCTGTGCCAGAAATGGAAGTAAAAATCTTGTTGGCAAATGCGCATTGGTGAATAATCTCCAAGAAACAACTTCTTTTGGTGCTTTTATGGCAGTTTGCAGAAGTGACATGAATAATTGGTTATATCATGTCTTATCATCTGAATATTTCAAGAACTATTTGGATGATTCAAACTCAACAACAATACATCAAGTAACTCAGAAGATGTTGCTTGCCTTTGATATTCCGTTACCACCTTTAAGTGAGCAAAAGCGTATTTGCTCTAAAATCAAGGAGTTGTACAATACCATGGATGATATAACAGATGCGCTATCGTAACGCATCTGTAATACTATCAATAGTAGCATATAGTTCTTGAATCTTTGTAACGATGCGTTTCTGTTCCTCTAATGGAGGAATTGGGATAAATGTGCTGCTTGCAGTCTCAATAGACAACTTTGGCTGAGCTACTTGATGAAACTTTGATGAAAAATGCTCTTGAGCTTGTGATGACAATAGAGAGTACATCAAATACTTTCGATCGCAAATTATATTTGTGAGTTTTGCTGCATTCTCAGTAAGATTCATCATATCGTATTTATCAGGAACCTCACCAACATCTCCAATTGTACCTGCAATAGTTAAGTATAGATCTGACTTGCTGATGGTATAATTACAGATGTAGGAGAATACTTCATCATCAATGTATTTCAATTCGTTATCAATGATTGTATTCTTCTTCATATTGGTAACCCGTATGTACACATGCGATGTAGGAGCATCAGAGAACGACATTCCTCTGGGGACTCGCTTTCCTCCTTTTATATCACATAAATTATCCAATCTACACCAACACCAACCTTCTGGCACTTCAAAGGGCACATTCGCATAATGTGGGTTATCACAAGATGCAACAGCCTTAGGATTGATGCGTTTCAGCAATTCAGACGCAGGTTCATCACTGGCATCTTGCGGAACAAGTTTGCCATGAATAGCGAGGTCAAGAATTTTTGACTTAGCTTTTACTATAGCAAGTTCCAAATCTTGCGTGTTTTCATCGAGTGAGTCAACATATTCCAGTAGATTTTCAACTTCATCAACAATACGTAATTGTTCTTGGTAGGAAGGAATAGGAATAAACAATGCACGCATAGCAGCTAATGGTACATTTTTAATAGTGCTTCCAGTTGCTGAATCTCGACAATAATTTAGAAAATACTGACATCGAAGAATGGTTGCTATATACTCTTTTGATATACCATCTACAAGATTGATATAACATGCGCTTTTGCCCAAAACTATAAGCTCATTATTATAAAATGCAACATTACCTAAGGTTCCGTTTATAGAAACAAATATAGTTTGAGAATTGAATTTCAATCCCTGTTTTATATATTCATCAATTGTGGTTCTCTTTGTCTCTTTTTTAATGGATATTTTTCCATCCAAGTTGTTACCATTGACAAAGTAATATTCTCCATTCTCATCAAATTTCGGAGTTCCGTGTAATCCGTCACCTATTGATGTCGATAATTCTTCAAGCGTACACCAACTCCAACCTTCCGGCACCTCAAACGGTACGTTCTCATAATGGGACGTATCGGAAGATGTCGTGCTCTTAGATTTCTTAATCTTTCCTTCCTTTATGAGACGGTCTTTTTCCTCTCGGATTCGCTCCAAGAGTACAGAGGCAGGCTCATCATTAGGATCCTGAGGTACAAGCTTGCCATGAATAGCAAGATCAAGTATCTTCTGACGTAATTTCTTTGTATCCATAGCTATTAATCCTCAATCTCTTTAAAATGACTGCCACTCTCCAACTCTCGCTTCAGTTCCTCTTCTGTA
>JAZRVB010000222.1:0-2051 GCA_045598885.1 Bacteroidales bacterium
CGAGCAACATCGTGCCACCCATGCGAAGCTCTACGGCACCATCTGCCTGCTTCGCTACCTTACCCGTCTCAAGAGTGATGGTACGTCCATCGCTCAGGGTAATGGTCTTCTTGATTGGATTAACCAAATTGTTTACCATAAAAATCTTCTTATATCTCGAAATGTTGTATATTCGACTTAATAAAACTCCGCAAAGTTACTCATATTTTATTATATAATCAAATAAAAAGAGGAAAAAGTGCAAAAAAACAAAAAAATAAAACCTTTTACTTGTTTTTTCCGATGAAATGTCCTATATTTGCGCCGCTAAAATCAAAGAAATAGCATTTTATTAACAAACAGATGAAAAGAAACACATTGTTTATTTTATTGGCGGCAATCACCTTGTCGCTGATATGCAGTTGTACTAATGATAAGGGTACCGTCTCCATCAAAGGTACTGTCAACGATGCTAAAGGTGAGAAACTTACCTTGATGCATCTCTCAGGTTCCAATCCTGTGATGGTCGACACCTTGACCCTCGGAGAGGACGGCAAGTTCAGCTTCAAGCCTTCCGTCGAGCAGGGCGGTCCTGACTTCTTCTGTCTCGTGCTCAATGGTCAGACAATCCCAGTGATCAGCGATACATTGCAGACCCCTATCAGCATCATTGCCAACAAGGATAAGTTCGGTTTGAACTATATCGTCGAGGATAGTCTCAACAGCGCTCTCAAGCAGGCCGTCAGCGTAGGTGGTGACCTCCGTCGCCAGCTCTACAACCTCACCGCTGACCGTCAGAATGGCAAGGTGAGCAATCTTGAGTTCGGTCAGACCGTCGGCAAGCTTGTCGATGACTACAAGCAGCAGGTTCTCAGCGACTATATCTATAAGGATCCAGCGTCGCCAGTCAGCTACTATCTCCTTTTTGAGACCGTATCTGGTATGACAATTTTTGATCCGATCGATGCAAAGGATAATCGCGCTTTCGGTGCTGTGGCCAACCTCTGGCACATGGTTTACCCAAATTCACCACGTACAGCTTTCCTCGAACAGCGTGCCATCGAGGGGCAGGCGCTTCTCCGTCAGGCTCGTGCCAGTCAGCAGGCTGCTGACTCATTGCTACAGAATGTAATCAATGAAGCTAACTTTGTCGATCTCACGCTTGTCGATAAGCAGGACAAGATGGTTTCACTCTCAAGCATCAATGGCAAGGGCGATGTGGTACTTGTAGATTTTACCGCGTTCTATTATGATGTCTCTGTGGCTCATAATATGGCGCTCAGCAAAGTATATGATCGCTATAAGGATCGTGGACTCAAGATCTATCAGGTCTGCCTTGACTTCGATGAGAACTTCTGGAAAGTCAGTGCCAACAACTTGCCTTGGACGGTAGTCCGTGACCGTGATATCCTGCTCGATCAGAATGGTCTCCTTCAGTATAGTGGTGCAGCGGCTCTCTATAATGTCACTGCCATCCCAACCGTATTCGTCATGGATCGTGACGGTGGTATTATCGACCGTGTCGAGGACGATACTAAGCTGGATGCAGCAATAGCGAAGGTGATTTGATATCAACTTGAGTTTTAAGACATAAAAGACATAACGCAGGGCAATTGAGCTCTGCGCTATGTGATTTTTTTACGTAAAACAAAGGAGAGGTTATAGGGAAGTTATAGGGACGTTATAAGGAAGTTATAAGGACGATACCATAGGATTGTCCGGAAGACTTTTCCCGAAACTAACATTTGTCCTTATAACTTCTATTAACTTCCTTTAGTTACTTCCTTATAACTTCAAAAGAAAAAATAAATTAAAAACAACATAAAGAAAAACACTATGGCAGCTAGTTACATGTCAGAAGAGGGTTACAAGAAGATCCTCGAAGAGATTCAGTATTTGGAAAGTGTAGAACGTCCTAAGGCTTCTGCAGCTATCGCAGAGGCTCGTGATAAGGGTGACCTTAGCGAGAACGCCGAGTACGATGCAGCAAAGGAAAACCAGGGTAAGCTGGAGGCTCGTATCGCTCAACTTAAAGATCAGGTCGCTAACGCTCGAATCATAGATGCAAGCAA
>JAZRVB010000223.1:0-28400 GCA_045598885.1 Bacteroidales bacterium
AACACACTGGTCGATAATGTTGTTAGAAACCTCTGCAAGGCGATAAACGTTAGCCTCACGAGCACGGTAGTCACCACCCTTGATGGTATCGTAGAACAGACGGTAGATAGAGTCACCATCGTTCTGATAGTTCTTAGCAGCATTGATACCACCCTGTGCAGCGATAGAGTGTGCACGACGAGCAGAGTCCTGGATGCAGAAGCACTTTACCTTGAAGCCGAGCTCACCGAGGGTAGCTGCTGCAGATGCACCTGCAAGACCAGAACCTACGATGATTACGTCGAGCTTACGCTTGTTTGCTGGATTCACCAATTTCTGGTGAGCCTTATAGTTAGTCCACTTCTCAGCGAGTTCGCCCTCAGGGATCTTACTGAGCTCAGGAGCAAGAATATTTTCAGCCATAATCTTTCGAAATTATAAATGAAAGAATTAAAGAATTAAAAAATTAGCAGCCAACGAAACCACCGTTGTTGATGATAGCTGCGAGGATGACACAGAGGAAACCGCAAACGATGACAGTTGCCCAGATGTAGCTGATAGCCATCCAGCGATTGTCCCAGATCTTGCCGTTCCAGCCTACGGTCTGCATTGAAGACCAGATGCCGTGGGTGATGTGATACCAGAGAGCTGCGAACCAGACGAGGTAGATCACTACGGTTACAGGACATGCGAATACGAGGTTGATCCAGTCGAAGCCAGCAGTTGGCTCGAACTGACCCTCCATACCTGCGAGCTCAGCGAACATCATGTTGTACCAGAAGTCCTTCAGGTGAAGGAGCATGCCGAGGCAGATGATGATACCAAGAACGAGCATGTTCTTAGAAGCCCAGTGAATAGGCTGCTTGCCCTTCACAGCGTATGGCTCTGAACCACGAGCCTTACGGTTCTGCATGGTGAGCACGAATGCCATGATAAAGTGAATAACTACGAGAGCTGCCAGGCCGGCAGTTGCGATGAGGGCATACCAGTTGGTGCCCAGGAACTCACAAACCTTGTCGTAGTAATGCTCGCCGGCAGTAGTACCTACCATGACGTCATAAACATAGACGAGATTCATCAGCATGTGGAAGGTGAGGAAGAGTACCAGCGCTGCGCCAGTCACACTCATTACCACCTTACGACCGATTGAGGAAGATGTTAACCACATAATAGTTGAATGTTGAAAAAATTAAAATATTGAATAGAATTGTTAGATTCAAAGTCGGATGTTTGTTGTCTACACACATCAAAAATCGTTGCAAAGTTAATCAATTATGGGTAATTTTCCAATTTATTCGTGCAATAATTAGGTGCAATTACGCAAAAATAGTTATCTTTGCACTATCAAAGTGTCAAAAAAAGAGATAATATTTATATAAGGTATGAAGATTGGAGAGGTCGTTTTGCCCGATCAGGCCGTGATGCTGGCACCGATGGAAGACGTTACGGACGTGGGGTTCCGCCTGCAGTGCCGCCACTTTGGCGCCGATATGGTCTATAGCGAATTTGTGAGTGCCGATGCGCTGATCCGCAGTATCGACAAGACGATGCAGAAGCTCAAGGTCCTTGAGGAAGAACGACCCGTCGTTATCCAGATCTATGGCCGAGATGTCCCTTCGATGGTCGAAGCTGCCAAGATCGTCGAGCAAGCCAAACCTGACATCATCGACATCAATTTCGGCTGTCCGGTGAAGCGTGTGGCATGCAAAGGCGCAGGTGCTGGTATGCTGCAGAATATCCCGCTCATGCTCGAGATTACTCGGGCGGTGGTCGACGCTGTGAAACTGCCAGTGACCGTCAAGACACGCCTCGGCTGGGATTGCCAAAACAAGATCATAACGACATTGGCAGAGCAGTTGCAGGATTGTGGCATTCAGGCACTTGCTATCCACGGTCGTACCCGTTCGCAGATGTACAACGGAGAGGCTGACTGGTCGTTGATCCGCGAGGTGAAGCAGAATCCGCGCATCCACATCCCGATCATCGGCAATGGCGACGTCACGAGTGCAGAGATTGCCAAGCAACGCTTCGAGGAGACGGGTGTCGATGGCATTCTCGTAGGTCGTGCCACCTTCGGCCGTCCTTGGGTCTTCCGCGAGATCAAGCATCTGCTCACCACTGGCGAAGCGTTGCCTCCGATTCCGCTCGATGAGTGTATCCTGGCACTCAAGCATCAGGTGGAGGAGAGCGTAGCGCGTATCGATGAGTATCGTGGCATCCTCCACATCCGCCGCCATCTGGCTGCGACACCTATTTTCAAAGGTATTCCAAACTTCAGGGATACCCGCATTGCCATGCTCCGCGCCGAGACGGTCAGCGAGCTTTATGAGATCATGGATCGTGCTGTGGAGATGATAGCTTCCTGCAAGTAAGCGAGAGTATTTTTTTTATAAAAACGGAATTTTTTATTTAAACTTTTTGCCATCCCCCTCGTCATAAACACGTCTTTCCTCTTTTTAGTGATAAATTGGAGGCAGGATCATGTGTGAAATATAAGAAAACATATAATAAAAACAATGAGTTGTAGAAGCAATTGGGGTCGCAAGTGTGTTATGGCCCTCTTTTTCCTTGTTTTTGGCGTCACAATGATGATGGCGCAGCCAGGTCGTGGCAACTTCAAAGTTCTGGCCAATGGCGTTGTAGTAGACAGCAAGACCGAAGAACCATTGATCGGTGTAGCCGTGAAGGTTACCTCATCGGATGGCGGTACAGGTACCTTCGGTATCTCAGATTCTGACGGTAAGTTCTCTTTCGAGGTCAATCGTCCGGGTAAGTATACCCTCGAGTTTACATACGTCGGCTATAAGGAACTCCATAAGGATGTCAATATCATGCCAAATCGCGGCAAGCTTGGTACCTTCAAGATGAAGGAAGATCCTAAGATGCTTGCTGAGGTCGAGACCATCGGTCATAGCCAGCGTATCAAGCAGAAGGGTGACACCTTGGCTTATAACGCTGATGCATATAAGGTACAGGATGGCGCTTCGGCTGAGGAACTCGTAGGCAAGATGCCAGGTATCGAGGTGTCGAGCGATGGTGTCAAGGCGCAGGGTGAGACCGTGCAGAAGATCCTCGTCGATGGTAAGGAGTTCTTCGATAACGACGTCAAGATGGCTCTCCGTTCACTTCCTGCTGAGGTGCTTGAGTCAGTCAATATCTTCGATAAGAAGTCTGATCAGGCAGAGTTTACCGGTGTCGATGACGGCGAGACCGTCAAGGCAATGGACCTCATTACCAAGTCTTACCGCCGCAATGGCGTGTTCGGTAAGGTCTTCGGTGGCATTGGCAATAACTTCGACTGGAACAACGGTTACTGGAATACTGGCTTCAATCTCAACGTCTTCAATGGCGACCGCCGTCTCACCTTCCAGGGTATGAGCAATAACGTCAACGAGCGTAACTTCTCGAACGACGATATGGCTGCTGGCGGTGGTATGATGATGGGCCGTCAGTGGGGCGCACAGGGCGTAGCTCGCACCAATGGCTTCGGTGTCAACTATAGTGATTCATTCAAGGGTGGCAAGATTGCTACCGAGCTTTCTTACTTCTTCAATCAGGGTCGCACCGTCAGCGCGGACTCATCTTATACAGATAACTTCGAGCGTACCATGGAGAATGGTACAAAAATTGATCCTTCATCACGTTATTCGGCTTCCAGCTCGCTCAATCACTCGATGAGCCATCGTATCGGTGGTCGTATCACGATCAAGCCATCTGCTAACGATGAAATCATGATCCGTCCATCACTCAACTTCCAGAGCTCAGATGGCAACAATATGTCTGAGAGCCGTTCTTGGAACTATGCTTTGGATAAGGTCAGCATCGACGGCGTACCACAGGCCATGTGGGATAGCGTCCTTTCGCGCAACAACAACATCGGTACCTCTGAGAGTGATTCGTGGAACGTTCGTGCCAACGTCCTCTGGCGTCACCGTCTCACTAAGCCTGGTCGTACATTCAGCATGAGTGTCAATACAGGAGCATCTGGCAGTAAGTCTGAGAGTACTACGATCAAGGATATCATCACTGGTCTGACCGAGCGTCATGATAACCAGATGAATAAGAATGATAACAACAATAGCAGCATCGGTGGTAACCTTCAGTGGACAGAACCATTGGCTAAGGGGCTTAACCTCTCATTGCGTTACGATATCAACTTCAACCGCTCTGAGCGTGAGTCTAATATCGATATGTATAATGATAAGGACTTCAAGAGCTTCCTGGAGCATGATAAATATAACTCAAATACTTACACACAAAAGAACCTCCGCAACAGCGGTGAGGTCGGCTTGAGCTACAACTACCAGAAGTTGCGCATCAACGCTACCACACGCTTCGAGAACTCTAAGCTCGACGGCGAGCAGGATTACTTCCTCCTCAGTGCCAACGATGCCAACAACCGCTCGTTCAAGACTTCGAAGAGCTACTTCAGTGTCCTGCCAAACGTACGTATCGAGTATACTACCAAGGGTGGTACCCAGTTCCGCGTCAACTATCGCTCTAACAGCAACAACCCAAGCATCAATAACCTCCAGGAGAGTGTCAATACGACCAACCCTTTGAACTACAGCACTGGTAACAAGAACTTGGATCAGAGCACGTCGCACAACGTGAACTTCAACATGATCTATACGAATACTGAGACGGCTCAGAACTTCATGATCTTCGGTGGCTTCAACACTACTCAGAACCAGATCAGTAACCAGCAGCTCGTCAACCGTACTACCTCACCGATGGCGTTCGCTAAGCTCAATGCAGAGGCTCGTGAGCTGTTGGGAATCAATGCTGACAACAAGGCTGTGATGGACAACCTCTCATTGGCGGCAGGTGGTAGCTTCACCCGTCCAGTCAATCGTGATGGCTACAAGTCACTCTTCGTCAACTTTGGTTATGGTTTCCCATTCGACCTCATCATGAGTAACGTCAACATTTCAGTAGGTGGAAACTATGGCATCAATCCATCTAATCAGCTTTATTTCCTCGGCAATACTGATCAACAGGGTAACTATATGATCACCAGCGTTGAGTCAAAGACCCGTTCATTCAGCCTCAATCCGCGCTTACACATCAGTAGTAACATCTCTCCTGATCTGAACTTCAACATCATGTATATGCCATCGTTCCAGTGGATTGATGATACTCAGGCCAATACGCAGAACCGTGACTATATCAACCACAACCTCAATGCCAGCCTCAACTGGACGTTCTGGAATGGTTTCACTACCGATCAGGCAGTCAACTACTCTCGATTCGGCGGTCCTGCACAGCCAGAGGCTATCGAGCAGGTCATCTGGAATGCTTCGCTCGGTAAGAAGTTCCTCAAGGGCAATAAGGCTGAGATCAAGCTTCAGGCTTACGACATCCTCGGCTCAAACAAGGGCTTCTCTCGTAGCGTAGGTGACAACAGCATCTCTCAGAGCTATCGCAACTTCATGCCTCGCTACTTCCTCTGCACCTTCACCTACAAGATCACGGCTTATCGTGCCAGTGGCAAGCGTGCTACTAACACTGAGGAGGGTCCTGGCTTCCCAGGCGGCTTCCCTGGAGGCGGTTTCCCAGGCGGTGGACGTGGCTTCGGCGGTCCTGGCCGATTCTAAAAAAATATAAAAAAGCGGAAACATTTTGCTGTTTCCGCTTTTTTTTGTATCTTTGCGCCCGTTAAAAAGAACTATTTTTGATGAATCTGTCCGATTTCCCCTGGTGGCTCCAGTCTTTGGCCATCATTTTCATAATCGCCTGGCTTATCCAGACGATCCTCCATCTGGCTCTCTGGCAGCGCCTTTGGCACCGTATCCGCTCGCAGAAGAAGGAGCAGTCGGTCATGGCTGCTAACGCTTATTTCTCTGACCAGACCTTCCAGCCAGGTGTCAGCATCCTCGTTTATGCGCATAATCAGGGAGAGCTTCTCTTGCGCAATCTCCCTACTTTGCTTGAGCAGGATTATCCTAATTTTGAGGTTACCGTCATGGATGATGCTTCGCTCGATGACTCCATCGACATCCTCTCCATGATGTGTTCGCGTTACGAGCATCTCAACTACTCCCGCATTACCGAGCAGGTGCGAGGCATGAGCCACCGCAAGCTGGCCGTCCTCCTCGCTACTAAAGGATCGCACCATGACATCATCGTCATGACGCAGGCGCAGTGTTTGCCAGCCAGCAACAAGTGGCTGCAGCAGCTCGTACGTCATTTCGCCAATCCTGCTACAGAGGTCGTCATCGGTCCTGTCGCCTACGAGCGTCGCTCCAGCTTCCTCTCGCGCTTCTGTCAGTTCGACCTCTTCCAGCGTCTTGTCTCACTCTTTGGCATCTCGCTGGCTATCCGTCCATACGCAGGTTGGGGACAGAACATGGCCTTCCGCAAGGCTACGTTCTATGCTAACCGCAGCCAGGGCTTCCAGCGCCATCTGCATATCCAGCCAGGCGAGGATGACCTCTTTGTGGCCGATGTAGCTCGTGGCAATAACGTCGTCATGGAGTGTCAGCCAGAGAGTCTGGTGACCGATCACTCGTCACCGCTCTTCATCAACTGGAGCATCGATCGCCTCAACCGAGGCTTCACCTCTCGCCTGTATTCTCCGATCCCTGCTATTGTGAAGACCATTGATGCGCTTTCGCGCTATCTCACTGTCCTTCCAGGCCTTGTGCTGGCTGTTTATAGTTGCATCGTAGCGCTTACGGTCGAAGGAGCAGCTACCTCTGCATGGACACTCTTCGGTGTGACCCTCGCGCTGCTGCTCATCCGCATAGGTCTCATTATCTTCACTTATGCAGGTACAGCTAAGTCGCTTAGCCTCCGTCCATTCATCTTCTGGCCAATTTTCCTTGATCTTTATATGCCATTGGTCGATGTCTGGTTCCGCTGCAAGGCGCTATTGCGCAAGAAGAGCTTCGGTGTCGGTTATATTGGATTGAAGTAATTCCTGTCGTGTAAGCTGCTTTTTACGGTATATGCTGTGGCCAGCAAGCCGATGATGGTGACTGAGAGAAGAGTGAGGAGAACGTCTGACCAGAGGAGGTGGACAGGATAGGCGTTGACAACGTACTGAGCGGTGACGCCTGCGCCGAGAGAGATAATGCCAAAGTGCTGCTGGATGAGGCAGAGTACGATGCCGAGAATCATACCCAGGAGGGCACCGCTGCCACAGACGAGCCATCCTTCGAGTGTAAAGATATTCTTTATTAGATCATTAGAGGCTCCGAGATTGCGCAAGGTCGTGATTTCGGAGCTTTTGTCGATCATGAGCATCGAGAGGGCTCCGATGATGTTGAAGGAGGCAATGAGCAGGATGAAGACGACGAGGAGATAGGAGATCCACTTCTCGATCTGCATGACGCGATAAGCGTCGGCTTGCTGCTCGTAGCGTGTCAGGACACGCAGGTTCAGTGAGGAGTGAGGAGTGAGGAGTGAGGAGTTGTTTGTGATGCTGCTAAGAATTCTTTCTTTGACCTTATCTGCATCAGCTCCGTCTGTAAGCTTGACCTCATACGCCGTAGTGAGAAGGCTGTCGCCTAAGAGTTCGCGAGCGGTGGTGAGGGAACAGAGGAAATATTGGTCGTCGTATTGTGACTGCTGCACCATGAAGATGTTGCTGCAGTAAAGCGGCATCTCGGAAAAGGACTCTTCGGGATTGAGCAAATCGATTTTGCCCGTACGCCGCGGACAATAGACACTGAGCGGACGGACGAAGCCACGGCTCATACCCAGGGTAGAGCCAAGTCCTGCACCGAGGATGCAGTAATGTGCCACTTCGTCTTCGAGCAGAAACCCGTCGGTACCTAGCAGGATGCTGTCAATCTGCGAGACTTCGGCAAAAGTGTCTTCCACTCCCTTCATTTTGGCAGGTACCTGATGGCCGCTGTAGCTGAGTAGGACGGTCTCTTCGAGCGTGACGTTAACGTTCTCTACCTCGGGGAGGTCCTCAATAAGGGAGCGTAGTTGAGCGTCTTCGGTAAAGCCTTTGCCGACCGAGGCCTCGATGCGCAGATCTGGATCGAACCGTGAGGTGAGGTCGCTGACAAGGCCCTCAAAGCCGTTGTATACCGAGAGGACACAGATCATCGCCGCTGTGATGATCCCCACACCGCAAGCAGCCACCAACGTGATCATGTTGATGGCTGAATGGCTCTTTGGGGCAAAGAGGTAGCGCAGGGCGATGGTTAACGACAACATAAATGATAAAATTATAAAATGATAGAATTATAAAATTTCTGCGGTGCTGACAATTCTATAATTCTTTGATTTTTTAATTTTCTCATTTTTTTAATAGTTCGTCAATACGCTCCAGATAGTCGAGCGAGTCGTCGATGTCAAAGCGGAGCTCTGGGATGACGCGGAGCTGATAGCGTACCTTGTTGCCCAAAGCAAAGCGGATGCCGCCGACCTGTTTATTGAGGCTGTCGACGACGCTGGTGCCACGATCAGAAGGGAAGACACTGACATAGACACGGGCAAAAGAGAGGTCTGGTGCGGTGCGTACGGCACTGACGCTGACCAGCAGGCCGTGGGTCTTGGCAGTCTCCTGTCGGAGGATCTCAGCCAGCTCCTTTTCGAGGAGGCGGTTGACTTTGTCTAATCTTGTATTTTCCATATAGAAATTAAAGAATTATAAAATTAAAGAATTATAAAATTAGGCTGTCGGAGCAGCTGTCCATTTTTAATTCTTTAATTTTCTCATTTTTTCATTATTATTGTGAGTCCGTCGCGCATCGGGAGGATGACTTTCTCGACGCGTGTATCCTGCGCAATGCGGTCATTGAAAGCCTGCAGGCCGCGCGTCTGCGTGTCAGATTCCTTCGGGTTCGGATCTAAGACCTTGCCGTCCCAGAGCGTGTTGTCGGCGATGATGAGGCCACCTGGACGGACGTAGGGGAGGACGAGGTCGTAGTACTCGTTGTAGAGACGCTTGTCGGCGTCTATAAAAACAAGGTCCCAGACCTTGTTTAGTGAGGAGTGAGGAGTGAGGAGTGAGGAATTGTTAGCCACGTCACTAGAGAGTTTCGGCGAGGTAGAATACTCCTCACTCCTCACTCCTAACTCCTCACTAATTTTGGTGATGAGCGAAAGCGCGTCACCAAAATGCAAGTGAATCTTCTTGCCAAGGTCACCAGCGCGAGACATCACGTCGCGGAGGAAGTCTTCAATCTCATCGAACACTTCGATGGTGTGCAGTTCCTCAATGCCGGTGACAGGGTCAGGGGTGAGACCTTCGGCCATGCTGAGCGCGCTGTAGCCACTGTAGGTGCCGAGCTCCAGGACGCGGTGCGCATTGACCATCTGACACAGCATCTTGAGGAGTCGGCCCTGCAGATGGCCGGAGCACATGCGAGGGTAGGTGAGGCGAAGATGCGTGAGTCGCTGCACCTGGTGAAGCAGGGCAGGCTCAGGGTCGATGTGTGCACGGACATATTCGTCGAGCGCATCGGCAATCTCTTCGTATCTCAACTCCTTCTGCATATCTTATTTCAATCTATTGACCATATTTATAGATAATGAGTACGCGCCCTTGCTGGTAGCACCCATGAGGCAGGCGACGAGCTCCTCATCGTCAATGATATTCTTAGCCAAGAGCTGACGGATGCCGAGCTGCTGGAACATGTGACCACTCATCGAGGTATCAGAGAACTCAACGAAATGTGGCTGTACGCCGAAGCTCAGGTTGAGGATGCGTACGGTGTGCATGTCGTTGCAGAGCGCATAGATAGGCACCTGAGGACGGAAAGCGCAGAGCGTGCGGCTGGTGACACCTGTATTGTTAGAGGTGATGATAGACTTGACACCGAGGCTCTCGCTGGCGATGGCTGCATGCTTGCAGAGGTATACGTTGGTGGTGTCTGATACGCCATTGAGGTTGCGTGGCACGGCGTATGGCTGGCTCTCCAGCTCGATCTCCGCCTCCTTGCAGGCCAGGGCCATGGTCTGTACGGCCTCGCGTGGATAAGCGCCGTAAGCGGTCTCACCACTGAGCATCACAGCGTCGGTGTGAGCAAATACTGCATTGGCAATATCGCTGATCTCTGCACGGGTAGGACGTGGATTCTTGATCATGGTGTGCAGCATCTGCGTAGCCACGATGACCGGCTTGTGACGCTGCATACACTTGCGGATGAGCATGCGCTGGATGGCAGGAATCTTCTCCTGTGCCACCTCAATGCCGAGGTCGCCACGTGCTACCATGACGCCATAGGCTACGTCGAGGATCTCGTCAATATTGTCGACACCTTCCTGATTCTCGATCTTGGCAATGATCTTGATCTTCGAGCGCTGAGCGTCGAGGATCTCCTGGATGTCGAGCACGTCCTGCTTAGAGCGGACGAAAGAGTGGGCGATGAAGTCGATGCCCTGCTCGATGGCGAGGTCGATGTTGTGACGGTCCTTCTCGGTGAGCGAAGGCAGCTTGATGCTGACACCCGGCACATTGACCGACTTGCGCTGGCCGAGCTCACCGTGGTTCTGTGCCTCTGCAATGAGGACGTCGCCCTGTTTGTCGATGATGGTGAAGGCAATCTCGCCGTCGTCAATGAGGACGGTAGCGCCTACTGGCACGTCGTTGCAGAAGTCTGCATAGTTCATCGAGATCTCATCGTGAGTGGTGCGACCCTCTGGATTGCCCACCATGCGGACGTGCTCACCTGGCTCAAAAATGAGCGCCTTGACGGTGTAGTCGTCAGGGAAGGTGGTGGTGCGGATCTCAGGACCTTTCGTGTCGATGAGGATTGGGATATTCTCACTGACTTCACGCACATTGGCGATGAGACGCTTGATACCCTCGTCGTTGGCGTGAGCCGTATTCATTCGTACTACGTTCAGACCGCGCTCATAGAGGTCGCGGATGAAGTCTACCTCACAGTTGATGTCGCTGATGGTGCAAACAATTTTGGTTTTCTTGTCAATCATAATAAAGGACCCACCCTAACCCTCCCTCAAAGGGAGGGAACTTAATAGTTAGTTCTGTGGGTAAAAATTAAAAATAAACACTAATATAAATAAAAAAAAATATACTTTTAAAATAGGGTTACAGCGAGCGAGGTAACTATCACTCCCCCTCCCTATGAGGGAGGGTTGGGGAGGGTCTTCTTCGTAGTCCTTCAATAGCGAGTCTATACCCATCAATGCCGAATCCGACGATGATGCCGCTGGCAGCAGGACTGATATACGAATGGTGGCGGAACTCCTCGCGCTGATGTACGTTGCTGATATGCACCTCAATGACCGGAGTCTTGACCGCCTTGATGGCGTCGTGGATGGCTACGCTGGTGTGAGTATAGGCGCCAGCATTGAGCACGATGCCGTCCTGACGGCCAATGGTGCCAGCCTTCTGCGCTGTCCACGCCTCATTGAGATTGGCCTCATCACCGAACCCTGCCATGTGGATGGCATCAACGATGTCTCCCTCATGATTGCTCTGGTAGTAGGAGATCTCGACGTCGGGATAGGATGCACGTAGCTGCTCAAGGTATCCCTCGAAAGTCTGTGCACCGTAGATTCCAGGCTCGCGGCGGCCCAGAAGATTCAAATTAGGTCCGTTGATGATGAGAATTTTCATAATTTCCTTGTTTTATTGGCCAAAAAGACATATATTTGCCGCTGCAAAATTACGTTTTTTCTGCGACATGACCAACAATTACTTCGATAAATATTATTCTTACCTCAAATTTGAGCGAAACTTCACCGAAAATTCGGTGCAGGCCTATCTTTCTGATATCGCCAAATTGCAGAAGTTTGCCGAGGGGTTGGGTAAGTCGCTCACCGAACTGGAACCTGTGGAGGTGGAACAGTTCATCTGGGGACTCCACGAAGTGGGTATCGTACCCAAGTCGCAGAAACGTATCCTGGTAGGCGTGAGGGCGTTCTATAAATTCCTGCGTCTGGAAGGCGTGATGGAGAAGGATCCGACCGACTGTATCGACTCGCCGAAACTGCCAGACATCATCCCGACGGTGTTGACACTGGAAGAGGTGAACCGTATCATCGCCGTGCCAGATCCATCGACCATCGAAGGCCAGCGCAACCGAGCCATCCTGGAGACACTCTATTCTTGTGGCTTGCGAGTATCAGAGCTTACTGAGCTGCGATTGTCGCACATCTTCGCCAAAGAAGGCTTCATTCAAGTTATGGGCAAAGGTCGGAAAGAGCGTATAGTTCCAATCGCTGAGAGTGCATTGAAGGAGATTGACAACTATCAGCAGTTCCGCTACGAGCTGGACGTCAAGCGAGGCTTCGAAGACTATGTCTTCCTGAACCGCTTCGGACGGAGCCTGTCGCGTATCATGGTCTTCAAGATCGTGAAGCAATGCTGCCAGCAGGCAGGGATTGAGAAGGAGGTGTCGCCACACACCTTCCGCCACACTTTTGCCACGCATCTGCTGGAGGGAGGCGCCAACCTGCGAGCCATCCAGATGATGCTGGGGCATGAGCAGATATCGACCACAGAAATATATACAAAGGTGGACCGACAGATGCTGCGCGAGGAAATTTTGACCTACCATCCGCGCAACAAACGTAGATAAAAGCGCGAGGAATAAGAAAAAATGACCCTGTTTTTAGAAAAAAATGTGCTCGTTTTTGCATTTGTTGTAATTTTTGATTATCTTTGCAGCCGTAGAATGTATCAACGAACACATATTAATTATATATCGCTATTTATTCGAAACAAAAATATCAACAATTATTAATTTTACAAACGACATGATTAAGAAACTGTTTTCGACCGTTTGTGCCGTTGTCATGCTTGCAGTCATGGCATCTTGTGGCAAACTCGATCCCCTCACAGCTGACAACTTCGTGTGCAACCCTAATCCTCTCGTAGAGCAGGGTGGCATGGTCAATGCAACTGTGACCGTTACTTATCCAGAGAAGTATTTCAACAAGAAGGCTACTCTTACCATTACCCCTGTCATGGAGTATGCTGCTGGTGAGACCAAGGGTACTCCAGTGTCTTTCCAGGGTGAGAAGGTAAGTGGCAATGATCAGGAGATCAACTACAAGTATGGTGGTACTGCTACCTTCCGTTGTGGTTTCCTCTACAAGGATGAGATGGCTAACTCACGCCTCCGCCTCGACTTCCTCGCTGATATCAAGGGCAAGCAGATCACTCTCCCAAGCGTATACATCGCTGATGGCGTCATCGCTACTGAGAGCCTCGCTTCTGCAGTAAGCAACACCCCTGCATACGCTAAGGATAACTTCGTCAAGGATACCTTTGATAAGTATATCGCTACCATGATCTATCAGTACCAGAGCACCAACCTCCGTGCTACTGAGAGTGAGAAGAAGCAGGAAGTAAAGGATATGCAGGCCGCTATCACCGCTACCAAGGATCAGGAGCGTCGTCAGTTTGAGGGTCTTGACATGGTCAGCACCGCTTCTCCTGAGGGTAAGTATAGCCTCAATGAGCGCCTCGCTGCTGGTCGTGAGAAGTCTTCTGCTGCTTACCTCCAGAAGTTCCTCAAGAAGGCTAAGATGCAGGGTCAGATCACTCCTGAGCAGATCGCTGAGGATTGGGATGGCTTCAAGGAGCTCGTTGAGAACAGCAGCCTCCAGGACAAGCAGTTGATCCTCAACGTCCTCGGCCGCATCAGCGATCCTGAGGCTCGTGAGCAGGAGATCCGCAACCTCTCATCTGCATATAAGGAGCTCGCTGACGAGATCCTCCCACAGCTCCGTTATTCTAAGGTTACTGCTACCGTTCGTAACATCGGTCACACCGATGAGGAGATTGATGATCTCTGGAAGAACGAGAAGGACGCTCTCACCATCGAGGAGCTCCTCTACCTCGCAACCAAGAAGAATGCTGCTGATCAGGAGACCATCTACAAGTATACTGAGAAGAAGTTCGCTTCTGACTACCGTGCTTCTAACGACCTCGCTGCTCTCTACTACAAGCAGGGCAAGCTCGCTGATGCTGAGCAGATCTGGAAGAACATCCTCTCTAAGGACGCTAACAACGCTCAGGCTAACATGAACATGGGTCTTGTATCTATGAACGCTGCTGACTGGCAGGCTGCTCAGACCTTCCTCGGCAAGGCTGGTGAGTGTGTAGAGTATGGTGAGGCTATGGGTACTCTCCTTACTAATAAGGGTCAGTACGCTCAGGCTATCTCAAGCTTCGGCGATGCTAAGACCAACAATGCTGCTGTTGCTCAGATCTGTGCTGGCAACTACAGCGCTGCTAAGTCTGTCCTTGATGCTGTAGCAAACAAGGACGCTATCACCTACTACCTCAGCGCTATCGTAGGTGCTCGTACCAACAACAGCTCAGACGTACAGAGCAACCTCCTCAAGGCTATCTCTATGGATAGCTCGCTCAAGAACAAGGCTCTCAATGACCTTGAGTTCGCTAAGTTCGCTAGCGTTATCGGTGCTCTCTAATTGAAACTGATACAAAATCAAAAAAAACACCACTCTGGATTATCCCAGGGTGGTGTTTTTTTTGAGGCATGGACTCCAGTGAACAATGTGGTACATGCCAGCATCTCGGGATGGACTTCACTGAACGGTGTGGTACATGCCATCGTCTCGGGATGGACTTCACTGAACAATGTGGTACATGCCATCATCCCAGGATGTACTCCACTGAACGGTGTGGTACATGCCATCATCTCGGGATGTACTCCACTGAACGACGTAGTACATGCCGTCCTCTCGGGATGTACTCCATTGAACGGTGTGGTACATGCTAAATGAAAATATCAAGATATCTTCATCACTTTGCCGTCCTTGATAAAGAGCAAGTATCCCTCGACATCCGGATAGCCTATTTCGCGGATCGCATCAACATAGTCTTTGACCTTGGTGCGGTACTCCTTTATATAATGTCCCGTCTTGTAATCAATGACGATGGCACGGCCTTGAGGCGTGATGATGAGTCGGTCGATACGCTCCAGGTTGCCTTTGCTATTGGTGATGCTCTGCTCATTGAGGATGGTCAGATCTGGTGCAAACCAAGGCTGCACCTGAGGATTTGACAGCAGCTGGCTGATGACACGCTGCATCTCATCTTCATTGATAATCTCCGGATTGATGATGCCGCGCAGATAGAGCGAGTGGATGGACTTCGAAGCATCCTGTATCGTGCGGATCTCCTGCAACGCGCGGTGGATATAGGTTCCTTTATCCTTGGCTGTGACATCGGGCAGGAGAGGGCTATGCAGTACTTTGACTTCTGGCAAAGGTGTAGTTTCGTCAGGGAAGAGAGAGTCGCTGCTACAGGTGACCAAGTTTTCTTCTTCTTCCTCTTTTGATTCCTTATCGTCCTCGTCCTGCTTCCTTCTGCGATTATCTCCTTCGGTCAGATTTGTCACTCCGTCAGGTAGATTACAGAAGTTGGATAACAGGTCTTCGAGCATACTGCCATTTTCCTTCTTTTTCTTTGGCTTGGGAGTCATGATGATCATGGCTTCCTTCGCACGAGTGAAGGCAACGTATGCGGTGTTGAGATTGTCGATGATAGAACGGAGTCGCTCTTCGGAATACTCTTTTTCGAAGATAGTGCTGGTCAAGGATTTTTCGAGTTTGATAGGGAGGAGAATGTCTTGAGTGAAAGGCTCTTCCTTCGGTTGACACCAGATGACTTCGCTGTGCGTATTGTCCAGATCCATCTCCCATGAGGCGTATGGCAGGATGATGGCGGGCATACCCAATCCTTTCGACTTGTGAATGGTGAGAATCTGGATGGCATTCTGTCCGTCTGGCGAGGAGATGCTCTGAGTATGACCGCTCTGATCCCACCATTGCAAGAAAGAAGTGAGGTCGGAGCCTTGTGTGCCAGCAAAGCTCAGCACCTGATCGCGGAATGCTTGCAAGAAAGGAGCGTCGAACTGCTGTACCGGTTGCGGTAGTTTGCCGATGATTTGTTCTGTCATCTCATAGATCGGCTGGTGTGACAGTTTCTTGTCAAAGAAGCTTTCTCCCTGCGGCAAGGAAAAGTACTGGCTCAAAGCCTCGCTCGGAGTCTTCTCTTCGAGTTGGAAAAAGCTGGTATGTGCTACCATGCGCTGGATGTCTGATTCTGGGGTCTGCAGATGGCGCATGATATTGATGACGGTCTGCACCGAAGGACGGGCAGAAATCAGTAAGGCCTCATTGGATATGATGTCCATCTTGTAACGGCTGTCCGGATTCTTCTGCTTATAATCCAGGAGCGTCTCTGCCACTTTGCTGCATTCTGACTTTCTGCGACAGAGGATGGCAATGTCCTTGGCTTCAAATCCGAGATCCATCAGGCGGATGATCTGGCCAGGGAGCCTTCTCATGGCTTCTGCTGCTTTCTGCTCGGCGTTCGGTTTGTCTATCAGATTTCCATCTTCGTCATGGCACTCCAGAAAATCTATACTGACCAGTCCTTTGGGTGCGGTTGGGTCGTTAATCAGCTTGGGGGGTAAGGTTTGCTTCAGATCGCGGTAGATGCGCGAGATCTGGGTTGTGCCGGCTAATGTGTCCAGACTTTCAGCTGCAGCTTCGAAAAACTTGTTGTTGAACATGACGATGGACTCCAGTGAACGCCTGTTGATTTTCAGGACATCTGGATCCACGAAATGCATCTGTGGATGGTAGTGATTTATCTGAGAATCAAGCAATCCCCAGTCGCTGCCACGCCAGCGGTAGATGCTCTGCTTCACGTCTCCGACGATCAGGTTCTGGTATCCTTGGCTCAGTGAATTGTCGATCAGCGGTACGAAGTTGCCCCACTGCATGCCTGAGGTGTCCTGGAATTCGTCGATCATGTAGGACTTGATTCGCGTACCAGTCTTCTCATATATAAAAGGAGCATCCTCTGGTCCGATCAATCGCGCCAGGAGTTCATTGGTCGAACTGAGCAGCATCATGTTCTGCTCATCGCAGTAGGCCTTCAGTTCTTCATCGATATTGGCCATGATACCTAACTCGTAGAGATTGCGAGCGATGGCAGTGGCTGTGCAATAGTCGCGATAAGGTTTGCCAACAAAATGATCGATACAGCGAGCGAAAACGTCCTTTATATCTGCTTCGGCAGCTGGTTCGAGCCCTTTGGCGTATGGACTTTTTTTTGCAAACCAGCTGTCTGGGGCATCTGCCGATTTTATGAATGTGGAAGTTGGCATAGGGATATCTCCCGATTCATAGTTGGCCCATTCTATCAGTCGGTTAGGGAAGGAACGTGAAAAGTCGTCGACTTGCATACCGTATCTTTCCAGCGTCTTGAGACCTTCCTGTCCCAGTCGCTTGACATTCTCGCGCCATTCCTGACGGATGCAACGAAGTCGATTCTCGTAGGCGTGAAGTGCTTTTTTGTCTTTGGTAAATTCCTTGATGCGCTGGCTGTGATTGCGGTATTGCTCGCTGCTGAGCGCTTTCTTGGCCATCTTGAGCAATGGCTCGCGGAAGTCCCATCCGGCACCATCCTCATTACGTTGCTCGGAGAATTCTACCAGCCACTCGAATGTCTCTTTCTGCTTATGTTCGTCAAGTTTGTCGAGAAAGTTCGATAGCGTTGCATCCAGGGTTTTGTCAAGATCCATCTCAATCTCGTAATTTCCTGATACATTGAGTTCTCTTGCAAAACTTCTGACTACTTTCTGAAAGAAGCTATCGATGGTGCTGATGTTGAATGACGCATAGTCATTGAGGATCTGTACCAGCAGTTCCTTGGCTTTCTTCTGTATCTTTTCTGCTGTGTTTTTGCCGTCAGGATTAACATCTTCCCAGAAGAGTGATTTCTTGGGATCAACGCTCAAAAGGTGTAGCTCCTGGATGATTCGGCCTTTCATCTCAGCCGTTGCTTTATTGGTAAAAGTCACAGCGAGAATCTCACTGAATCGAAGCTCCGTCTTGGAAGCATCTGGCAGTTCCGTCGGCAGGAATAACTGCTTCAGGTAGAAACCCGTCAGCAGATGGGTTTTGCCAGAACCTGCAGAGGCTCTATAGATATTGAGTGGCTGATCTTTTTTTATAGTAATCATGGGTTAAGAGAAGGAAGTTTTCTGTTCTTCGAATGCAAATATAGACTTTTTCTAAAGAAAAAACAAGATTGAAGGGTAAAATCTATTAAAAAATAGTCAATAAATTGGTAAGTTCCTATTTTTTTTGTAACTTTGCCCCCGAAATAACGATTAATTTGAATGAATAAAATATTTTACGCAATAAGTGCTCTGTTTTTCTTGCTCGCGGTCAGCGCTTGTGATGCTGAGGATCCTTCGTTGACCTATGAGAAAGTAAACCTTTCGATCGGAGAGGTCTCTATCAGCAGTTCACTTAACGAACAGCAGCGACAGGCTATCGTCACATTGCTCAATAATATGGTGAAGGTGGAGAGCTGCCAGTTCTATCAGGGTGCGCAATCCCGCTCGACCACCCGACCAAACTATTCCTCGATCTACTCGGGCAATGCCGACTCTTTGAAACTGACAGAGTTTACTGGATCGGATGGTATTATGACTGTTGTCAAGAATTCTGCTTTCGTCGATTATGTGCATCTTCTTGACAAGCGTGCTTATCGTCATACGTTGGAAAATGGTTCTGTCAAGGTTGACACAATTCGTTATACCCAGGTATTCAAGATGCCGACAGCATCTGGTCAGGACAATGGTCATCTCTGGGTAGGTCCTGTGACTGAGATTTGCATGCCAGATGATTATTACATCGGTATGTATGAGGTGACACAGTCTCAGTGGATGGCTGTGATGGGTGAGTGGCCTACAGGCCGTCGCTCGGTACAGAGCCTTACACGTCAGGATAGCGCCTGGTATGCCAGCGTCGGTTTAGGTGCGGACTATCCGGCTTATAATGTCTGGTATGCAGATGCGGTTGCTTTCTGCGATCGTCTCAATCAGCTTTGTGGTATGCCAAATTCTCAAGGAATGCGTTTCCGACTTCCGACAGAGGCAGAGTGGGAGTGTGCTGCTCGTGGCGGCCGATATTCTCGCGGATTCAACTACCCTGGAAGCAATACATTCTCTGATGTGGCCTGGTGCTCGGCCAATGCATTGACTCAAGGTATCGGCGGAAATAACTTCGGTATGCATCCTGGCGGCCAGCTTCTCCCTAATGAGCTGGGTCTCTATGATATGGCAGGCAATGTGTCAGAGTGGGTTGAGAACGCCTATTATCGTTATACCTATCGTGATAGCATCGCGTCTGCTGCATTCAATGCCAAGCATCTCCCATTGCATGCCAATGAAGGCTATGTAGGTGATACGCTCATCACGCGTGGCGGCTCTTGGCATCAGTCGATGAGCTATTCTTTCGATATTGCAGGCCGTCAGGAATATACCGGTGGCGCAAAGGATCGTGATCGCCTCCTGAGCATGATCATGCACTGCGGCTTCCGTATCGTCCTTGCCAAGTAAGGAAGAACCCCGCCCCTCCCAATCCAGCTTTGCTGACCCCTATAGATATTAACTCAAATTCCCATAGCCATGACAAAGAAGGGTATTTCTTTTATGCTCTATTCTTGCTTGATGATGCTGCTTACAGTGTCGTCTGTCAAGGCGCAGCACCTGCTTTATCCCTCTCATTTCGACCTGAGTGAGGTAACCTTGCTTGACAGTCCGTTCAAACAAGCGCAGGACCGCAACTATCAAGTCTTGCTTTATTATACGGTTGACCGCCTCCTGACACCTTATGTCCGTCAGGCGGGTCTCAGTGATGCTCCTGGCAAATATAATGGCTGGGTCGAGAAGAATAAGCCTTATACCAACTGGGCCTGGCAGCCTGATATGGCTATGGATGGTCATGTGACAGGCCATTATCTCTCGGCTCTCTCCATGAGCTATGCTTCTTGCCGAGACGAGAAAATGCGTGCTCAGTTGCTTGAGCGAATCAATCACATTGTCGATGTCCTTGCTGACTGCCAGGCGGTCTTTGACAATGATAAGAGTGGCTTGAAAGGATTTATCGGCGGTATCCCTGATAATGAAATCTGGAAAGCGCTTTATTCTGGAGACTATCGTGTCTACAATCAGCGTGGTAACTGGGCTCCTCTCTATTGTGAGCACAAGGTACTGGCCGGATTGCGAGATGCATACGTTCATGCAGGCAACGCTAAGGCGCTTGAGATCTTCCGCAAGATGGCTGACTGGATTATCGAGGTGGTACATAACTTCAAGGATGCTGACATGGAGATGCAGATCCTTCAGTGGGAGCCAGGTGGTATTAATGAGGTTTTGGCCGATGCTTATAAGCTGTTCGATGACAGCAAGTATATTAAGGCTGCTAATAAGTATTCTCATCAGATTATTGTTGAGAATGTCCTTCGCGATGGTCCTAACCGAGGATTCCTGGATCTTAAGAATGTCAATGAGACCTCGGCTAAGTTTGTCGGTTATGCACGTATCAGTGAGCTGAAGCGTGAGGAACGATATGACCGTGCGGTCAACGTATTCTGGGATGAGGCTGTCAATCATCGTATGACGGCTATCGGTGGTACGGGTGTCAATGGTACTTTCCAACCAGTGAATAAGAGTACACGTTATATTTCTGAGCTCAATGGTCCGGATGCTTGTAGTACCTATAATCTGCTCAAATTGACCGAGCGTCTTTTTGACCGTTCGCACAATGCACATTATGTAGATTATTATGAGGGAGCCTTGCTCAATCATATTCTCGGCAATCAGGACCCAGAGTCTGGTGGTTACGTCTACCACACTTCTCTTCGTCCTAATACTTATCGAATCTACTCCCAGCCGAATGTGGCAATGTGGTGCTGTGTAGGTACAGGTATGGAAAGTCAGTCGAAGCATGGAGACTTTATCTACACAGTCCATGATGATACGCTTTTCGTGAATCTCTTCATTGCCAGCGAGCTGACGAATGAGAAATATGCTCTTACTCAGGAGACCAAGTTCCCATTCGGCGAGAAAAGCAAGATCACGATCAATAAGCCTGGTAATTATGTCATTGCAGTCCGCCGTCCATCCTGGACCAATCAGGAGTTTAGTGTGACGGTCAATGGCAAGGAGCCTAAGAACTTCAAGCCATTTATGAAGGACGTTGATAGCTATTATGTCTCATGCGGTAAGGGATGGAAGCAGGGCGATGTTATTGAGATAAAGTATCCGATGTCTTTCTCTTATGAAGAATGTCCGCGCGTACCTACTTATATAGCATTGAAGTATGGTCCTGTAGTCCTGGCAGGTATTACAGATAAAAGTACACGCAAGGAGCCATTTGATCATGAATATGCTGGAGCTGGACGTAGAGACCACTCAAATGCAGACAATCAGCCAATACCAAGCCTGGCCAATGCGCCTATGCTGATTACGGAGCGTGCACAGATCCCTACTCGTATCAATGTCGTAGATCTCTCAAATCTTGAGTTCGAGGTCAATGCCTCTGCTCCTGGTTCAGCCTTCAGCGAGGTGGAGGTTCGTCCTCTTTTCAAGACACATCATAATAAGTATACCGTCTATTGGAATCAGCAGACTGAGAGCGCCTGGTTGCGCAATCCTCTCTATCTCCGTGAAAAGGAGGCTCAGCTTCTTGCTAAGTTGACGATGGATGCCGTTGAAGTCGGAGAACCTTCCAGTGAGGAGGCTCATAACATACAGGTCGGAGAGGCTCATAATAGTGGAAAGCTCAATGGTAATACCTTCCGTTCCTGCCAGCCAGGTGACTGGTTCCAGTATGACCTTGCACTGGGCAATAATGTCCCATTGGCAAAAGGCGACAGCGTATCAGTTCAGCTTCGTTTCTCTTTGCTCGATCGTGGGCGTAAGGGTGCTATCTATGTCAATGGCAAGTTGACTCGTGCGATTGTCATCCCAGCTAAGGTTAATAATGCGACAAAGGATCGTTTCTTCGATTATACAATTACTGTCAGTGCCGATAATATGATTGGTAAACAGACCGTTCCAGTCCGCTTCGTTGCTCCTGATGGAGCTTTCCCAAGATTGTATGGCTTGAAGATGTATAAGAAGGAATAGAAGATTCTCCATCGCCTAACCACATCCCTCCCCCGTCCCTCCCTTGTGGAGGAGGCGGGGGAGGGTCTGTTCTTATATCACTGCCATTACCATATAATATGTCATCACCGCCGTCAGTATCACCTTGATCACTGTCGTAAAGAGAAATGACAGGAATGAGAGCAATGCTACCCACAGCGCTTTGCCAAGTCGCTGCGAATTAGAATACTCTCCGACAAAGGCTCCGATGAGCGGACCTAAAATAAGTCCTAATGGCATGAAGAAAAGACCCGCCATAAGTCCAACCGTCGTGCAGATCATCGCTTGCTTCGACCCTCCGCCGACTCGAGTCAGTAGGATAGGAGCCAGATAGTCAAGGGCAGCAGCCGCTACGGTCAGCAGAATCATGGCGATAAGCAACGGCGTGCTGATACTCCCTGGGAGAATCCAGTAGATAATGGCAAATCCAGCCAGACTCAGGGGAGGCCCTGGTAATGCGGGGACGATGGCACCAATCATTCCTACTATAGTGAGGATGAATGCCAGGATGATCATTGTAATGGTGATTGCTGTCATAGTTTTGGGAATGGTTAAATTTAAACTTCGCTGCAAAGATACGTTTTTTTTCTCTTACTGCTATTCAAAAATACGTATCATTTGTTGCATTTGATGAAAAATAATTGTTTTTTGTCTTATAATTGTAAATTTTATGTTATCTTTGTGCCGATAAAACACTATTAGTAGAGTTCTTTTCGCTTTAGAACCTCTACGATCAACATTACTTGTACTATATACTAACACAAAATAATCAGACAATGAAACTTACAGACATCCTCACTCCGGGTTTTGATAAGACCGAGTGGGAGAGCAAAGGCTATCAGTTGCCTTCGTTCGACATTGCTGCCGTTGCCAAGAAGACTCATGACGAGCCAACCTGGCTTCACTTTGGTGCTGGCAACATCTTCCGCGCCTTCCCGGCTGCCATCCTCAATGATGCACTCAACAGCGGTAAGTACGACCGTGGCGTCATCGTTGCAGAGAGCTTCGACTACGAGATCATCGACAAGGCTTATCGTCCTTATAACAACCTCTCGCTCCTGGTGAGCCTCCAGTCGAGCGGCACCATCGAGAAGAAGGTCATCGCTTCGGTAACTGAGAGCCTCAAGGCAGATCCTCAGTTCGGCGACGATTGGGCTCGCCTTCAGGAGATCTTCCGTGCTCCTTCGCTGCAGATGATCACCTTCACTATCACCGAAAAGGGATATTCTTATAATGATGCCGATCTGGCTCGTGGCCTCTCTCCTGTCTTTGCGATGGGTAAGGTCTGTGCATTGCTCCTTGAGCGCTTCAAGGCTGGCGCTCTGCCTCTCACCGTGCAGAGTACAGACAACTGCTCGCACAACGGCGACAAGGTCAAGGCTGGTGTCTTGGCATACGCTCAGAAGTGGGTAGCTGACGGTTTGGCTCCAGCTGAGTTCCTCGCATACCTCCAGGATGAGAAGAAGGTGACCTATCCTTGGTCAATGATCGATAAGATCACTCCACGTCCACATGAGAAGGTACAGGCCATGATCGCTGCCGATGGCTTTGAGGATAACGAGACCATCATCACCGACAAGAAGACCTTCACCGCTCCATTCGTCAATGCAGAGGAGGTTCAGTATCTCGTCGTTGAGGACAACTATACCAATGGCCGTCCACCACTCGAGCTCGGTGGCGCGCTCTATACCACTCGTGAGACCGTCGATCAGGTTGAGACCATGAAGGTTACTACCTGTTTGAATCCTCTGCACACCGCCATGTCTATCTATGGCGTGATGCTCGGCTACGACCTGATCTCAGCTGAGATGGCCGACGAGGATCTCCGCTCATTCATCCAGAAGATCGGCTACATCGAGGCTATGCCAGTAGTTACCGACCCTGGTGTCCTCAACCCTTACGAGTTCATCGGCACTGTCATCAACAAGCGTCTGCCAAATCCATTCATGCCAGACGCTCCTCAGCGTATCTCTACCGATACCAGCCAGAAGCTTCCAATCCGCTTCGGTGAGACCATTAAGAAGTATGTAGCTCGCGGCCTCGATATGAGCAACCTCGTCCTCATCCCTCTCACCCTCGCTGGCTACGCTCGCTTCCTCAAGGCTCTTGATGATAACGGCAACCCATTCACCCCTTCTACCGACCCATTGCTCGACGAGCTCCAGGCTATCGTCGCACCTCTCGAGCTTGGCAAGGCCGATCAGGATTATTCCTGCCTTAAGAAACTTTATAGCCGTAAGGACGTCTTCGGTCTTGATCTCTATGAGGCTGGCCTCGGTGAGCAGATTGAGGGCATGGTCAAGGAGCTGTATGCGGGTCCTGGTGCGGTGAGAAAGACGTTGCACAAATACACGTCACAGCGATAAGAAAGCCCCATCCCCTTACCCTTCCCCCTAAAGAGGGGAAGGGAGTAGATACTATCAGATAATCAAAATAATAACAAATAAATATGTCCCCCAATATCCCCATGAACAAATCACTCCCTTCCCCACTTTAGGGGGAAGGGCAGGGGATGGGGGCTTTGCAATCTAGTATGGAAAGAACCTGGCGCTGGTTTGGTAAGAAAGACAAGATCACTCTTGCCCAGCTGAAACAAATTGGTGTGGAGGGTATCGTTACCGCTCTCCACGACGTCCCACTCGGACAAGTATGGACACGTGAGAAGATTCACGAGCTGAAAGAATATATTGAGAGCTACGGCATGAAGTGGAGTGTTGTAGAATCGCTCCCTGTCGTTGAGACCATCAAGTATGGTGGTCCTGATCGCGATCATCAGATCGAAGTATATAAGGAGAGCCTCCGCAACCTCGGCGAGGAAGGTGTCAAGTGCATCTGCTACAACTTCATGCCAGTACTTGACTGGGCTCGTACCGACCTCGCTCACGACAATCCGAACGGAGCAAATAACCTTTACATGGATTGGGGTGTATTCGCTTATTTCGACATCTATATCCTCAAGCGCAACGGTGCTCGCGAGGAGTGGGCAGAGTTCTCAAAGAATCATAAGTGGGGTCGCGATCTCGTCGCTGAGGCCGACAAGATCAAGGAGACAGCTACTCCTGAGTTCGATCATGCCATGGTCGAGAATATCATCATCAAGACCCAAGGCTTCGTATCTGGCAACTTCAGCGAGGGCGATTCGGCTCCAATCCAGAAGTTCCACGATCTGCTGAAGCTCTACAAGGGTATCGACAAGCAGCAGCTTCAGCAGAACATGAAGACTTGGCTTGAGGCAATCATGCCAATCTGTGAGGAGTACGACATCAACATGTGTGTACACCCAGACGATCCTCCTTATCCTGTCTTCGGCCTGCCACGTATCATTGGTAGCATGGAGGATATCCAGTGGATGCTCGATGCTGTGCCAAACAAGCATAACGGCCTTACCTTCTGCGCAGGTTCATTCTCTGCCGGTGAGCATAATGACTGTGTTGCAATGGCAGAGAAGTTTGCTGATCGCACTCATTTCGTACACCTTCGCAGCTGTCACATCTTCCCTAATGGTAACTTCACCGAGGCTTCTCACCTGGGTGGCCGTGGCCATCTGATCGAGCTCTGCCGCATCTTCGAGAAGGCTGAGCAGGAAGGCAAGTGCAACTCTGGCCGTCGTCTCCCTATGCGTGTCGATCATGGCATGACCTTCACCGATGAGCCAGGTGGCGTATTCGATGAGTCAGCACATGGCCATAATTCTGGCTACACCCTCCTCGGCCGTATGTTCGCTATGGGTCAGATCCAGGGCGTCATCGCTACGGTGGACAAAGAGCTGGGTATTGAGTACAAGCAGCCGGGGTTCTATGATTAAACATTGACCCTCCCCCAATAGACCCTCCCCCGGCCCCTCCCTTGTGGAGGGGCCGGGGGAGGGTCTATTGGGGGGAAGGTCGGATCCTTTATTTGCATCTCTCCAAATAGAACGTATAGAAATCATTCCAACGGTAATATGGCGCCTGCGTGGTAGGTACAGGCAGAGTCGCCTCAGATCCATTGAGCAGACACTTCACGAGGATGTCGTCCTTGTCTTTACCGTTGCGATAGAAGATCAGCTGGATGTTGCTTGCCTTGCAGGTCTGCCAGTTCTGGTAGATGTTCTTGACCTCTGCAGGATCCTCAGGATCGGTATCTGCACCATTGAGGCCCATCAGCACGGTGAGAGGGCCGAGGCAGGTGTCATGGCCGAAGCGGAGCGAAGCCACATCCTGACTACGTCCTTCGATGACATCTTGCGCCTTCTGCAGAATATCCTCGAGGATCGGGATCATCTCCTTCTGAGGACCGAATACCCAAGAGTAAGAACCGAGATTTGAGGCTTCCCAGTTGCTGACAATATCCTCGTCCGTATAGATATTTCCCATCATTCCCTCATGTCCGATGCTTGGGAGCGAGGTGTAGAGGTTCTTGAGGTTCTCTGCCATAAAGAAGCCTTCGCGACCGATACTATCGGTATTGTTATAAAGTCGCTTGAGCACATTGTTGATGCGAGAAGGATCGAAATTGTGACCCTTGCGATTCTGCTCATAGCGAGGCTTCATCTTCGGATATTCCTTGCGCAGAGGATTCTCCTTGTCGGTCGGAACTACGCCATGCAGTGTAGCACGAGAAGACTTCTCGGTGATCTCAAGCGCAGGATTGCACTGAGCCAGCTCCTGACAGAATGCAGACATGCTGATGATGCAACGACCAGAGAGAGACGAGATGGCTGAGATGGTACCGCCCTGACTGAAGACCTCAGGGAAACGGTTATACATCGTACGAGCGATGCTCTGATGCTGATCCCAACCTACCTGGGTGAGTTCTCCCCAACCAGCATTCAGTTCTGGCAAAGCCTCTTCAAAGCGCTGATAGAAAGCCTCTCCCTCTGCGGTGAGGTTCTGCTTTTCGTGCGCTTCGGTCAGCTGCTTGTCAAGGTTCTTATAGAGGTCAGCACTCCAGTAATAGCGCGAGCCGTGGCGTGCATAATGACTGATATAGAATGGCTGATAACCTGCTGGAGTAGGGGTGAGGTCGGTCATCACGAAGCGGTATGGATAATCCGTACCATACGACTTCTGAGGGTCGGCCTTCAGTTGCTCCAATGCATCTATCTGCTGTGCAGAAGCTGTGAGCGCTGCAAGGCTCACAAGGATAGTAGTGAAAAGAGTTTTCATAATATCGCTTTAAGAATGTTACTATTTGGGGTTATACAACGGTGAGGACTTTCTCCTTGACACGGAAATGAATCTCCTCGCCAGCAAAGTTGAGGCCATACACGCGGTCTTCGTCTTCCTGATAATGTGGTCGAGGATCCTGACTGAGCACCTGCCTCAAAGCGATGAGCTTATTCTCATCCAACTGATTCGATAATACAGAAAGAATCTCGTCTGGAATGATGACCTCCAGCGGTTCCTGTTCCTTCGTCTGATCCGTGAATCCGCCACGTGCCTCAGGATGGCTGTCTGTAAATGGCAGATACGGCTTGATGTCGAGGATCGGCGTGCCATTCATCAGGTCTGCACCTTTTATATATATAATAGGACCTTCCTCTGTATTCAGCTCGATGCGACTGATCTCTACCGACGACAATCCGATAGGATTCGGACGGAAAGGCGAGCGAGTGGCGAAGACTCCCATGCGCTTATTGCCTCCCAAGCGAGGAGGACGAACGGTAGGCTTAAAAGAGTTAGGAGTTAGGAGTGAGGAGTTAGGAGTTGATTTGTCGGTCGCAGAATTACTCCTAACTCCTAACTCCTCACTCCTAACTTTGTGAAACTCCCAGATCAGCCACAGATGCGAGTATCCCTCCAGTCCTCGCAGCGCGTCCGCATTGCGATACGCTGGTTCGAAGACGATGCGACCCTCCAGTTCAGGAATGAGTCCTGCCTGGCGTGGCACACCGAACTTGGTCGTGAAATCGGTCTTAATATGAGCAATCGTCTTACAGTCCACTCAATTATGAATTATGAATTCTTAATTATGAATTTCTAATGTGGCAAAGATAGCGTATTTTGAAATAATTCGCAAGTTTTTTGAACGAAGAGAGCGCTTTTATCGTGAAAATTGCATGGATATTACCCGAAATCGTAGAAAAAACATAATATTTGCAATTTTTTTTGCCAAAAATGTTCGTCGAATAAAAAAACTCCTTATATTTGCACCCGAAAATTAAAAACTATTCGCAAATGACAATGATGAACGCATATTGGTGGTGGCGTCGCTCATAACATAACGTTGTGGGTCGCACCCTTATGCGATAAAGAGATACTAAGGGGCTTGCAGGACACAACGTCATGCAAGCTCCTTCTTTTTGTATCATACTTTGCGGCGTGCTCTTTATGAGTGCAACATTCCGAAAAAATAATACACTATACTATAATGAAATCTTATCACGTTGATGAAAATGGCTACTACGGCCAGTTCGGCGGAGCCTACATCCCAGAGATCCTCTACAAGACCGTCGAGGATCTGAAGAAGGCTTATCTGCCAATTATTGAAAGCAAGGAATTCCAGGACGAGTACAGAGCTTTG
>JAZRVB010000224.1:0-32042 GCA_045598885.1 Bacteroidales bacterium
CCGTACTTAGCACGAAGTGCCTTGCTGATAGCATTCTTGTTGACAACGATGTTGAGAACCTTAGCACGGGTAAACTCAGGAGTCATGTACCAGATACCGTTGTACTTGCCGCTGAGACCCCAAGAGTTCTTGATCATATAATACTTGTTGCCCTGCTGATCCTTAGCAGTACCGAAGAGGTGCATGCCGTGGTCATCGGTAGTCTCAAAGTTGTCATAGCCACGCTGACGCTCAGCTGGAGTAACGACCTTCTGTGGCAATGGACGCTTAGAGATCTCGTTGTTCTTGGCAGTGCGGTCGAGCTTGAGCCAGTGAGCCTGGTCGAGGCCAGGAACGTCAGCAGCCTCCATGTCAGGATATACTGCAATACCGTTGCGGGTGAAGCCTTCCTCGCTGACATCGCCACCCCAGAGTACGGTGTAGCCAGCCTTGACAGCATCGTCGATGATCTGCATCATATCGTCGAGCTCCACGTTGGTGCACTCGCCCCAGCGCCAGTTGTCCTGTACCTCGATAGCGAAGCCCACGCCCTTGTACTCACCACAAGAATATGGATGATGGGTAAATGAGCCGATGTTGACATAGTCGTCAACGTTGAGGCCGGTCATCTTATAGAAAGACATTGGAGTATACTCCTTGCCCTCGAAGGTAAACTTCTCAGGACACTTGCCGAGGTAGATCTCGTGAACAGCCTGAACAGCCTTCTTCCACATTGGCTCGCCGTCTGGAGCGAACTGGAGCTTACGAGCCTTGGCTGCAGCCTCGACCATAGGATTGGTGAGCGCAGAGAGCTCTGAGTGGTTGCTGAGAGTATCGCCATACATCACGCCTGGACGCATCTCGCTCTCAGGAACGAGGCCGAAGTGGCGCATAGCATAGAAGAGGTCACCAGCAGCACCGCCCTGGCTGAAGCTTACGTCGCCGTGGGTGCGGACAGCCTTCTCGGCACGATCCATATAGGTCTTCTCTACGACATACATCTCTGAGAAGTCATACATCTTACCCGTCTTCTTATAAACCTCACTCTCCAGGAAGCTGAGTCCAGAGTAGCACCAGCAGGTACCAGCGTTCTTCTGGTTCTTGATTGGAGAGATAGCGATAGAATCGATTGTGGTGAACTGGAAGCCTTCTTCTACAGCTTCCTTCTTCTCGTCCTGTGCCATCGCAGACACAGCGAGCATGGCGGCCATGCCGCACAAAAGCATCTTTTTCATGAATGATTTTATAAATTAGTTAGTAATTACTTCTTTTTCTTCGAAGGTTTCTTGCCGTCCTTCTTCTTCTCGACAGTGGCAGGTTTGAGGATAGCCTCATAGCGAGCAGCGTCACCCAGGAGCTCAGCAGCGGCAGAGATGATCTTGTCGCCCATCACGAGGCGCTCATTCTGTCCACGCTGATAATAGTAGCGCAGGGCAATCTCTGACTCGATATCCTCGCAGATTTCCTCCTTGAGCGAATCCAGCTCGTGAGCCATGTCTGTCACCTTGAGCAGTTTGGTGAGCACACTGTCATTCTTATGCTTGAGCGCCTGCTGGCAGAAGTCTGCATACTCAGCGTCCGAGAGACGGAAGTCTGCCACAGCAGGGATAGTCTCATGCTCGTGGCGATAACGGGTAGCATAATCGGCCGTGATATACTCACGATCCAGGAAATATGCCAGGTTCGACATTACCTTTGTTTTCTTCTCGACATCCGGCTTGATGCCACGGCCATCGCGCACCTCACGGCCATTGGCTGTGTGGAAGACGTTGGTCAATGAGTCAGCAATCTGCACAGCCTGACCGTCAGGACTGTACTTGATGGCCTGGATGCAGCGGCCAGAAGGGATATAATACTTGGCCGAGGTAAACTTCATCAGCGTATTGAATGGCAGGCCGCGCGTACTCTGCACCAGACCCTTGCCGAACGAGCGCTCTCCCATCACCACGGCACGATCCATATCCTGCAGCGCTCCGCTCAGGATCTCTGAGGCCGAAGCCGAGTTGCGGTCAACGAGACAGACGAGAGGCAGATCTGGCTCGATCGGATGGGTATTGGTGCGATACGAGATGTTCCATTCCGGACGCTTCGCCTTGGTCTCTACCACGAGGCTGCCCTTCGGCACGAACATACCCACCAGCTTCACCGCCTCATCGAGCAGGCCACCGCCATTGCCACGCAGATCGAAGACCAGGCCCTTGAGCTTGCCCGTTGCCTTAAACTCCTCAAGCGCTGTCTGCACATCCTGAGCCGCCTTGTCGGTAAACTGAGAGAGGTTGACATACGCAATGCTGTCATTGAGCCAACCAGAATATGGCACAGCATCAAGGACGATCTTACGACGGGTGATCTTGAGGTCAATAGGCTCATCGATGAACGGGCGTTTCACCCGGACGGTGAAGGTAGTTCCTGCCTGTCCGCGCAGCTTGTCGCTCACATCGCTGACCGTCTTCTTGATCATGCTCTCGCCATCGATGGCCAGGATGCCGTCACCCACACGGGCACCAGCCTCCTGCGCAGGACGGTCGACGTAAGGATTGGCAATAAACACCGTGTCGCCGCGCTGCTGGATGAGCGCACCCACGCCGCCATACTCGCCGGTCGTCATGGTCTTGAAGTCGGCCTGATCCTCCTCGCTGTAGAACTCGGTATAAGGATCGAGCTCATGCAGCATGGCGTCAATACCAGCTGTGAGCACACGGTTCCAGTCGATGGTATCAACGTATTGTCCCTGAAGAGTAGTGATGGCCGAACCCAGGATCTCCATATACTGCTGGGCATCGAGATGACGGTCTGAAACTTTCTTTTTATTAGAGGTTGACTGCGCCATGGCCTGCTCACTGCAGGTCAGACTTAGAGTCAATATTACGATGAGGCTGCCAAAGCCATGCATCAAAAACTTCATGATTTTCACTATTTATTATTTGCGCAAATATCGCTTTTTTTTCTTAGAATACCAAAAAACTACACATATTTTATTAAAAAAAAGAGCAAACTTTAGGAATAAAGCAGAAAATGTACTATCTTTGCAGCAAAATGGCGCATAAAATGCTCACAGCGCCTATCTTTCTTGCTTTATAAAACACTATTATCGTATGAAAAAACTATACATAACTTTGCTGGTCCTATTGACACTTTGCACTACCGCCAAGGCCAATCCTTTCAGCTTTGGTGTCACTGCCGGCATGAATATCTCTAAGGGCGAGACGTCCTCAAGCGTCAAATATGCCGGATGGTCACCAGACACAGAGAATGGCTGGTTTGCCGGTTTCCAGCTCAAGGCGAGCCTTCCTGTCGTCGGCTTGGGTCTGGACGCGTCGCTCGTCTATTCGCAGGAGACGATTTCTGTCCCTGGCGAGTCGTCGAATACCGGAGGAACCCTGGCTACAGATACAGAAAAACTGAAATATCTGGCCCTCCCTCTTCACCTCCGCTACGACCTGAGCATCCCTGGTGCCAACTGGGTGGTTGTGCCATTTATCTTCACGGGTCCACAGGCAGGCTTGACCCTCTCGAAGATCGATAAGTCATATCAGGACAAGATCACGACCAAAGATATCGTCTGGCGCTATGACCTGGGTGGCGGCTTTATCCTGTTCAAGCATCTGCAGGCAGCCTACAGCTATTCGTTCCCTCTTTCAAAGACTTACGAGGGCAAGTTCAGCGATAAGAAAGATCAGTTCGATGAGGACTATAAGTCAGGTGTTCATCGCATCAGTTTTACTTACTTTTTCTAAAACACAATGATCAAAGACGACGAAGAACAGAAGGACGACGAGTTAGAAGCCACTGCCGGGGGCAATGGCTACATGCCGCACAACGATGACGAGGCGGGCGAGGACAAGATACACCACCTGGGTGGCATGTATCAGAACTGGTTCCTCGACTATGCTTCCTACGTCATCCTTGAGCGCGCCGTGCCACACCTGGCCGACGGCCTCAAGCCTGTGCAGCGACGCATCCTGCACGCCATGAAGGTCATCGACGATGGCAGATATAATAAGGTGGCCAACATCGTGGGTCAGACCATGCAGTACCACCCTCACGGCGATGCTTCTATCGGCGATGCACTCGTGCAGATGGGACAGAAAGACCTGCTCATCGACTGCCAGGGAAACTGGGGTAACATCCTCACCGGCGACTCTGCTGCGGCTCCCCGTTACATCGAGGCACGTCTCTCGAAGTTCGCGCTCGAAGTCGTCTACAACAACAAGATCACCCCTTGGCAGCTCTCTTACGATGGCCGCAAGAAGGAGCCTATCAACCTGCCTATCAAGTTCCCACTGCTTCTGGCTCAGGGCGTTGAGGGTATTGCCGTCGGTCTTTCGTCGAAGATCCTGCCTCACAACATCAACGAGCTGCTCGACGCTTCCATCTCCTGTCTCAAAGGCGAGGAGTTCGAGCTCTATCCTGACTTCCCGACCGGTGGCCTCATCGACGTCGCCAAGTATCACGACGGTATGCGAGGCGGCGTGGTCAAAGTGCGCAGCCGCATCGACAAGATCGATCAGAAGACGCTCCGCATCACCGACGTCCCTTACGGCAAGACCACCGATTCGCTGCTTGAGAGTATCAAGAAGGCCATCGAGAAAGGCAAGATCAAGATCAAGTCGTTCGACGATTTCACCGCTTCGAAGGCCGAGATCGTCGTGCACCTGATGCCAGGCGTCTCGTCCGACAAGACCATCGACGCGCTCTACGCCTTCACCGACTGTGAGATCTCGATTTCGCCAAACTGCTGTGTCATTGACGACAAGAAGCCGCACTTCCTCAGCGTCAGCGAGGTATTGCGCCGCTCGGCCGAGAACACCAAGGACCTCCTTCGTCAAGAGCTCGAGGTGACCCGTGGCGAGCTCCTCGAGCACCTCATGACCTGTTCGCTCGAAAAGATCTTCATCGAGGAGCGTATCTATAAGGATAAGGAGTACGAGCAGGCCAAGGACCTCGACACCGCTCTCGCACACATCGACCTCCGCTTGGAGCCATATAAGAAGGATTTTGTACGCGAGGTGACCCGTGACGACCTGTTGCGACTGGAGGACATCAAGATGTCGCGCATCCATAAGTTCAACAGCCAGAAGGCCGAGGACGACCTGATGCAGACGCGCAAGAAGATTAAGGAGGTCGAGAAGAACCTCCGCCACCTCACCGAGTACGCCATCAAGTGGTTCGAGCATCTCAAGGAGAAGTACGGCGCCGAGCATCCGCGCCTCACCGAGATCCGTAACTTCAACTCGGTCGACGCTACCAAGGTCATCGAGAGCAACCAGAAGCTCTATGTCAACTACACCGAGGGCTTCATGGGCACCGGACTCAAGCAGTCGGAGAGCGAGTTTGTCTGCAACTGCTCAGAGATCGACGAGATCCTCGTCATCTACAAGAATGGCCAGTACAAGGTCGTAAAGGTCGACTCGAAGGTCTACATCGGCAAGGACATCCAGCACCTGGCCGTCTATCGCAAGAACGACTCGCGCACCATCTACAACGTCGTCTATCGCGACGGCAAGGGTGGTCCGCACATGATCAAGCGCTTCCCGATCACCTCTATCATGCGCGACAAGGTCTACGACATCACGCAGGGCAAGGAAGGGTCAAAAATTGTCTATTTCAGCGCCAATGCCAATGGCGAGGCCGAGACCATCAAGGTCTTCATCAAGTCGAAGCTCCGTGGCTCGAAGGTCATCAACTTCGATCGTGACTTTGCCGAGACACCGATCAAGGGCCGTGGCGTGAAGGGCAACCTCCTCACCAAGGCCGACGTGCAGAAGATCACCAAGACGGCCGATGGCGGTTCGACGCTCGGTGGCCGACCCGTATGGTGGGATCCGGACGTACAGCGCATCAACTACAACAAGCAGGGCCGCTTCTTAGGCGAGTTCCTGAGCGATGATCGCGTACTCATCGTCCTCGACAACTACGACTATTACATCACCACCTTCGACGAGAACAACCACTACGAACCGAATGTGATGATCGTCGAGAAGTACGACCCGCAGAAGGTCTGGACCTTCATCCTCTGGGACAACGAGAACAAGTGCTACAACCTCAAGCGCAGCCTCCTCGAAGCCAAGGCCACCAAGCAGAACTTCGTCGGCGATGCCGATCGCTTCCAGATGGCTACCGTGGTCGATGGCAACAAGCTCTCTATCGACGCTCGCCGCCAGGGCCAGCCACTCTTCTCGTCCGTCGCTTTCCCTCGCTTCCGCGTCACCCTCGGCAAGCCAGACGACTTCCGTCCTGCGCTCGAGATCGAAGCTGAGGAATTTATCCCTGTCCGCAGCATGAACACCAAGGGCAAGCGCATCACCCCATACAAGGTGGCGCTCATCGAGGAGCTCGAACCTCTCCGTCAGCCAGAACCTGTCGAGGAAGCAGACGAGTCAGAAGACACTGAAACAGAAGAACCGAGCGATCCGGAGTCGCTGTTCTAAATCGAAAATAATAAAATTATCGCCACCCTCACAGATGCTTGCGAGTGTGGCGATATTTCTTTTTATATCAAACTCTTCGACCCAAAATCTATTTTTAAATCCCCCTCCCTACGAGGGAGGGTTGGGGAGGGTTATACATTAAACAGGAAGTGCATAATATCACCATCCTGCACCACATAGTCCTTGCCTTCGATTCCGAGCTTACCAGCCTCCTTGACTGCAGCCTCTGAACCATACTGGAGATAGTCCTCGTACTTGATGACCTGAGCACGGATGAAGCCCTTCTCGAAGTCGCCGTGGATGATACCTGCACACTGTGGAGCCTTCATACCCTTGACGTATGTCCACGCCTTCACCTCCATCGGACCAGCAGTGATATAGGTCTGGAGGCCCAGGAGATCGTATGCCGAGTGGATCAGTCGGTTGACACCGCTCTCAGTAAGTCCGAGCTCCTCGAGGAACATCTGACGCTCGTCGTAGGTCTCAAGCTCAGCAATCTCTGACTCGATCTTGGCCGAGATAACCAGTACCTCAGCATCCTCGTCCTTCACAGCCTCACGCACCTGCTCGACGTAAGCATTGCCATCCTTAGCCGAAGCCTCATCGACGTTGCAGACATAGAGGATTGGCTTGGAAGTCAAGAGGAAGAGGTCGCGATAAGCCTTCTCCTCCTCTGGCGACTCTGGCTGCACGGTACGAGCCGACTTGCCCTGCACGAGCGCCTCCTTGATGCGGCTCATCAGTGAGAACTGCACCTTGGCATCCTTGTCCATACCCACCTGAGCGAGCTTAGCAACCTTTGGCAGACGGGTCTCGATGGTCTCGAGATCCTTGAGCTGCAACTCAGTATCGATGATCTCCTTGTCGCGCACAGGATCGACGCTGCCATCGACATGCACCACATTACCGTCGTCGAAGCAACGGAGCACGTGGATGATCGCATCGGTCTCACGGATGTTAGCCAGGAACTTATTGCCCAGACCCTCACCCTTCGAGGCACCCTTCACGAGGCCGGCGATGTCGACGATCTCGACCGTAGCAGGGACGATACGGCCAGGATGCACGATCTCGGCCAACTTATTGAGACGCTCATCAGGTACGGTGATGATACCTACCTGTGGGTCGATGGTACAGAATGGGAAGTTAGCTGCCTGCGCCTTTGAGCTGGAGAGACAGTTGAAGAGGGTGGACTTGCCGACGTTTGGCAATCCGACGATACCACACTTAAGTGACATATTTTTACGAATTACTAATTACAAATTACGAATTACGGGGATGGCGGCGACAGCTCGTCTTTATGAATTACGAGTTGTCTGCGAAACGCTTACGTCCCCTTTTAGAGTGTGCAAAGATATACAAAACGCCTGACAATACCAAACAAAAACGGGGAGAAATAGCAAAAATCATTCTTCGTTGTGTAATTTTCAATAAAAAAGGTGTCTCTATGTTCCAACCTATTTAAAAAATAATTAAATTTGCAGCGTGCTCTTTATGAGTGCAGCGACTATTTTTTCTTAGAATAGTCATCAAATAAATTCGTCAAAACTGTAAATCTAATCATAGTGCAAAAGAAATACGATTTCTTGGTGATCGGTACCGGTATTGCTGGTATGAGCTACGCCCTCAAGGTGGCTGATGCTGGTAAAGTGGCGCTGATCTGTAAGAGCGAGCTGCAGGAGTCGAATACTGATCTGGCTCAGGGCGGCGTCTCTTCGGTGACAGACATGACTGTCGATAACTTTGAGAAACACATCCACGACACCATGGTGGCTGGCGACTGGCTCTCTGACCCTCAGGCCGTAGAGTTGGTGGTGCGCAATGCACCTTCGCAGATTGCCGAGCTGGTGAAGTGGGGCGTTGACTTCGACCGTAAGGAAAATGGTGAGTTCGACCTGCATCGCGAGGGCGGCCACTCAGAGTTCCGCATCCTGCATCATGCCGACAACACCGGCCACGCCATCCAGTGTGCGCTCATCGAAGCGGTGAAGAAGCATCCTAACATCGACGTCCTGGAGCGTCATTTCGCCATCGAGATCCTCACGCAGCACCATCTGGGTCAAGAGGTTACGCGTCGAACACCAGACATCGAGTGCTACGGCGCTTACGTCCTCGATGAGGCTACTGGCGCCATCGACACCTATTTGGCCAAGGTCACCATGATGGCTACTGGCGGTGTTGGCCAGGTCTATAGCACCACCACCAACCCACCTATCGCTACAGGCGACGGCGTGGCCATGGTCTATCGCGCCAAGGGTACGGTCAAGGACATGGAGTTCGTGCAGTTCCACCCTACCGCGCTCTATCATCAGGGCGATCATCAGAACTTCCTCATCACCGAGGCGATGCGCGGCTACGGCGGCATCCTCCGCAACCTCGACGGCTCGGAGTTCATGCACAAGTACGATCCACGTCTCTCGCTGGCACCACGCGACATCACGGCTCGCGCCATCTTCAACGAGATGAAGCTCAACGGCACCGACCACGTCTTCCTCGACGTCACTCACAAGGATCCTGAGGAGACCAAGCACCACTTCCCTAACATCTATAAGAAGTGTCTCAGCATCGGTGTCGACATCACTAAGGAGCCTATCCCTGTTGTCCCATGCCATCACTATATGTGCGGCGGCATCCTCGTCGACTACGATGGTCAGTCGAGCATCAACCGCCTCTATGCCGCTGGCGAGTGCTCTTGCACCGGACTCCACGGTGGTAACCGCTTAGCTTCGAACTCGCTCATCGAGGCCGTCGTCTATGCCGACCTCGCAGCCAAGCACTCCATCCCTCGCATTGCCGAACTCACTTACCGTGAGGACATTCCGGACTGGATCGACACCGGCACCGTGCCACACGAGGAGCTCTATCTCATCAGCGACTCGAAGACCGAGGTGCAGCAGATCATGCAGACCTACGTGGGTATCGTCCGCTCGAACCTCCGACTCAAGCGCGCTTGGACACGCCTCGACAACCTCTACGAGGAGACCGAGAAACTCTTCCTCCGCTCGAAGGTCAACATGGACATCTGTGAGCTTCGCAACATGATCAATACCGGCTACATCATCATGCGTCAGGCTATGGAGCGCAAGGAGAGCCGCGGCCTCCACTTCTCTATCGACTACCCTGCCGCCGATCGTGGCATCGAGGGATTCTGATCCTAATAACGATGGCGAGAACAAAGATTTTTCTCGCCAAAAACAAATATCAAGTATCACAACATCTTCTGGAGATTATCTCTTGAGGGTTGTGATACTTGAAATTTTTTATTTGGTTTTGATCAGCTGCTTATTTGGATACAGTAACGTGTATCTTCTTGACTAAGCGTAAAGAGTACTTAATGGTCTTGCCTGCGGTTCCAATATTGGATCCTGTAACGAATCCAATGGCCTGAAGACCACTATCACAAAGGTATCGGACAGTTTCTCCTTTCGAATCTTTTATTACGAATTCTGATCCCCCTGCCTGAACGATGACATCATTAAGATCTTTCATTTTCGCATCCTTATATCTAGCCTTAAGCTGCTGGATCTCATAACTGGTTGGGATATGCCACTCCGTCAAGTCATTTTCAATATATGCATTGGCAATATTTACAGCGTCATTTTCATGATCAGAAGCCTTGACAGAATAGACATTTGTATATTCCCTGAGGCTGACAAGCAGAAGGTCAGCAGAGTCTTCTGTTTCATTGAGCACAAGAGCCACAACGTGGCCATTCCAGATAGATAAGGCAGTTGGTATAGTAGTTAATTCTGTAGATTCGACCAAATCATCCGCCGCAGAATTGTCCGATGAAGCACCCTCTCCGAATTCGAAATCAATCGCTTTCGGATCCTTCCAATTCTCAACGGTCAGCATACCACTTAAGTCCAGATGTTCCACACGTTCACCACCTTTGTATGTACCTGTCAGGACATAAGGGATTGACGCCGCGAGCGGCTCATTAACCGTATACCCATAGCTATATTGTTGATCATTATCAGTGATTGTAATCGTCAGAACAGTCTGTGTATCAGCTCCTGGCAGAACATACATCAGGCCAGAAGACCAGGCACCATCTTCATTCTTGCGACAGTCAACTCGTGCAATCGTAGAAGATGAGTATTTGCCATCCATCCCGTAAGCGCCATACTGACGAGCAATGGCTACATTGACCGCCTCAACCGTCTCTGGCAAATCCTTCAAAGAAATATCTAGCGAAGCGCTTCTGATACTCATTACTACCTCGACAGTTGAGGGTTTATCCCCAAGAACAACATCTGCCGATCCTACAAACAAAGGAGAAGTAGCAAAGCCAGAAGATGGCATGGAGATAACTGCATCTGACGAGGAATAGTCTTTTGGCTCTACATAAGACTGATAGCCTGTTATTGCCGATACTCGATACGAACCCTCTGGGAGATTCATCTTTATCTTATCTTCGTCCGAAGTTAAAATCTGCTGTGCACTTTTATTGCCATCGACATCGTAGGCCAATACCAACACAGGATACTCTATCTCTCCTGTAGAACTACGGGTTGTAATTCGCAGCGTAGTCTTTTGGCCAGTCGATAAGTCGGATGAAATATCATCTGCAACCTCTTCTACTGCAGGAAAACAACTTGATAAAACCGAGAACAAACTCAAGAAAGTTGTAATAAAAAGATTCTTTTTCATATTAGCAAAATAATGTATTATTGTAGGATCATCGCATCAAACAAATATTACTCCGTGCAAAAATACAAAATCCAAATCTCTAATATGACATTCATGGTCTTTCCATGTTTTTTAAAATTTATTTTTTTTCTCCGGCACTATTTTTACTGAATATTGCTATTTTTGATTGCTAATTCTGAGAATTTATGTTCTATAACATAATTACATAAACGATTCCAGTTATTTCGTGGAATTTGTCCATATTTATTTGCAAAGATTATAGAAAAAACTTATCTTTGCAAAGAAATTTTGCTCATTATTCACATTATTATAATATGTGTCATTCTTTATCCGCTTGTCTATATACAAAATCGACTTTGTCCTATACAGGGATCTTAATAGGACGTTTCTATTTACAGTTGTCCTATTAAGGGATCAGGATAGAACAAAAAGACTTCCGGACATCCTATCCTGGGATCACAATAGCACAACGCCACTCCCGTTTGTCCTACCCTGGGCGCAAGATAGGACAACCCCAAATCCCTGACGTGCTATCAAGGGCGCAAGATAGGACAAAGCAAACTCTCGACGTCCTATCCCGGGCGCGAAATAGGACAAAATGAACTCCGGACGTGCTATTAAGGAACCTTGATAGCACATCCAGATATAAAAACGACTCTTTACACTATTTTTCTATGGGATTCACCATCCACACCTTCACTTTCAATGAGATTTATCTCCCTATCCAGCAGTATCTGATCCTCGACGAGGAGAATGATACCATCACTCGCATCGCAGACGACGCGATTCCTTATCCTGTGACCGATGGCAATATCCTCGATGCTGTCATCCACGTCATCCTGACTCACAACAACTACAAAAATCCCCTCACCATAGCTCGTGTACTGAAGCAGGAAAAGCGTGACCTCAGTGGCGCTGTGCGTATCCTCACCGGCATGCATCATGATGAGCTTCTCCGTCAGTACCGCCTCCGCGCCATCACCGAGATCCTCACCACCTCCAAGATCTCTACCCAGACCATCGCCACCTTCTTCGGCTACTCTTCCATCCACGCCATGAACCGCTTCCTCACCGACCAGACCGAGCTCACCGCCAACGAGATACGCCGCGGCGTTGAGCCATCAACCAAGGTCAAGAGGTTGCCGTGGTGGAAGAGATAAATGTGTGATTATTACACGAAACTGGGCAGTTTTATTACAAAATAATACTCTCGTAGCATGGGAAAATGCCACGAGAGTATTATTGTTTTTCCTAAAAGATTAGCCGAGGATATTCTTGAGGAGGTCGCCGGCTACGCCAGCCTTGTCGCCAGCGAGTTTGCCGAGGACGTTCTTGGCAATATCGCCCTTGCTGAGATTCTTGGTGAGGAACTCTTGCAATTCCTTGGCAGCAATCTCAAGACCCTTGCTCTTGACGAGAGCTACGGCGTCGTTGATGTTGGTGAATGACATGAGCTTCTCCTGCATACCAGGGTTTGCCTGAAGGAGAGCTACGAGCTTTGCGATGATTTCGGTGTTCATAGTTGTATTATATTAATAATGTGTATTATTCCCATGAGATCTCTCCGCTGCCGAGGCAGATGCGGCCATCGGGGGTGTAGATGACGCAGAACTGGCCGGGGGCGACGCCGTTGGTCTTCTCATCCATCTGGAGGAAGTAACTGCCGTCGGGACGAGCGGTAAGCGTGCCGGAGCGGAGCTCGGCGACGTGGCGGATCTTGAACAAAACGCGGAACGCGTTTTGTGAGTGAGGAGTGAGGAGTGAGGGCTTTTGCTCCGCAAAATGCAGAGGAGTAGCTTGATCGAACGGATCAAGGGTGATCCAGTGCATGTCGCGCATCACGAGCCAATCCTGCTTCTGCGCCTCGGGGTCGTAACCACGGCTGACGTAGATGATGTTCTGCTCGATGTCTTTCTTGATGACGAACCAGGGTCCACCGCTGAGATAGAGGCCTTTACGCTGGCCGATGGTGTGGAACCAGAAACCCTGGTGCTTGCCGAGGACCTTGCCGGTCTCGAGTTCGATGATCGGACCTTCCTTCTTGCCGAGGAAGCGCTCGATGAACTCATTATAGTTGATCTTGCCGAGGAAGCAGATGCCCTGCGAGTCCTTGCGATGCGCAGAGGGGAGCTTGGCTTCTTCGGCGATGCGACGCACCTCGCCTTTGGCCATCGTGCCAATAGGGAAAAGGCTGTGGCTGACCTGGAGGCCGGTGAGCTGTGCGAGGAAGTCGGTTTGATCCTTCACTGGATCCGGCGTCGTACCGAGAAAATACTGAGATCCCTCAGTATTTTCTAGTGAGGAGTGAGGAGTGAGGAGTGAGGAGTTATTTGCTGCACGAAACTTAACTGACAAATCCACACTCCTCACTCCTAACTCAAGTTCAAGAGTTCCTTGAACGACCGTGGCATAGTGACCCGTGGCGGTCTTGTCGTAGAGATGGCCGACTTTCTGGTCGAAGGCGCCGAACTTGATGAGACGATTGCACATCACGTCGGGATTCGGAGTGAAGCCACGGCGCACCTTGTCGATGGTATAGGACACGACATTGTCCCAGTATTCGTGCTGAAGATCAACGACATCGTACTTCAGACCATAGCGGTATGCCATGGCCTTGACGATCTCGAGATCCTCTTCCTGAGGACATGAGTAGCCGTCCTCGTTCATACCAATCTTGATATAAAAGAGGTCGGGCTTATATCCCTGCTCACAAAGCAGATGGACGGCGACGCTGCTGTCTACGCCACCGCTGAGAAGTGCTGCGATAGTCATAAGAGTGAGGAGTGAGGAGTGAGGAGTGAGGAATGTGGAGTGAGGAGTTGTTAGCGACAAAATGAGGCGAAGCAAAATACTCCTAACTCCTCACTCCTAACTCCTAATTATTAAACGCGTTCCAACCCTGCGCCTTAAGCGTCACCTCCGACTGACCGTCGCGGGTGATCATGGCGGCTCCGAGCTTCTCGTCGGTGATATGGCCGATGAGACGGATGCCTGGGACTTGCTGGATGAGTTCATTCTGGGTCAATGGCACGGTGAAGAGGAGCTCGTAGTCCTCACCGCCATTCATGGCTGCGGTGGTGACGTTGAGATTGAACTCCTCGGCCTGCACGGCTGTCTGGTAGTCGATCGGGATGCGCTCCTCGTAGATGCGACAACCGACGTGGCTCTGCTTGCAGATGTGAAGGAGCTCGCTCGAAAGGCCGTCGCTGACGTCCATCATGGCGGTTGGGGTGATTCCTACTTCCTTGAGTTTCTGCACGATGTCCTTGCGAGCCTCTGGCTTGAGCTGACGCTCGAGCAAGTACTCGCGCCCCTCGAACTTAGGCTTGAAATGTGGCGCCTGACTGCCGTCGGCTCCGTTGTTGGTCTCACGCTTCCACTGGTTGTATTCGCTCCAGAACATCGCTTTCTCACGCTCCAGGAGCTGGAGGCCCATGTAGGCGGCACCGAGATCGCCACTGACGCAGATCAGGTCGTTAGGACGTGCGCCATTGCGATAGACAGGCTTTTCGGCCACACCGATAGCGGTGATGCTGATGGTGAGGCCGGTCATCGAAGCCGAGGTATCGCCACCGACGAGGTCGACGCCATAGACGTCGCACGCCAGACGCATACCTGCATAGAGCTCTTCGAGATCCTCGACCTTGAAGCGCTTGCTGATGCCGAGGCTGACGGTGATCTGACGAGGCGTACCCATCATGGCGTACACGTCGCTGACATTGACTGCCACGGCCTTATAGCCAAGGTGGCGGAGTGGACAATAGGTCAGGTCGAAGTGGATGCCTTCGAGCAGGAGGTCGGTAGTGACGACGGTCTGACCCTCGGAAGGGTTATTACTAATTACGGCGCAGTCATCACCTACGCCGTAAATTGAAGAAGCTTGTTTGAGTGGGAAGTTCTCGGTCAGATGGTTGATCAGACCGAACTCGCCGTATTCGCTAATTTCCATTGTTTTTTAAAAGGGTAGTAAAAAGGGAGTAAAAGAGGAGTAAAAGGGTAGTAAAAAGGACGAATGTATCAGAAGAACCTATCTTGGATCAAGGGATAATACGCACAAGCTAAGGTATTGTCCCTTTTACTCCTTTTTTACTCCATGCGAAGCATTTACTCCCCTTTTACTACCATCAATTAAGACCTCTTGATCATCTCGCTCATGATCGTAGTCATGAGAGGCTGAGCGATATTAGCTGCCTCCTGCACCTCCTCGTGGGTAGCAGCGACTGGGACGCCGAAGCCGCCGAGATCGGTAATGACACTGATACCGAAGACCTTGATGCCAGCGTGGCGTGCCACGATGACCTCAGGGACAGTGCTCATGCCGACGGCGTCGCCACCGATGGTGCGGAAGTAACGATACTCTGCGCGTGTCTCGAAGGTAGGACCCTGTGTGCCGACGTAGACACCCTTCTGGAGGTGGATATTCTTCTCGACAGCAATCTTCTCGGCCAGGGCGATGAGCTGCTGGTCGTAAGCCTCGTGCATATCTGGGAAGCGGACGCCGAGCTCAGGGTCGTTCTTGCCTCGGAGCGGATGCTCAGGGAAGAGATTGATATGATCGTCGATGATCATGAGGTCACCGATGCGGAATGAGCTATTCATGCCACCTGCAGCATTGCTGACAAAGAGGGTCTCGATGCCGCAAGCCTTCATGACGCGGACAGGGAAGGTCACCTCCTTCATATTATATCCCTCATAATAGTGGAAGCGGCCCTGCATAGCCATGATCTCCTTGCCACCGAGCTTGCCGAAGATGAGCTTGCCGCTGTGGCCTTCGACAGTACTGACTGGCATGTTAGGAATTTCGTTGTATGGAAATACCTGAGGATCTTCTATCTGTGTAGCCAACTGTCCCAGGCCTGTACCCAGGATGATGGCGGTCTTTGGACGGAGGGTGGTGCGGCTCAGGATATACTGAGCGGTCTCGTTGATTTTCTGTTTCATAGTTTTAAGGGATATTTATTGGGAAGTAATAAGGACATTACCTCTTTCACGACGGACGTAGTCGAGGACGATCTGATCGAACTTCTCATTCTGCTGCTGCAGGAAATAGACTTCGGTCGGCAGGTAGTAGATGCGCTTGCGGAGGTCTTCTTTGACTGCAGGATGATTGATCATGCGGACAGCATCTTTCTCGGTCGTAATGATTACAGACTTATTCTTGCTCAACGTCGTGATATAGCCAGCGCCATTGAGATTGTCAAGGCGACTGCTGATCTTCTCGATGTCCTTGTTTGAGAAACGATGATGATCGCCAAAGGTCATGATGTCCAGGAGGCGATAATGTGTATGCACGTAGTTCTCCATTACCTTCGGATCGGCAATACCAGCTACGATGAGCACCTCGGTAGCATGGTCGATGTCGCAAGGCTCTCCGGTAGCGAGATTGACCAGACGTCCATAACGATAAGCGCTGTGGAAGATCGGCTGATCGAGGCGGGTCGGCAGGTTGGCCTGTATCTCGGTCTCCTGCTCGCTGCGCAAAGCATTCGGACACTTGGTCACGATGACGACATCGGCGCGGCTGACATTCGCTGCCGGTTCGCGGAGACGGCCAGCGGGCAACAGCTTATCCTTATATAATATACGGTTGTAGCTGGTCAGGCAGATGGTCAGGCCCGGCTTGACGTAACGATGCTGCATGGCATCATCGAGCAGGATGACCTGCGGACGCTGAGACAGCTTAAGCAACTCGCGGATGCCGTGACGACGATCTGCATCGACGGCCACGATGATATCCGGATACTTGCGATAGAGCTGGAAGGACTCATCGCCAAGCTCGTTGGCAGTAATCCCTGGCTTGGCAAGCACGAAACCTTTGGAGTGACGCTTATAACCGCGACTCAGGACGGCAATCGGTCCGACGCCCTGGCTCTGGAGCAGAGAGACCAAATACTCTGTGTGAGGCGTCTTGCCTGTACCTCCCACAGCGAGGTTGCCGACACAGATCACAGCCACTTCGTCCTCAAAAGAGACCGATGGCTTGCGACCGAGATCGAACATACGGTTACGGAACCATACTCCTAAGCCATAGAGCCATGAGAATGGCAGGAGGATGGAAAGGTTTTTGACGGTGGGGAGATACATTTTCAGTGAGGAGTGAGGAGTGAGGAGTTAGAAGTGAATCGCTTCGAACGATCTTGCCTGAATGCGGTCAGCGTCCTTGATAGATTTAATGAACTTCAAGGCCTCGCGGTCAGCAGGCGTGGTACCGAGAGCGATGTCGGCGATGCGGATAGAGAGATCCTCGGCCTTCTCGCCGAAGAGTTCCATCATGACCTCCATCTTAGACTTCGCGAAAGGATAGACGGTGCGAGCGTAGTTGCCAGAGGTCAGGCCTGCCAGCTCTGCAGCCTTGGCGACAGCCACATTCAAGCCACCGAGCTCGTCGACCAGACCGAGGTTGATAGCATCACTACCCGTCCAGACACGACCGCCGGCGATGGCCTTGATGCTGTCCTGCTCCATGCCACGACCTGCAGCACAACGCTTGGTAAAGAGATCGTAAGCGGACTCTACGCCACGCTGTACCTTAGCTTTCTCTTCCTCGGTGGCAGCACGCATGGTGTGGAGGGAACCGAACTTATGCGTCTTGACTTCCTCGAAATTGACACCGAGCTTATCAGAAACTAGGCCACTCAAATTAGGAATCATACCGAACACGCCGATAGAACCCGTGAGGGTCGTTGGCTCTGCCACGATATAGTTGGCATTGCAGCTGATGTAGTAGCCGCCAGAAGCAGCATAGTCACCCATGCTGACAACGAGAGGCTTCACGGCCTTGAGATCTTCGAGCGCCTTCCAGATCTGCTCGCTGGCAAAGGCGCTGCCACCAGGGCTGTTGACGCGGAGCACGACGGCCTTGATGCTGTTGTCGGCAGCGATGGCGCGGATATCCTTAATAAATGTATTGTAGAAAATCGCATCGTCAGCACCCTCTGCCTCAGTGGCAATCTCTCCGCTGGCATAGAGGATCGCCACCTTGTCAGAAGTGAATGGCTGCTGCTTAGCAGCATTGATAGCCATCGACTTTGCAGATACGAGATGTCCGTCGAGCTTGTTCTGTCCGATCTTGTTGAGGATAATCTTCTCAACATCGGTCTTATAGAGCATGCCATCGACGAGGCCAGTAGCAGCAGTCTCTTCAGGTATCATGTAGCTGACTGCCAGATCGGCCAAGGAGTCAAGCGCCTCAACAGTCATATTACGCGAAGCGGCGATCTCGCCAACCATCACATTCCAGATATTCTTCAGATAAGTCTGTGTCTGCAGGTAGTTGGCCTCGCTGATATGATCGACCATATAAGGCTCCACGGCGCTCTTGAAAGTGCCGACGCGGAAGATCTGCATCTCGATGCCGAGCTTGTCGAGCAGATTCTTTGGATAGGTCAGCAGGCTGCTCATACCATCGAAGACCATGCTTCCGATGGCATTGACGTAAACCGAATCAGCCACCGAAGCCACATAGTACTGACCTGTGGAATAAGAGTCGTTATAAGAAATAATCCACTTGCCTGCCTGCTTGAAGTCTGCCAAAGCGTTGCGCAGCGCCTCGTAGGTAGCAGGTGCAGCAGCCATGCCATCGGTATTGAGATAGATGCCGGTGATATTAGGATCGTTCTTGGCACACTCAATGGCATTGAGATAGCCACGAAGGCTGAGACCTGCCTCCATGCTGAAGTTACCAGCAGCATCGATGAAGAATGGCATAGAAGATGGCACCTCGGTCACCTCTGTGTTGATCTTCAGGAGCATGACGTCACCAGGCTTGGTGGCCGTTCCTGTCTCTTCAGTTGATGCAGCAGCAACCATACCCATAAATACGCAAGTAGTAAACATGGTGCTGATGATGCTTACTATGATGGTGCCGACAATGACGGCAAGAACCATTTTCAGAAAACTAACTTTCATTGGATTTATTTAAAATACATTCTTTAAGAGGGATCCTGACAAAGTCGCGCTCTGCGATGTGCGGGTGTGGCAAGGTCAGTCGCTCGTCCTGATAATTAAGATCATCATAGAGGAGGATGTCAAGATCTATCTCGCGATCCGTATAGGATTCTCCCGGCCGATGCTTATGCGTACGTCCCATCTGACGCTCTATCTGCTGGGTAACGTCGAGCAGAGGCAAGGGGTCGAGCTCAGTACTGACAGCACAGACGGCATTGGTGAAACGATGCTTGCTCTCGAAGCCCCACGGCTCGCTCTGCATGTAGGATGAGACGCAGAGCACCTCTCCTATCTGCTGGCCGATATGGACGATCGCCTCATCGAGTAAGGCAGGGCCGTCGCCTAAATTTGAACCGAGAGCGATAAATGTAAGATGTGACATTCAATTCTACATTTTACATTTTTAATTTTACATTTTAATCCGGCAGAATCAGCATCGCATCGCCATAAGTACCGAACTTATAGCCTTCCTTGATGGCCAGCTTGTAAGCCTCCATCGTGAAATCATAGCCACCGAACGAAGCGGTGAGCATCAGTAGGGTCGAGTATGGCATGTAGAAGTTGGCTACCATGCAGTCGGCGATTGAGAAGTCGTATGGAGGGAAGATGAACTTGTTGGTCCATCCGTCGTATGGCTTCAGATGGCCCGTGGTGCTGACGCAAGACTCGATGGCACGCATAACAGAAGTATCTACAGCACAGACATGATGGCCAGCGTCCTTGGTTGCATTGACGCGCTCTGCCAGCTCCTCGCTGATGATGATCTGCTCAGAATCCATCTTATGCTTGGTGAGATCCTCGACGTCAATCTCACGGAAGTTACCCTGATTGCTGTGCACGGTGATGAAGTCGAAGTCGACACCCTTGATCTCCATGCGCTTCAAGAGCTCACGGCTGAAGTGCAACGCGGCCTGAGGAGCCACGACGCCACCCTCGTTCTTGGCAAAGATCGTCTGATAGCGCTCACGGTCGGTGAATGGGTGATCCTCATCGATAGGCTCGTCGATGACGTCACGACGCTGCTTCAGCGCTGGAGGGATCGGAGTCTCGCCATAACCATAAAGCGTATCGATAAACTCCTCGTGAGTACCGTCAAACAGGAAACGGAGAGTACGACCGCGAGAAGTAGTATTGTCAATTACCTCTGCTACCAGACTCTCATCCTCTCCGAAATAGAGCTTGTTACCGATACGGATCTTACGCGCAGGATCGACCAATACATCCCAGAAACGGATGTCCGGATTGAGCTCGCGCAACAGGAAGACCTCGATGCGAGCGCCAGTCTTCTCCTTGTTGCCATAGAGGCGCGCAGGGAAAATCTTGGTATCGTTAAACAAAACAAGATCCTTCTCGTCAAAATAGTTGATGAAATCACGGAAGGTCTTATGCTCGATGGTATGGCTCTTCTTGTGGAGAACCATCATTCGGCACTCATCGCGGTTGTCGCTTGGGACAAGGGCAATGCGCTCTTCTGGGAGTTTGAACTTAAACTGAGATAACTTCACGAATCTATATTTTTGAGTTATAAATTATCAATATGTTCGACGATAGGCACCTCAAGCGCCCATTGCTCGACGTTCTTGACCTGAAGACACTGGTCGACGTGGAAATCTCCTACTCGGGTGCGACGCAGGCCGATCAGATAGGCTCCACTCTGCAAAGCCTGACCGATATCTCGTGCCAAAGCGCGGATATAAGTACCCTTGCTGCAAACGACGCGGATGGTGAGGTATGGGGAGTGAGGAGTTATTTCCTCGCTGACCTCTGGTGCTGGAGCCTCAACCTCTGCGGGAACCTCTTTTTTATCCGAGTTCTCTTGTTTCCCGAAAGGAACAAGTCCCAAGTCCTCGATGCTCTGCTTCCTGCGACCATATTCCTTAATATCTATGCCGTTGCGGACGGTAGAAAGGAGTTGCTCGGCCTTAGGAGAGATGATTCCTTGCTCTGGCAGATGCAGGTCGAGTACTTCAATCTCGTCGATGACCAGTTCCTTAGCCTTGAGCTCTACTTCCTCACCCTGACGGACATAGTCGAAAGCGCGTCGGCCCTCTACCTTACAAGCAGAATAGACAGGAGGGACCTGCCAGATACTTCCCTTGAACTTCTCAAGCGCCGCCATCACTGCCTCACGGGTAATGTGGCTGGTCGGGAAAGTCGCATCGACCGGATGCTCAGCATCAAAAGATGGTGTCGTGCAACCTAGTCGCAGCGTGGCGATATACTCCTTGGTACCAGCCTGCAACTGGTCGATCTGCTTCGTCGCCTTGCCAGTGCAGATGATCATCACGCCACTGGCCAATGGGTCGAGCGTACCGGCATGACCAACCTTGAGTTTCTTGACGCCGAGGCGGCGGCTGAGATTATTTCGGACGACCTTCACCAGATTGAAAGACGTCCAGGTCAGCGGTTTGTCGAAGGCGATCACTTCGCCCTCTATAAAATCGTATGCTTTCAAGCTTGCGCTAATTACAAATTACTAATTACGAATTACCTCTTTTCTTAGAGGAAAAGCAGTGTGAAAAGACCGGCCAGTGCACAATAGATGGCGAAGTAGATCAGCTTGCACTTCTTGACCAGCGCAATCATCCACTTACACGCCAGGCAACCGCTGACGAATGCTGCGACAAAACCGATGATCAATGGCAGTGTGCCGATAGGCTCATCAATGCCATGTTCTGCAAGATACTCAGCGGAAGGTGCTACGATATGCTTGAAGTCGAGCAACGCCTCGCCTAAGATTGGAGGAATCACCATCAGGAACGAGAACTGAGCCAGCGACTGACGGCTGTTACCGAGCAGAAGGCCGGTAGCAATAGTTGAACCAGAGCGTGACAAGCCTGGCAGGACGGCCAGCGCCTGTGAGATACCGATAACGAAAGCGTGAACCGGAGAGATCTGCTCTCGTGGCTGTGGCTTATAGAAATGTGTCAGCGCCAAAAGAGCCGACGTTACCAGCAGACAGCCTCCGACAACCATCAATTTGACATGCTCATCGGCATAGAGACTCTCGATAGTATCCTTGAAACAAAGGCCGACAACACCGACAGGAATCATCGACACCAGGATGTTGAGCGTATACTTCTGCTCATCGTTGAGCGTACCGCCAGGACCTAACGGGCGAAACAGTCCTTTGAAGATCCAGACTACCTCCTTCCAGAGGATGACCAGCGTTGCCAGCACGGTAGCAACATGTACGACAATATCGAAAGTGAGTCCTCCGGCCTCAGCGCCTTCGCCAAGAAGGGCCTTGCCGATCTCAAGATGTCCGCTCGAAGAGACAGGAAGATACTCTGTCAGACCCTGAACCAGGCCAAGGATCAATGCTTGTAACCAATCCATTTGTGAAAAACAAATTACGAATTACAAATTACAGATTACTCTGCTTTCTTTCCTTTGACACAGATGCCGACAATCATCAGCAGATAGCCAAAGAAGCAGATATTAGGGCCATAAACAATTCTCGTATCACTGAAGACTTCCGGATTGAAATGCTCTGGAGTACTGGCAGGACCTGCCGTCATGACAAAGCCTACAAGAATAAGCAGGGCTGAAATGCCCATGATGATAAAATTGAGTTTACCTAAACAAAGACGCATAATGAGCGATTTAAAAAATTACACACTAAAAGGGGAAAGGAGACGGATTACATCAGGTAAAGTTCGTCAACAGACCGTCTCAGATAGTGACCGGCAGAATACCACGCTGCAATGGCAGGAATCAGGATTCCCAGCGCCACTACCGTACCCACCAGGATGCACATCGGCAGCGGATGAAGCAGACAGTCAGACACCACACTGGCAAATCCCTGGGTCATACCGCCATAGATCAGACCTCCGAGTGCCAGCAATGCCACGAACGAACCGATGAGTCCGCAGATGACATGAGTACGGATAAACGGCTTGCGGATAAACCAGGAGGTGGCACCGACCAGACGCATCGTATTGATAAGGAATCGGTCTGCATGCAAAGCCAATCGGACCGTGAATCCGATCAGGGAGATACTGATAAGAAGCAAGGCTGCTGCCAGAATGGTCAGCGCGATGGCATAGCGACGGAGATTCGCATTGACCGAATCAAGCAACGCGCTGTTATAATCAATGGAAGTAACATTGCGCTTATGTACCTGCTTGAGCTGCTTGACGATCTGGTTGATACTGTCGGTCTCAGCATATTCTGACTTCAGTTTCAGCTCTACCGTGGCTGGCAGAGGATTATAGCCTAAGAACTCCGCTGGATTCTCGCCAAGCTCAGCCTGCAGCACCTTAAGCGCGCTGTCCGGACTGACATAGATGGCATCAGCAGCATACTTGGTCTTTTTCAGGTCGCGTACCATCCGAGGACCATAACCGTCCTTTGCGCCATCGCTGATGGTCATTGTGATGGTAAACTGCTCTCGCAAAGCCTGAGCCATACGTGCTGCCACCAAGCCTCCCATGGTCATCAGTCCCATAACAAACAGCACGAGGGTGATACTGACTGTGGTCGTGAACTTTGCGCCGAAATACCTTTTCATTGACAACTTTTTTGCTTCAAATACTTGATTCTAAAGAGGCGAAACTCCCCAAATTCGGTGCAAATATAATACTTTTTTGTGCAAAAAGCAATAAAATTGCTCTAAAAAGAGTAAAAAGAGGGGGAGACATGCTTGTTTTTCCAAAATAAAACCTATTTTTGCGCCAAATTTATAGTTAATTCTACTCTTTGAAGCTAAGAAAAATGTCGTTTTTCAGCAATAATAACTACAGCGGGCAACCCTCCACACCTGTCACCACCAACCTCATCATCATCAACGTGCTGCTGTTGTTGGCCGATGCCGTGATGGAGAAAAAGGGCATCGACCTGTCTGCCTACCTGGGCCTTCACTACTACGATGCGGACAAATATAACATTCTGCAGTCAGTGACTTACATGTTCATGCATGCCAATTTCTCACATCTCTTCTGCAACATGTTCTCGCTCTATATGTTCGGACGTCTGCTTGAGATGGTCTGGGGACCTCAGCGCTTCCTCATCTATTATCTGGTGTGTGGCGTCGGCGCAGGTATCGTACAGCAGCTGGCATGGCGTTTCGGTATTGTCAGCACCATCCTCTCTGATATCCATTTGCAGGATCCAGATTTCACCTATGGTCAGCTGCTACAGGAAGGTTCCCGCATCCTGAACCAGCTGGTCACTGTCGGCGCCTCAGGTTCTGTCTTCGGCATCCTGCTCGCCTTTGGCATGATGTTCCCCAATGCACGTATCTTCCTGCTCTTCCCACCTATGCCACTGAAGGCCAAATGGCTGGTCATCGGCTATGGCATCTTCGAGCTGATGTCTGGCGTGGCTGGTACGACTGGCGATAACGTCGCACACTTTGCTCACCTCGGAGGCATGCTCTTCGGCTTCATCCTCATCATGATGTGGAGAAGGGACCGACGCATGGATTTCTAACTGCGCTGCAGAGTTATTAGTTATAAGTTATTATCTGCTTGTCGATATGGCTTTACTAACTAATAACTATTATCTAATAACTTTTTGAATTTCTCATGAAATATAAGTCCCTGCCCATCCAAGGCAAACTCATCTATATCACCGTCGCCGTCTATGTATTGACACAGCTCTGGCGACTCATCTGCCTCTTGTTCTGCGTCAGCGGATACGACTGGCAGCAGGTGCTGGCATTGCCAGCCAACCTCAATGACCTGGCCATGCGCCCCTGGACGATCCTGACCTACATGTTCTGCCATGCCGACATCGGTCAGAACGTGCTGCACATTGTCTTCAATATGCTCTGGCTCTGGTGGCTGGCACCTATCTTCCTACGCTTTCATACGAGCAAGCAGTTCCTGTCGCTCTATCTGATGAGCGGCATCTTTGCCGGTCTCTTCTTCCTGCTGGTCTACAACGGATTCCCTTATTTCCGCTTTGACCGACACTATACCTGGATCGTCGGCGCCTCAGGTTCTGTCTGTGCGATGCTGGCCGCCATCATCATGCAGCCGGATCAGCTGGTCGGTCTCAACCTTTTCGTCCGCACCATCACCACTCGTATGAAGTGGGTGGCGCTGGTCGTACTGCTGCTTACCTTGTTTACGGGTCCTGCAGGCAACACGGGTGGGCTCGTCTGCCACATCGGTGGCGCTTTATTCGGCTTTATCTATGGTTATTATTTCCGACAGGGGACAGACATCACCGCCTGGTTCTCCGACGGTTGCCAGACCATCGGTCAATGGATCAAGGATTGGAACAAGCCTAAGATGAAAGCCACAGCAGGAGGTCGTCGTGATCCGATCAGCACGGATAAGCAGAAAGACATGCAATACAATACGGACAAGCGTCAGCATGAAGCCCGCATCGACGAAATCCTGGATAAGATCAGCAAGCATGGCTATGACGGACTGACCGCCGAGGAGAAGCAACTGTTATTCGATGCTTCGAAGCGAGGACGCAAATAATCTCAAATGGATTCGCAGAAAAAAGATAAAACAAGCAGAAAGGCAAAAGTCAAGACCAAAGCGAAAGCCAAGGCCTCGTCATTGCTCGTCAGCATCACCAAGTGGACCTACTGGTCTATCATGATGGCGCTGACGGTACTGCTATGTGGCATTCTAATCTTATCTGCCTTCAGCGACACCATCAGTCCTTCGACCTGGGTTTATCCTTCCTTCCTCGGCATCGCATTCGGTTTCACCCTGACGCTCTCGTTGATCTGGCTCATTATTGTCCTGATCTTGCGACAATGGAAATGTGCTCTCATCCTGATTGTATCTCTATGCATCATCTACGAGCCGATCACACGCATCTGCCCGCTTCAGATCTTTGGACTTCCCGAGCCTGAGACCAATGAGATTACGGTCGATGGCGAGACGACAGTCATCCCTGTCGACAGCATTCGTCTATTCACTTACAATACCTGCGCCATGGGCCAGACACACCTCTCTAAGATTAAGGAGAAGATACGTGTCATAGATGCCGTACGCGAATCTGGTGCCGACATCGTCTGCCTGCAGGAGTATGCGTTTACCCTCTCAAAGGACGGGCACACCGAGAAGGAGCTCCGAAGCCAGCTGTCTGACCTCTATCCGTATTATGACTTCACGCCGAACACAGGAAAGAAGGCGATGGGTATTGCGCTATTCTCAAAATTCCCGATCAAAAAAGCCTCTCGCATCGACAAGCGCAAGTCCGGCTATTTCTCTGCGATGTATTATCAGCTCGAAGCCTTCGGACAGCGTATCGGCCTGATCAATATGCATCTGCACACCAACAGCATCCAGCCGAAGGACCGCATCCTGTACGATGAGATGATCGAACACTTCGAGAAAGACAGTCTTAATCGTATCCGAACAGGGATGATGCGCTCGCTGGCAAGAGCTTTCAGGAGCCGAGCCGACGAGGCAAGCCTGATCAGCCGTTTCCTACAGGAAAGTCATCCTAGCGAAATGCCGCTCATCATCTGTGGCGACATGAACGATACGCCGGTCAGCTATTGTTATCGCACGCTGCGCCACGGTCTCAAAGACGCCTGGCAGGAGGCCGGCCGTGGACCTGGCATCACCTTCCGTGAACATAAGTTCTGGTTCCGCATTGACCACGCGTTCCACTCCAGCCATTTCAAGGCGCTCAGCGCCAACGTCCGCAAGGACATCCTTTATTCAGATCACTACCCTCTGCAAGTGACACTGCAATTCTTTAAAAATGATCATTAATCCATCCTATATCCTCCAGAGCCCCATCCTGGCCATACAGCACAGCAACGATCTGCCGTGGACGCTGCCCCAGTTACAGAACAACGCAGCCATCGTGATCCTGATCATTGCCTTCGCAGCCATCAATCTGCTGGCATGTCATCCTAAAGGTATGATGATACACCAGCTGGCATGGTTGGGAGACACTCGTAACGCCCGCACCTTCGAGGCGTCTTCCATCGTGTATCCTTGGCTGAAGCCGGTGCTGCTCATCCAGCTTTTCCTCTTCACTTGCCTCAGCATCTATTGCATCACCGACAGTTCTCCGGCCCTGCATCTGGAGAATCCTGACATCGAGACTTGGTCACGCCTCGGCTTATGCCTGCTGGCTCCGTTAGGTGTGATTCTAGTGCAATACATCAGCTACAATTGGTTTTGTTATCTGTTCAATGCCAAGTTTCAGCAGATTATCATGAACCGCACTTATGTGGCGTCACTGATCATCCTCTCTCCATTCACCATTTTGATCTTTATTGGCACAATGTCTGGTTCTTTTTCAGAGGAAACTACCGTCATTTTGCTTGCTACGCTCTTCATTTTGTCCCAAATTTTATTCATTTTCAACGGAATTAAGATTTTTTTGAGAGGATTTGAGTCATTTTTTATTATTATTGCGTATCTTTGCACGCTCGAAATTGCCCCAATTTGGATGATTTGGGCAAGAATCACTACTTGATGAGCGTAAGAAAAGATCATGGATATTAAAAATATATTGGTATCACAGCCCTATCCCTCTTCGGAGAAGTCTCCTTACTTTGACATTCAGAAAAAGTTCGGAGTGGAACTGACCTTTAAGCCATTTATTCGTGTCGAATCGCTTTCGGCAAAGGAGTTCCGAACCCAGAAGATCTCCATTCCTAACTTCACGGCCATTGTCTTTACCTCACGTACTGCCATTGACCACTTCTTCAAATTGGCTGAAGAGCTTAGGGCAAAGCCGAATGAGGAGATGCAGTATTTCTGTTTGTCAGAAACCATCGCCCTCTACCTCCAGAATTATATCGTCTACCGCAAGCGTAAGGTTCACTTCAGCAAAGTGGGCAAGATCGAAGACCTGGCATTGGTCATGAAGAAGCATAACTCAGAGAAATTCCTCATGCCGGTCGCCGATGTCCATAAAGAGGATCTGACCTGCTTCACCAAGGCAAAGGTGCAGGTCACCACAGCGGTCATGTTCCGCACCGTCAGCACAGAGTTTACTCCCGAAGAGATTGCCTCTTACGATATGCTGGTATTCTTTACCCCTGCCGGCATCCAGTCCCTGTTCGAGAACTCTCCAGCCTATAAGCAGGACAATCAGATCATCGGACTTTTCGGTCCAAGCACCCGCAAGGCAGCCGAAGACCGCGGATTGCGTGTCGACATTGCAGGTCCGACGCCAGAGTGCAGCTCGATGACCAGCCTTTTGCAGAAGTTTTTGCAAGATAACAAATAATGAAACAGTTTACACTACCCAAGACGGAGCGTCTGTATCTACGAGAATCCATTAGCGAGCTATTTGCTAATGGTTTGTCGTTTACGGCCTATCCTTATCGTGTAGTGTATCTTTTAAAAGATGAGAATGACGAGACGCGTCCTTCGGAGGAACGTCAGTCGCGTTGCTCGGTAATGACTGTCGCTCCAAAGAAGCGCTTCAAGCATGCCGTGGATCGCAATCACGTCAAGCGCTTGACGCGCGAGGCCTATCGCAAGCAGAAGCTGCCTCTCTGGGAGGCGCTCAAGGAGCATAAGAAAGCCATCGAGGTCGCCTTTCTTTATTCGGACAATCGGTTTATATCCTACGAGGATACCTACACAGCCATCGGCAAGGCCATCAGCCGCCTGATCAGAATGATAGAAAAATAAAATGCGCAATATTCTCCTATACCTCATCCGTTTCTACCAGCATCACATCTCGCCATTGACACCCCCAGCGTGCCGATTCACTCCGACGTGTTCACAATACACCTTCGAGGCAATTCAAAAATACGGTGCCCTCAAAGGCTGCTGGCTCGGCTTGAAGCGCATCTGCCGCTGCCATCCTTGGGGTGGTTCGGGATATGATCCTGTTCCTTAAGAGAGAATGTAAGAACAAAAAAATAGTTGACCTCACGGCCAACTATTTTTATAATACTACCTATACCTTAGAATAAAACTAATACCATTAATAAAACATCGAATGTATAACTAAACCTTGCTATGAAATCTCTTTTAATGTCAAAAAGAATATCCTATTCCATTTTTGACGTTGCAAAGATAACGTCAATTCTCCCTGCAAACAATAATTTTTGTTTCAATATCTCAAAAATTTCTTTCAAAAGAGAGAAATTATCAATATTATGACAAAAATGAACGATTTTTACAGGTTTTTCATCGAAAGTGACAGTCTTCCTCGCTTCAAATCCACCTCTTTGACCCTTACTTGGACATGCTGATGCAAAGAAACGACCGTATTCGGATCCTTTACGAACTTATTTGCCAGCTCTGAAACATGCACCAATCCCTGCGTATGGACTCCGACATCGACGAAACAACCGAAGTTCGTGATGTTCGTCACGATACCAGGCAGCACCATGCCTTCATGCACATCCTCCAGTACTTTCACCTCGCTGCTGAAGCTGAACTCCTCCAGCTGCTGGCGAGGATCTCTTCCCGGCTTCTCCAGCTCCTTAAGGATATCCTGCAGCGTCGGCAGTCCTAATCCCTTTCCATCGGCAGAGACATACTGCTGCAGTTCGATCTTCTCTCGCATCTCCTTGCCATCAGGACCCATCAAATCTGACACCTGACAATGCAGATCCTTTGACATACGCTCCACGATAGCGTAAGACTCCGGATGCACCGCCGAATTATCGAGCGGATTATCGCCTCCGCTGATGCGCAGGAAGCCTGCACACTGCTCGTAAGCCTTCGGTCCCATGCGAGGCACATCGAGCAGCTGTCGGCGGTTCCTGAAAGCGCCATGCTTGGCACGATAATCCACGATATTCTGAGCCAACAGAGGTCCAAGACCAGAAATGTATGTCAACAGGTGCTTCGATGCGGTATTCAGATTGACACCGACCTTATTCACACAGCTCTCTACGGTCTGGTCGAGACTCTTCTTCAGCTCTTTCTGATCCACATCCTTCTGATACTGTCCGACACCGATCGAATTCGGATCAATCTTGACCAGTTCGGCCAGTGGATCCATCAGTCTTCGACCGATGCTCACAGCGCCACGTACCGTCACGTCCTCATCAGGGAACTCTTCACGTGCCACCTTACTGGCCGAGTAGATCGACGCTCCGTCCTCACTGACCACGAAAACCTGCACACCCTCGCCGAGGTTCAAGCCCTTTACGAACTCCTCCGTCTCGCGCGATGCCGTACCATTTCCAATGCTGATGGCCTCAATCTGATACTTCTTGACCAACGATTCCACCTTATCCATCGCATCGAGGAACTGGCTCTTCGGTGGATGAGGATAGATTACGTCATGATGCAGCAGGTTGCCCTCACGATCCAGGATCACCAGCTTACATCCCGTGCGGAAACCCGGATCAAGCGCCAGAACACGCTTCTGACCGAGTGGCGCAGACATCAGCAGCTGCTCCAGATTGCGCACAAAGATACGGATCGCCTCCTGATCTGCTGCCGCCTTGCTCTGCTGCATGAATTCTGTCTCGATGCTCGGACTTAGCAGTCGCTTGAAACTGTCAATAATAGCATCGGTCACCAAAGGGGATGCAGCTGAGCGACTACTCTTGGCAAATTGTCGCGTCAATCGGTCGATGCAGATACCATCATCTCCGCTGATCGACAGACGAAGCACGCCTTCTGCCTCGCCACGGCGCATGGCCAGCAGGCGGTGGCTCGCACAACGCTTCAGAGGCTCTTTCCAGTCGAAATAGTCGCGGAATTTCTGCGCCTTCTGCTCGAAATCACTCTCTGTCTGATCACCATCAGCAACAGAACTTTTAACTTTTGACTTTTCACCTTTAACTTTCTTCGATGTGATCACCGCGTCAAAAGAGAAATTCTTTCGCACCGTATTGCGCGCACTCTCATTCTCTGCGATCATCTCAGCGATGATATCCTGAGCTCCCTTGAGCGCATCTTCTGCCGTCTCTACACCCTTCTCCTTATTTATATATATAGAGAGCTCATGCTCGACGTCCTGCTGCGAGGCAGGTCGCTGGTTCAGATCCGTTGCCTGCGACAGCAGATAGTTGGCCAATGGCTCCAGCCCCTTCTCACGTGCCACCATGGCACGCGTACGGCGCTTCGGCTTATATGGCAGATAGATGTCCTCTAGGACAGTGGCGTCCCAGCAGTCCTCAATTCGCTTCTGCAGCGCCTCGGTCAGCATTCCTTGCTCCTCGATGGTCGAGAGGATAGTCACCTTGCGTTTCTGCAACTCGCCAAGTTTCTCATACTGGTCGGCAATCGATGCAATCTGGACTTCATCCAGAGATCCTGTCGCCTCCTTACGATAACGACTGATGAAAGGAATCGTACAGCCACTCTCGAGTAAATCGAGCGTCGCAGTCACCTGTTTTTCAGGTATATTGAGCGCTTTACTGATCAGCGCAGGAAAGATTTCAAGCATATTTTTCGCGAATTTTATGATTTATGTGTGCAAAGATACGCAAAATTCCTGATAAAATGAAATAATAAGCAGAAAAGATTAATGATAATGAGAATTTCTCGTCACAAAATAATGGCAAATTGCAATTTATTACGAGAAATAATTAACTTTTTCTACTTTTTTCGCCAAAAGCAAACTTTTTTTACAATTTTATTTGGTCATTTCAAACTATATGCTTATCTTTGCACTCACAAATAGACAAGATTGCCGTTATAGAAGGTAAACACATTTACAATACATTTAATAATTACAAGAAAAATGGACGCTAAGAAAGTTCTTGAGGATCTGAAGCGCAGATTCCCTAATGAGCCTGAGTATCATCAGGCAGTTGAGGAGGTATTGGGTACTATCGAAGAGGAGTACAACAAGCATCCTGAGTTTGATAAGGTTAATCTCATCGAGCGCCTCTGCATTCCAGATCGCGTATACACCTTCCGTGTAACTTGGATGGACGACAAGGGTAACATCCAGACCAACATGGGTTACCGCATCCAGCACAACAACGCTATCGGCCCTTACAAGGGAGGTATCCGTTTCCACAAGTCTGTAAACCTCGGTATCCTTAAGTTCCTTGCTTTCGAGCAGACCTTCAAGAACTCTTTGACTACCCTCGCTATGGGTGGTGCTAAGGGTGGTTCAGACTTCTCTCCACGTGGCAAGTCTTCTGCTGAGGTTATGCGTTTCTGCCAGGCCTTC
>JAZRVB010000225.1:0-16247 GCA_045598885.1 Bacteroidales bacterium
TTTTGCCAAAGATGCACACATATATATAAATACGACCAGCACGGATTGGAATGATTCGGACGATTGGTTTGACAATGATGACGATGATTCGATGCAAGAGTCGCAGGAACTGTCTGCTGACACGATCTTCTTTTCGACCGATAGTATCGACAATGACTCGCTGAAATAACGCTCGGATGAGAAAAATACTTTCAAAAACCGCTGATTGTTTGCCTCTATGTGCAACGTCGGCGGTTTTTGATTGATTATATTTGGATGATTGAGCGAAAATGAGTATATTTGCAGACGTTTTTACACACTACAGGTAATCTATTTTCAACTCTTAATACAAACACAAAACCATGAAGATGAAAAATCTTGCAGCCCTTGCGCTGCTGGTTGGTGCTCAGCCTATGATGGCTCAGCAGCTCCAACTGAATGCCGACAACATTGAAGAGATCCTCAAGGCAATGACCCTTGAGGAGAAAGCTACCCTCTGCGTAGGTTACAGCATCGCACAGGCCACTGAAGCCATGAACGGTATGCTCGGACAGCACGCTGACCTCGTGCCAGGTGCAGCAGGTGCTACCCGCGCCATCCCTCGCCTCGGTATCCCTTCGACTGTACTGACCGACGGTCCTGCCGGTGTACGCATCTCTCCTACCCGTAAGGATGACCCTAACACTTACTACGCTACTGGCTTCCCAGTAGGTACCGCTCTGGCTTGTACCTGGAACACCGAGCTCGTTGAGAGCGTAGGCCACAGCATCGGTAATGAGGTGCTTGAGTATGGTTGCGACGTACTCCTCGCACCAGGTATGAACATCCACCGCTCACCTCTCTGCGGTCGTAACTTTGAGTATTATTCAGAGGATCCAGTTGTGGCTGGTAAGATCGCTGCAGCTTATGTTCGCGGTATTCAGAGCCAGGGTGTAGGTACTTCAATCAAGCACTTCGCTGTGAACTCGCAGGAGACCAACCGTACATACGTTAACGAGGTGGTAAGCCAGCGTGCTCTTCGTGAGATCTACTTGAAGGGCTTCGAGATTGCTGTTAAGGAGTCTGATCCTTGGACAGTGATGTCTTCTTACAACCAGGTCAACGGTGAGTTCGCTCAGCAGAGCCACGGTTTGCTCACCACCATCCTTCGCGACGAGTGGGGCTTCAAGGGCATCGTAATGACCGACTGGGGTGCTAAGGAAGGTACCGTAAAGGCTGTCATCGCAGGCAATGACCTTATGGAGCCAGGTAACCAGACAGAGATCAACCGCATCATTGAAGGCGTAAAGGATGGCACCATCCCAATGGCTGATCTCGACCGTAATACTAAGCGCATGCTTCAGTACATCGTTCGTACTCCACGCTTCCAGGGCTATAAGTTTAGCAACAAGCCAACCTTGAAGGAGAATGCTGCAGTGACCCGTCAGTCAGCTACTGAGGGTATGGTTCTTCTCAAGAACAACGCTAACACTCTGCCAATGAGCGGTGTGAAGAATGTAGCTGTATTCGGCATCACTTCTTACGACTTCATCGCAGGCGGTACTGGTTCGGGTGACGTTAACAAGGCTTACACCGTTGACCTCATGCAGGGTATCACCAACGCTGGCCTCAATGTGACTGAGGACCTCAAGAACCTCTATTATGACTATAAGAAGTATCAGGAGAGCCAGCAGAAGGCTAACGGCGGTGGCCGCGGTTGGGGCAAGCCAGTGCTTCCTGAGCTCGCTGTATCGGAGACCGCTATCGCTGCACAGGCAAAGAAGGCAGACATCGCTTTGATTACTCTCGGCCGTCAGGCAGGTGAGGGTGCTGACCGTAAGATTGAGAACGACTTCAATATCACTGAGGTAGAGCGCAATCTTCTCAACACCGTTTGCCAGTACTTCCATCAGGCAGGCAAGAAGGTTGTTGTGATCCTCAACATGGGTAACGTCATTGAGACCGCTTCTTGGAAGGGTCTTCCAGACGCTATCCTCATGGCTTGGCAGCCAGGTCAGGAAGGTGGCAACTCTGTAGTTGACGTGCTTACCGGTAAGGCAAATCCTTCGGGCAAGCTCACCATGACCTTCCCTATCGCAGGTGCAGACGTACCTTCTTCATTGAACTATCCTAACGTAGGTATTGCTGAGGGTAACAGCTGGTGGCGTCGTGGTCCAGTTAAGAACACCGACTACACACTCCATCAGGAGGGTCTCAACGTTGGCTACCGTTACTTCAACACCGCCGGTGTAGAGGTTTCTTATCCATTCGGCTTCGGTATGAGCTACACCACTTTCGCTTATTCTAAGCCAGTGGTTAAGGCAGGCAAGGATGGCTTCACCGCTCAGATCACCGTCACCAACACCGGTAAGGTAGCTGGCAAGGAGGCCGTTCAGCTCTACGTTTCTGCTCCTGCAGGTGGCCTTGAGAAGCCAGCTAACGAGCTCAAGGCATTTGCAAAGACCCGTGAGCTCCAGCCAGGTGAGAGCCAGACACTTACTATGACCGTCAGCGCTTATGACCTCGCTTCTTACAATGAGGCTACCCAGGCATGGGAAACCGCTGCAGGTAAGTACACCGTTAAGTTCGGCGCAAGCGTTGAGGATATCCGCGGCACTGGCGTTTATACTCAGGCAAAGGCTCAGAGCGTTGCAGGACATGATGTCTGCAAGCCTAACATGGAGCTGTAAATATATTTAAGGGGAGTAAAAAAGAAGTAAAAAAGAAGTTAATGACTTCGTCATGGAGTAAAAGGGACGATAGTTATGCTTCGTGAAGTTCTCTTACGAAAAGGAAATTCCAAACAATATAGCGTATCTTATACCAACGTCTCTTTTTCTCCCTTTTTACTCCTCTTTTACTACCTTTTTATACTCTTTCAAAAAGTTTCGCACTATGCGGAACTTGATACAATGACTACTACCACCATACTATTAGTTTTTCTGTTCAGCCTTGGCGCAGCCTTCGTGCAACGCGTATCAGGGTTTGGGTTCGGCATCTTTATCATGACCGTCCTGCCCTACCTGATGCCATCGTATGCAGAGGCTACGACCTTGTCGGGATCGCTGGCTCTCGTCACTTCCATCATCATCGTCTCGCGAATGTGGAAGTTCATTGAGTGGCGCAAGCTCATCCCTATCTTGCTGACGTTTCTGGTAGTGTCATTTATCTCCATCCAGTTTGTGTCTTTGGCAGGCGACGGCCTGCTGAAGCGCATCCTGGGTGGTGTTCTTATTCTTGCGGCGCTGTGGTTCCTCTTCATCAGCAAGCATGTGAGCCTTAAGCCGACGATGACGGTGCAGATAAGCATGGGAACCATCAGTGGCGTCATGGGCGGTTTCTTCGGCATGCAAGGCCCTCCGGCAGTTCTCTACTTCCTGGCTTGCACAGAGAAGAAAGACAACTACATGGCGCTAGCACAGACCTACTTCCTCATCGGTAACACGATGATGACTATCTTCCGTGCCACCAATGGACACTTCACCCATGCTGTCGCTGAAGGTTGGCTCTATGGCATTGTCGCCGTGCTTCTCGGCACATGGGTCGGAGCAAAGGTCTTCCGCCTCATCCCTATTGCGATGCTGAGGAAGATTATCTATGTTTATATGGCGATAAGCGGGGTGATTGCATTGATATAAAGCCCCTCCCCAACCTTCCCTTAGGGAGGGGGTGTCACCCTCAAAGAGAAACGTCACCATGCTCGCAAAAATGCGGATGGTGACGTTTATGTTTTATATTTCTCATGTCACGAGAGACACGTGCCATGAGTGTCATTAAGCCGGGGTGGGTCTACACTTCCTTATTCTTCACTACCGACTCATAATAAGCCAGATAGTCATCACGCTGATCGCTTGCCATCCAGGCCATTGCTGAGCGTGGGTGATCGTTCTGCGAACCAGTGATCATGTAAGGGATGAAGTAACCCCAAGAGATCTCCTTCTGCAGTGGGTGGATGTAATCCTGGATGCACTTGATGACTGGTTCGAGCTTGTACTTAGGATTCTTGAGGAATGAGAGGAGCAGCTCCATCGGACAGTTACCAGCACCACGGCCAATGCCGAGCATGGTAGCATCGAGCATGTTAGCACCGTTACGGATGCACTCGATGGTGTTAGCAAATGCGAGCTGTGTGTTGTTGTGGCCATGGAAACCGATGGTCTTGCCTGGCAGTGAAGTGATGTACTTATCCATCAAGCTGTGGATGTCCTCTGAGTAGAGGCTGCCGAAGCTGTCGACCAGATAGAAAGTGCCTACGCGCGAATTAGCCACATCCTCGAGCACCTGATCAAGCGCCCGGTCGTTAACCTTAGAGACTGCCATGAGGTTGATGGTTGCATCATAGCCCTTATCCATTACGTGGTGAGCCAGCTCGATGGCCTTGTCGATCTGATAATCATAGCAAGCCACGCGGAAAAGATCGACAACGCTCTCATCCTTAGGACGGATATCATCGAACTTGATACGGCCGATGTCAGCCATCACAGAGAGCTTCATACCGGTATTATTGTCCCCCACAATCTCACGGAGCTCATCCTCGGCGCAGAACTTCCAAGGACCGAACTCAGGGCGTGGGAACTGATCAGCGCTACTGATGTAACCAATCTCCATGAAGTCAACGCCAGCAGCGACGTTAGCGTCATAGACAGCCTTGACGAACTCCTTGCTGAACTGCCACTTGTTCATCAATCCGCCATCGCGGATGGTGCAGTCGAGCACCTTAATTTCTTTTCTAAACATTATTTTAAAAATTACAAATTACTAATTACAAATTACGGATTACGGATACTTTCTAATTCCAATTTACGAATTATTAATTACGATCCGCCATGCGTTGTTAACTGTTAACTATCACCTGTTAACTATCTTCTTCTCCTCAGCAATGAAATACTCTACGAGACGGTCATAGATATCGCCGATCGCATCCGGATTCAAGCCAGCCGCCTTCGCCCATTGGCGACGCGTCTCGATCACCTCATCACGACGACCCTTTGCCTCGATGCTGGTAGCCGAACCATCTTTGTACTTCACCACCTCACGCACATAGCCGAAGCGGACAGAAAGCAAACGGATGATCTCCTGGTCAATGATATCTATTTCTTGCCTGACTTCTGCAATATTCGTACATTCATCAGGTCTTCTGGTATTCAAATCTTGCGCCACAATAGTATTTCTTTTTAGATTATTGCTCAAAAAATCCCGACAAAAATAATGCTTTTTCTTTAAATATCATACAAAAAAGCAGATTATTTTGCAAAAATCACACATTTTGTATAATTTTAGTCGGTTTATATCACCTACAAATATAGTTTTACGACCATTCGACATAATATCACTCCTATTTATTATAGATAAAGGGAGACAAAGAATACTGCCGGATAAGCCATTATCATCTCTGGAGATCTCTTCTTGTCCGATTCCTTAAAAAACGTCAGCAATATTGTTATTTTTTCACAGCTTGTTCCTCAACTTACACCACAAGCCTCTCTTATCTTTGCTGCGAAAAATAAATATTAACGGCTTCAAGCCACTAAAAAACTTACGATTATGACAATGGGTGCTTTTCTTTGGATCTTGGTTTTGGGTCTTTGTTTCTGCAACAACTGGCTGGCAGTAATCTTCTTCGGCGGTGTGATTCTCGCATTGATTATCGGTGTCATCTCTATCGAACTTCAAAACTGGAGAAACGAAAAGGCAACACACGACTGTCTGAAGGCGCAGGCAAAGAATGCAAGACGATTTAATCTCGGCAACTGAATTGATGCGCCAGATGACGCTCATTAGATACGTATCCGGATAAAACAACGAGGGTGTGTCAAAGTATTATGGACTTTGACACACCCTCGTTTGATATTATTGGAGAACTAACAGGATATTAGTTCTTCTCAGGACGACCGTAAGCGCGAGCTACCTCATTATACTCGTCAATGAGAGCCTGGCGGTTAGGTGCGTTGGTTGGAGCGAACTGACGATAGAGAACCTGCATCAAGAGGTTAGGGATATCGTTGTTCTCATGCTCGGTATCAGCCTTGAAAGCAGCACGGAGGAGTGGAAGAGCTGCCTGGATCTTCTCACCAGAGAAGCGATCCATCTCAGCATTGCTTGCGTGGTTCTTGAGCATCTCGCTCTCACCTGCCTCCATCTCTGCGAGGTAAGTATAACCGTAGTAAAGGTTAGCGTCGAGGTTAGTTGGATCGAGCTCGAGAGCCTTCTGGAAGTACTCCTTAGCAGAAGCGTATTCAGCCTTCTGTGAATAGAGACGAGCGATGATGGTTACGATACCAGCGTTTGAAGGATTGTTAGAGAGAGCAGCCTTCATAGCGTTGATAGCGCCGTCGATGTCGTTACGATCGAGGTAGATCTGGAAGAGAGAGGTGGTGAAGTAACCCTCGCCTGGCATTGCCTCCATACCCTTCTGGAGCCAGTTGATCATCTCAGTGGTATCGTTCTTCTGAGCGTACTCACCGATGATTGAAGAGTAAACTGGGAGCTGTGGGGTGTTCTTGCCTACGAGGCTCTTGAAGATAGCGAGAGCCTTGTCCTTGTCAACGTTGTCATAGCAAGAAGCAGCGTAGAGGATGTTCTGGAACTTAACGCTATCAACAGCATAGCGCTCGAGCTCGAGAGCAGCAGCTGGGTTCTTAGCAGAAGCATGCTTGATCATTGGGCTATCAGCACCCTCAGCAGCAAGCTCGAAGAACTTAGCAGCGTTGCCCCAATCCTGTGCATTGTAAGCGGTGAAGCCACAGTTAGCAAGACCGTTAGAAACGCTATACAAAGCCCAAGCCTTAGCAGCCATATCGTCGTTGTACTTGTTGTTGGTCTTACCCTTAGCATCTGGAGTAGCGTATGCATTCCATGCAGCCATGAAATACTCGAAGCCCTTACCACAGTTGTCGAAGAACTTGTTGAGCACCTCCTGATCACCCTGCTGTGCACCTGGCATATTGATCATATAGTTGTTATACTCAACCATAGCAGCGGTACGGTTGATGTCGCCAAGCATAGAGCTAGCAGCAGAGTTCTTGAAAGCCTCAGCAACCTGAGCACGTGCGGTAGCGAAATCAGGAACCTTAGAATAATCTACCTGACCCATTGCGTCCTCAGAAAGCTTTGCAGCCTTCTCTGCAGCCTTCAAGTTAGCGGTGATAGCCTTCTGCTGCTCCTTGAGTGCCTTCTGCTCTTCCTTAGAGAGCTCCTGAGCAAATGCACCAGCAGTAAGAGTTACTGCGAGTACTGAAAGAATAAACTTCTTCATCTTAATAATTAATTAATGTGTTTATAATATTGTTACTGTTATTCTGAATTAAGTCAATTCTGTTGACTTTCGTTATTTCGATAACAATTCTGACCGAGGGTTTAAATTACTCTGCATTTTCAGGTGCTGGAGCCTCTCCTTCTGCCGAAGTATTCTCCTCACCTTCGATGACTTCTTCCTCGTCCTCCTCGCGCATTACGCGGCAGACGCTGGCAATGCTGTCAGAACGCTTGCCGTTGCTGAGGTTGATGAAGCGTACGCCCTTGGTAGCACGACCCTTCTCTTCGAGGCTATCGAGGTGCATGCGGATGACGATGCCGTTCTTGGTGATGATCATCAAGTCGTCCTCGTCGGTGACACGCTTGATAGAGATCAGCTTGCCAGCCTTCTCCACATCGAGGGTCTTGACACCCTTACCACCACGGTTGGTGATGCGATAGTCCTCGATGGCACTGCGCTTACCGAAGCCGTTTTCGGAAACCACAAGCACGCTTGCGGTTTCGAGTGAGGAGTTAGGAGTGAGGAGTGAAGAGTTATCTGCTTCGCCTTCTTCTGCTGCAGTTTCTTCTGCGGTCTCTGGCTCCTCTGGCATATCGAAGAGGTTATCGAGTGTTACCTCCTCCTCTACAGCCTCGAGGTTCTCATTGTCGAGGTTCTCATCATCGTCGCCACCCTCTGACTTACCAAGGACAACGCCTGGGTAGTCGATAGCGATCATACCGATACACTGATCCTCTCCGTCGTCGTCGAGACGCATACCACGTACACCGGTAGCCACACGGCCCATGAGACGAACCTTGTCCTCACCGAAGGTAATAGCGCGACCGTTGCGATTAGCCATTACGAGGTGCTTCTGGCCGTCGGTCATCACTACGCCGATCACCTTATCGCCTTCTGCGAGGTTGATAGCGTTGATGCCGTTGGCACGTGGACGGCTGTAGAGTGCGAGCTTGGTCTTCTTGACCGTACCGTTCTGAGTAGCAAATACGATATAGTGGTTCTCGTTGAAGTCCTTATCTGCGAAGGTCTCCACCTTGAGGAACGCGGTGATCTTGTTGTTCTCCGAAACATTGAGCATGTTCTGGATGGCGCGACCCTTTTGGTTCTTGGCAGCCTCAGGAATGTCGTAAACCTTCATCCAGAAGGCCTGACCTTGCTCGGTAAAGAACATGAGCCAGTTGTGGTTCTTGGCAGCGTACATGTACTCGATGAAGTCTGCATCGCGTGTACCTGCACCCTTAGAGCCCTTGCCGCCACGGTTCTGCGCCTTGAAGTCCTCAAGCTTGGTACGCTTGATGTAACCCATGTGCGAGACGGTGATGATCACGTCGTCGTTAGGGATGAAGTCCTCAGCGTTGAACTGCTCGCCACGATAGTCGATGTCGGTGCGACGCTCGTCGCCATACTTCTCCTTGATCTCGATGAGCTCGTCCTTGACAACCTTCATACAGAGGACGTCGTCAGCAAGGATCTGCTTGTAGTAGTCGATGAGCTTCATGAGGTCTTCATACTGCTGCTTCAACTCCTCGATGCGGAGGCCAGTGAGCTGACCGAGGCGCATGTCGACGATAGCCTTTGACTGGAGCTCGTCCAGACCGAAACGCTCCTCGAGTTGGCGCTGGGCGTCAGCTGGAGTGCGGCTACCACGGATGATTCGAATGACCTCGTCAATATTATCTACAGCGATGATCAAGCCTTCGAGGATGTGAGCCTTCTTCTCAGCCTCGGCGAGATCGTACTTGGTGCGGCGGATAACCACCTCATGACGGTGCTCCACGAAGTACTCGATGAGATCCTTCAGGTTGAGGAGCTTTGGCATACCCAATGCATCCGGATGGCCTGGGATTGGTACGAGTGCGATGTTGTTGACTGAGAAGTTTGACTGCAGCTCAGTCATCTTATAGAGCTTGTTGAGGATGATGTTCGAGTTGACACCCTGCTTGAGGTCGATGACGATACGCATACCCTGACGATCCGACTCGTCGTTGGCATTGGCAATACCTTCGATCTTCTTCTCATCGGCCAGCTGTGCGATGTGCTTGATGAGCTCGGCCTTGTTGACGCCGTAAGGAATCTCAGTGACGATGATGCGGTCATGGAGGCCTTCGCTTTCGATCTCAGCCTTGGCGCGAATGGTGATGCGGCCGCGACCTGTCTCGTAAGCCTGCTTGACGCCGTCGTAGCCATAGATGGTAGCGCCAGTTGGGAAGTCAGGAGCCTTGATATACTGCATGAGCTCGTCGATCGAGATCTCGCGGTTGTCGATATAAGCGCAGATACCGTCGATAACTTCCGAAAGGTTATGTGTAGGCATATTGGTAGCCATACCTACTGCAATACCATTGGCTCCATTTACAAGAAGTGTAGGGATGCGAGTAGGCAATACCTTTGGCTCCATGAGCGTGCCGTCGAAGTTTGGCATCATGTCTACGGTGTCCTTCTCGATGTCGCGGAGCATCTCCTCAGAGATCTTCGAGAGTCGAGCCTCGGTGTATCGCATAGCAGCGGCACCATCACCGTCGACCGAGCCGAAGTTACCCTGACCATCGACCTGGAGGTAACGAAGGTTCCAGGGCTGTGCCATACGCACGAGCGCTCCGTATACTGATGAGTCGCCGTGTGGGTGGTACTTACCGAGCACCTCACCTACGATACGTGCACACTTCTTGGTTGGCTTGTCGTAGGTATTGCCGATCTGATCCATACCATACAGGACTCGGCGGTGTACGGGTTTGAAGCCATCGCGCACATCAGGGAGTGCACGGGCCACGATCACTGACATCGAATAATTAATGTAGCTGGTGCGCATCTCTTCTTCGATGTTCACCTTAATAATTCGATCGTTGTTCTGAATGTTTTCTTCCATTATTATTGTTTATGTTTCTTTGCTGGAATTTTCATTATCCAAATAGATTTTATCTCTAGATAATGTACGGGCGCAAAGTTACTCATTTTTGCCGACATGACCAAATTTTTGGACTCATAACCGAAATAAAATGTCCGAAAAACGCATTTTAACGCCGTTTTTAGCGACTTTCGGAGCAATTTCGACCCCCTATCGATGCGAAACGTTGCGTGCAACAGAGGAAAATTGGCGAAATATTTGGTACATACATTATTTTTATATATATTTGCACCCGTTAATAATTTTAAGGGGAGTAAAAGGGGAGTAAAAAAGGAGTTAAAGGGGAGTTAAAGGGACGTTACTGCCGCCTGACGAAAGCTTTATGAGTGTAGTGGACACCGATACAATTGTCCCTTTTACTACATTTTTACTACTTTTTTACTACTTTTTTACTACAAATACTTAATTAAAAACAAACTAAAATCTTATATTAAACACAACAATGGAAGCAGTATTCAGTTACATTCTCGGCCTTGGTGCCGCTGTCATGATGCCGATCCTTTTCACGATCCTTGGCGTCTGCATCCGCATCCCATTCTCTAAAGCGCTCAAGAGCGGCCTCTGCGTAGGTGTCGGCTTCGTGGGCCTCTCTGTCATCACTGGTCTTCTTACCTCCAGCCTCGGTCCTGCATTGAGCAAGGTCGTCGAGATCTATGGCCTCAACCTCGAGGTCTTCGACATGGGTTGGCCAGCAGCTGCATCGGTGGCTTACAACACGCTGGTGGGATCGTTCATCATCCCTGTCTGCCTCGGTGTCAACCTTGTGTTGCTCCTCCTCGGCTGCACTCGCACCATCAACATCGACCTCTGGAACTACTGGCATTTCGCCTTCATCGGCGCTGTCATCTACTTCATGACAGGTTCGACCGCATGGGGTTTCTTCGGTGCGATCATCTGTTACATCATCACACTGGTTTTGGCCGATATGACGGCTAAGAAGTTCCAGTCGTTCTACAGCGGCATGGAGGGAATCTCTATCCCTCAGCCTTTCTGCCAGGGCTTCACTCCTTTCGCTATCGGCATCGGCAAGCTGCTCGATAAGATCCCTGGCTTCGACAAGCTCTATATCGACGCTGAGGGCATGAAGAAGAAGTTCGGCCTCTTCGGCGAACCTCTCTTCCTCGGTGTCATCATCGGCGTCATCATCGGCTGTCTCTCTTACGAAGGCTGGGACGCTCGTGTAGACGGCATTCCTGCTATCCTCGGCCTTGGCATCAAGATGGGTGCAGTCATGGAGCTGATCCCTCGCATCACCGCGTTGTTTATCGAAGGACTGAAGCCAATCTCTGAGGCTACTCGCGCGCTGATTGCCAAGAAGTTTGGCGACAAGAAGGAGTTCTACATCGGTATGTCTCCAGCGCTCGTCATCGGCCATCCTACTACGCTCGTAGTTTCATTGCTTCTCATCCCTGTGACGCTTGTTTTGGCAGTAGCTCTTCCTGGCAATCAGTTCTTGCCACTTGCTTCGCTTGCTGGTATGTTCTATGTCTTTGCGATGGTACTTCCTTACACCAATGGCAACGTCGTCAAGTCATTCATCATCGGCCTCATCATGATGGCCATCGGCCTCTATTTCGTCACCTGGATGTCGCCTGACTTCACCAAGGCTGCACACGACGTCTACGTCAACACTCAGGACGCTGCCGTGAAGGTCCCAGACGGCTTCTCAGCTGGCTCACTTGACTTCGCATCCTCTCCTATCGCCTTCGCCATCTACGCTTGCATGCACTGGTTGCAGTATATCGGTGCAGGAATCCTCGTCCTGATCACTTGCGGCATGGTTTATTGGAATCGTGTAATGATTAATAAAAAGTAACAGACCCTCCCCCGACCCCTCCGCAAGGGAGGGGAGTAATTACCTTTATAATTCCACATTACAATCAATAATTATCCACCAAAGAAATCAGAGCAAATCAACCAAGTTTTTTGATTTTGTTTGATTTCTATGATGGAGTAAAAAAGAATATTATAACTATATTTTATATGAAGAAGATTCTTTTTAGTTCTATTGCTGTTCTTGCCGCTACAGCCTCTTTCTCTTCTGTCAGCGCTCAGGAAGCCGACCGCGTCGTCGGTCGTCAGCACGTACGTTTCCAGACAGCTTGTCATCCTGAGGATGTCAAGACTTACGACACCAAGACCCTGCGTGAGCGCTTCGTCATGGAGGAGGTCATGAAGGCCGACTCGGTGATGCTCACCTACTCACATTACGATCGTTTCATCTTCGGTGGCGCCATGCCAGTCAATGAGACCTTGAAGCTCGAGAACTTCTGGGAGCTCGGCCTCGACGTCGACACCGCTATCAAGGACAAGTACTTCCTCTACAACCGTGAGGTAGGTATCGTCAACTGTGGCCTCGGTGATGGCGTAGTCATCGTCGATGGCAAGGAGTACGCGCTCTCGCCTAAGGAGGCTCTCTACGTCGGTCGTGGCCATGTACGCGATGCTAAGGGTAACTGGAGCGACGTCAATAAGTCCGTAGAGTTCCGCTCAAAGGACGCTAAGAACCCTGCTAAGTTCTACATCAACTCAGCTACCGCTCACACCCACTACAAGACTCAGTGGATCACCCTCGATGGCCGCAAGGGTTCGCTCAAGGCTGCCGTATGGGGTCCTGTAGGAACTACCGAGGAGGCTAACAACCGCACCGTCTATAAGCTCATCGTTACCGACGTCCTGGAGGAAGGCCCTTGCCAGCTCCAGCTCGGTCTCACACAGCTCAATCCAGGTGCCGTATGGAACACCATGCCACCTCACACCCACGGCCGCCGTATCGAGGCTTATTACTACTTCAACCTCCCAGAAGATCAGACCATCTCTCACGTCATGGGTCAGCCTCAGGAGAGCCGCAACGTATGGCTCCACAACGAGCAGGCTATCATGAGCCCTGAGTGGTCAATGCACGCTGCAGCAGGTACTTACTACTACACCTTCATCTGGGGTATGGCTGGTGAGAACCTCTTCTATAACGATAAGGACAACATCCCTGTCATTGACATTCGATAAGCGAATGGCAATCACAGGAGCGAAAAATTAAATAGTAAATAACAAAATAACACCGCCTACCGAGCATCTCGCGTAGGCGGTGTTATTTTGTTATTTGCTATTTTCAAGCTCTGATCTCGATCAAAGCTTGATAGTGTACATCTGGAAGGTGTAAGCAGGAACCTCAATCTGCTGCTTTGCCTTGAGCTTCACAGTCTCAGTCTTTGGCTCTACTGGATGCTGCTCGTAGTTGTTCTCCATCTCTGGAGTACCAGCCAGTGTGGTGAGGGTTACGCTCTTGAAGCTGCCGAAGCGTGAGAGGTTGAGATCCACCTTCTTTGCCTCGTTGCTGTCGTTGACTACCTTCACGTAGAGCTCCTTCTTGTTCACATTGAGCACTACTGACTGCTCCTGGAGGTTGGTCTTGTCAGCAATGGTTACACAGTCACCATAGTAGTACTGACCAGACGAAGCACCGAACATCATCTGAGTGTAGTAAGAGCAGGTCAGGAAGGTACGCTCGTTGTCGAAGTAGATCAAGTCAGGATCCCATGAGTGGTGGTTCTTCTTAGCAAAGAGAGGAGCGTAAGAAGTCATGACAACTACATCGCCATTACGCTCTACGTGGCAGAGATAGAGAGCCTCTGCAAGGGCGTCCTGCAACTGGTTGTTACGGCCACGGTTCTGTGAAGAGTACTCACCGAGGTAAACCTTGGTCTTGCGGTCGCGTGGATAGTTATCGTACTGACGCTTCTCCTGGAAGTAAGTCACTGGCTCGTAGTAGTGCTCGTCGATGATTGGCATACCGAGCTCCTCAGCCAACTTCCATGAGGTATCATAGTCGCGGTTGCCTGGGTGTGAACCAGGACCTGCGGTACCTACGATCACGATCTCTGGATGTGCTGCGGTAACACGCTCGTAGATATACTTGAAGCGCTCGATGAACTCAGGCGAGATACGCTCCTCGTTGCCGATACCGAGATACTTCAGGCCGAATGGCTCTGGGTGACCAGCATCGGCACGTACCTTACCCCACTTGGTGGTAACGTCACCGTTGGCCCACTCAATGAGGTCGAGAGCCTCGTCAACCCACTCGTCCATATCCTCCATAGGTACAACCCACTGGTTCTGAACCTCAGGGAAGTTCCAGCCACCATTGACACCCTGACAGCTTACGCCTGAAGGGAGAATAGGTACAGGAGCTGCACCGAGATCCTCACAGAGCTGGAAGTACTCGTGATAGCCAAGCTCCATCGACTGGCCATAACCCCAGGTATTCTTCTGCTGACGGCGAGTCTCCTTAGGACCTACGGTCTCCTTCCAGCGATAAGTATTCCAGAAGCCGTCACCACCACCGTGTACGACGCAACCACCAGGGAAGCGGATGAACTTAGGATTCAAATCAGCCAAAGCCTGTACGAGATCCTTGCGGAGGCCGTGACCATTGTAAGTATCGGTTGGGATCAACGAAACCATATCGATGTCAAGCACACCCTCGGTCTCAGAGATAATCTGGAGGTTACCATTGAGGCAATCCTCCTCAGCGGTGAGTTCGAACTCATACTTCTGCCAGCCCTGGGTAGCAGCAGCGGTGCGGAACTTCTTCTCTGCGATGGTGAATGGCTGTGGCCACTTAGGACCCTGTGCATCGGCTGCAGGAGCCTTCATGCCACCCAGTACGACCTTGATATTCTTAGCCTTGCCATCTGGAGTGCGGAGGAAGACAGAGAACTGATAGGTAGCGCCCTTCTTGGTCACGATACCATCATGGCCGTCGTTCTGGATACCGATACCGGTGTTACCGTCGAAGTCAGGCATGTTGGTAACGACACGCTCGATGTTGACGCGCATGAAGTGTGGATTGTTAGCGTGGATAGCACCGTCCATAGCTGCATCGTAGTAGCCTGAAGAGTGACCCAGGCGAACCAGACGCCAAGCGGTACCAGGACCGTAACCGTCGCGGATAGTAGGATTATACTCGAACGAACCATTCTGGATGAGCTGAGCATTCAAGCCGCCATCTGCCGACTGGCTGATATCCTCGAAGAAGATACCGATGAGTTCGTCACTGATCTTTAAGCCACCCTGAGGGGCTTTCATCTTCTGGGCCTGTGCAGGGACAAGTGTCGCTGCCGACAGAGCCAAAAGTGGCAATAGGTGTTTCATGATTGTAATATATTAATTAGAACTAGATAATTCGTGCGCAAATATAGTAATTATTTTTCAATCTCCAGCATCTTTCGGTGCAAAAAATGCTCCTCCCCTCGCATTTTCTCCCGTTACGTGAAAAATTCTATTATATCAAATAATATACGAGCTATCATCCGCCACCATCTTAGGCGTCATTTCTACATACACATATTCTCCGCCAGCCGCTGGCAGGATACTCTCATGCAGGATATCTATATACGCTTTCACCTTGATGGCCATCGGTCCGAAGGCGCGTTGTGGACTTGGGAATGGCGAGTTCTTGGCCAATACCACCTGTGGCGTGATATCGCCGTTCTTGCATACATAGCCGATGATGCTATTCAGATACTCCTCCTGCACACTGGTCAGCTGATGGTTCTGAATCAAGTCCAGGAAGCGCTGCAAAGCTCGCTGACGATCCACACCGATCACCGAGCGGATAAACATCGCAATACTCAGGTTGTGATCCAGCTTATTGAGGAAGTCCTCCTTCGTACCTAACTCTTTCCAGAAGATACGTTCTAGTTCTATCACATCTCTTGCGGTCAATGGCTCCAGATTGTAGATCTTCTGCAATACCGGCAGATTACGGTTCTCACGCAGATAGTCAAAGACCTTCTGTTTGTAGGTCATCACCGGATTCAGCGCTGCAATGTCGCCACCTTTTTCTACGATATCCTCAATGTTCAATGTGAAGGTTTTAGGACCAGAACCACCAGCCAGGAACTTCACCAGCTCTCGCAGTTCCAGACGTACACGCTCCAAGTCTATGATACCAGCACTCTGAGCGAAGCCAGGAGCCGTCACCTGATGCAGCACATTCATCTTCTGCAGCACCTGAGGTATCGAAGCTTTCCCCTTCAGCACCTCTGCGACCTTCACCATGTGATTGGTGCTACTGGTGGACTTAAAGGCTGGATCCACCTTTCCTAACTGCACCTGCTGCATGATCAG
>JAZRVB010000226.1:0-14909 GCA_045598885.1 Bacteroidales bacterium
CTCACCAGCTCCTACACGCTGACCGAGTGTAGCTGAGATGTAGCTCAGCTGACCGTCACAAGGCGCAAGTACCACGAGGTCATCCAGACGATCACACGAGCGCTTGTATTTCTTCTGCTCACGCTCCATGTCGCGAGCCATGATCTGACTGCGCAGTACAGCCGAAGCAGAATCATTGCGAAGCGAAAGCATATCCAGCTCCGTACGCTGCTGCTGATAACGATACTCATCTTCAGCCACTTCGAGCTGCGCCTTACTCTTGATACCCATACTGTGCTCCTCGCGATCGAGGACTATGTTCTTATCGAGACGCTGCTGCTCATATCGTGCTTGCAAGGTCTGCTTCTGGAGTTGCAATCGAAGCTTCTCCTGCTCGATCTTCTGCTCCTCGTAAGCTGTATGTTGGCGAGCCAGGTCATCGCGCTGGTCCTCGATGGCACGCTCCAGTTCAGTATTGCTTAGCACGAGGATCGTATCGCCCTGATGAATCGTCTGACCGTCCTCAGCAAGGATTCGCAGTACGCTACCCGACTCTCGGGTATTGACGCGCAAGGTACGGATTGGCTGCACGAGGCCTTCTACATCGACATACTCGAGGAAAGGTGCCATCTTTGCTTCGCCAATCTTCACATCCTCTTCATTGATACGCTGACGGCTGGGGCCGAGCGAGAGGGTAAGAGCGTAGATGATAAGGCCGAAGATGGCGGCGCCACACATTATATAATATTTATAGCGGAGATACCAGGGTTTGGGAGTGAGAATCTTATCCATACAGACCCTCCCTAACCCTCCCTCAAAGGGAGGGAATTTGTAAGTTACCTCAGGGAGGAAGGAGGTTTTTGATATAATAATGTAAATAAATGAAATTGTAGAACTAACTTTATTCTCCCTCCCTTTGAGGGAGGGCGGGGAGGGTCTTAGTCATCGATCGAAGTCCATAATAAAGGCTCCAGTAAGTCGAGAGACTTTGTATATAGCTACGTCGCGCCGAGTCCTTTTCGCTGATGGCGCTGTTGAGATCGAGAATCGTACTCTTTCCCATCACATACAGCCTTCGCGCCACCTCATAGCGTCGCTCCGCTGTCTTGTCGGCCTGACTGGCCACGGCCACACGTCGCGACTGGAGATTGAACTGCTGCACCATCTTCGTGACATTCTGCTCGAAGCTCTTCATCCCTTGCTCGGCATGAATGTCGGCCAGATCTACGTTCGACTGCGCCACACGTCTTCGACCCTTTCCACGTCCCCAATCCAGGATCGGAATCGAAACAGACACCGAAGCATACTGCATATCCGTCGGATCACGATAAGCATCACGGAACTCCTGACCCGTCTGCGAGAGACCGAACTGCAGGTAGAGGTCGGCCTTCAATCCCGTACTCGCCTTGGTGTATGCCAGATTCTGACGGCTTTCGAGTTGCGCTCTTCGATAGTAGTCAGGATCAGGACTATTCTGCATCGCCAGTTCGAGCGCTTCGGCCAACGGCACTTCTATCTGTGGCACATTGTCTTCGGTCAGGACAGAGAGCTGCACGGCGGTCGGCAGATTGAGGAAGTTACGCAGCGCCTCAGCAGCAGCTTGCAGATTGACGTCGGCATCGAGCAGGTTTGTTTCCTCGCGCAACTTGTTAAGTTTCAGTTGCAGCATCTCATTTTCGGTTATCGTACCGATGTTATATCGTCCCTCGGCAAAGTGGCAGAGCGTGTCGGCCGAAGCTAAGTTACTCCGCGCAATATCTACATTGGTTTGCGCCGTTGCCAGCTCGAAGAAGAAGCTGCTTGCCTGCGATGCTACCAGCTCCATCGTCTCATTATATTGTTTCTGCGCTTCCTGCCATTTCAGCGGCTCGATCCTGCGGTTCCACTTCAGGTCATTGTATCCAATCAGGCTCTGCTGATAACCGATGGTGATGGGTTGTGAGCGATAGGAAGTCCTGCCATCGCCCTCTATCTGATCGTCTCGCATCAGCGAACTATTGATAAAGAGGCTGCCGCCAGTCAATGGGATATTCTGGGTGATCTGCAGTGCGACGTCGGTGTTCACCTGGCTCACGTGCACAAAGCTATTGGTACCATCGGGCTGTATGACTCGCTCAATGCCACGATTGAACGTCGGCGAGGTGGAGAGGGTCACCGACGGCTTGTAGCTTGCTTCGTAATATCGGTAAGTCCAGTAGGCGCTGCGCAAAGTATGTTGTGCCGCCACAGCGCTAGGCGACTGCTGCTGTGCCATGCGGATGGTCTGCTCGAGTGTAAGCTGCACCTTGTCTTGTGACCAGCAGCAAAGGGTCGATACAAAGGCGATAGAAGAAAGGATAAATCTTTTCATTGTCGTTCGTTTTGGTACGGCAAAGATGATGATTCTATCGAAAAGAATAGCCTCAAAAAGCGTTTTTATGCTTTTTGAGGCTACAAAATGTCCAAAATTTTGACACTTATTCTTCCTTTCCGTTTTACCAGGCTCCAAGACCTATCGTCTCGGATTGACATCCCTTCTACGTGTCGCTTGCTATCCTTAAAGTGCCTTTTTCATTAGAACAGATATAATTTTACTGCAATTTCACAATCGCATAGCTTGTAGCTGGCATGGAGACTGACACCTTGCCAGTTTTTCTGTCATGATTGCCCAATGGAAGGCTGATGTAACCCTTGCCGACGGACTTCTCGTACTGCTCCATATAGCTGGCGAGGAAGTCGGTGATGTTGCCCTTGCCTTCCTTGTCGAAGAAGCTGTTGCCCTCGCTGCAACCGTTGAGGATGCGCCAGAAGAGCTTCGTAGCATTCTCGTTGGTAGTGAAGAACTGCTCGTTGCCGCGCGTCTGACGCGTCTAGATAGCATCCACGCCAAGGCTCTTCACATAGTCGAGCTTGCTGATGATACCCTGGATGTCTCCGATGCCATCGCCATCCGAATCGCAGAAAGTCTGCGGATAGATCTGGTAGAACACGGCGTTCTTCGCCCATTCGGGCACGTCGGGAATTTCATAATTGCCCGTGATCTTCTGAGCACTCAAGTTAGAGGCAAGCAGAGACATCAGACAAAGGATAGTAGCTAAAAATCTCATAGTAAGTAATATTTGTTGTGTTTATCGGAAGCAAAGATAAGATAATAAATCCAATATCGTATAAAAAAGAGTAAGAAAAAACAAAAAAGCACCTATTTATGGCAAATGAAAGCAAAAATCATGGCTGGTTCAAAAGGAATGCCATATACAGAGGTAACGTGAGCACCTGTCCATTCCGACCGACATTATAATCGCCAAGCTTGATAGCATGATAGACGTGATATTTCTCGGGGTGCTTCAAGATTGTCTTTGTGCTTTTCACATTTCCAGAATCTGCTTTGACCTCCAAAAGTGTGCATTCACCTTTATATCGCATCACAAAGTCCACCTCCAATCCACTATCTTTGTGATAATAATAGAGTTTCCGACCCATCTTGCCAAAGATATCTGCAATGAGATTTTCAAAGATAGCACCCTTATAAGTCAGGAGATTACCTTGCAGCACATCATATTGTGTACCATCTTCAAGCATGGCTATATACAAGCCAGTATCTCCCATATATATTTTGAAGACCGAATCATCTGCATTACCATCCAGAGGAAGCTCTGTAATATGCAGATTATTACATTTTCTGACAATTCCGGCATCGATCAGCCACTGAAGGCTTCCCTGAAACTGGGATGATCGACCGCCTTTCTTTACGACCGAATATTGGAACTTCTTATTATCCTTGCTTAGCTGTACAGGAATGGAATCAAAACACTGGTGGATGAGTGGCTTATCCTCTTCAACAGCATATTTCACCATGTCATCCTTATAACCAGCCAAAAGAGAACGTTGCTCTCTCAGCACCTTACCCATATCATGTGTCTCAAGGAAAATATTCACCACTTCCGGCATTCCACCCACCACGACATACTGTAATGCAAGGTTTCTGAGCGAACTATGTATCGCATCAGGGACAGAAGTCTCGTCCTGCAAGCATTTCTTGAGCTTGTTAATCACCGTCTGGCCGATACCGTTAGCCCACAGGAATTCTTCCAGATCAAGAGGATACATATCAATCGTTGATTCATACCCTACAGGGACAGATTTCGGAGTTCTCTGCTTATCATCCTGCTCCTTACCACGGCCATAGCCTCGCACACCGAGCAGAGACCCAGTGCAGATAACATCATACCTACCGTCCAGTTTCCAAAACTTCAACGAGGTACGAGCCTCCGGGCATTCCTGTATTTCGTCAAGAATCAAACATGTCTCTCCTGGCACGAACTCATCCGTATGAAGCATGGCCGAAATATTAACCACCAGATCATCTATTTCTAACGATCCACTGAAAGCAGAATCATAATCCGGATGCTTATAAAAATTGAGATATACCACATGCTTATAATTCTCCTCTGCGAACTTCTGCACAGAGAACGTCTTACCGCACTGTCTTGGACCCTTGACAACCAGCGGTTTTCTTCTTGGATCCTCTTTCCACTCCGCCAAAGCAGATTCAATCTTTCTTTTCAGCATAGCTTACATTTTTTCGAACGACTTTGCCTGCAAAGATAAGAAAGAAACTCATTCCTCCTACATTTTTGTCCCAAAAACACCTTAATTTACCCTAATTTTGATCAAAACATTCCCTGTTTTACATTTTTTCAAGGGACTTTTTCTCATTTCGCAACACTTTTTTAAGGGACTTTTCTCTGTTTTGACACTTTTTTTCAAGGGACTTTTTGAAACTATGTTGATTCTTATATAGAGATCCCCATAATAAATAGATGTGTAAAAACGCTTTATCTCATACCATCTACCAGCGCGTCAATTGTCTCTATTGAATTGGCTGAGGCATGTTCGCGATGAGCATTACGCAGTGTTTTGTGTGTATAGTTCATCAAAGAATCATATTCTGCCCAGGTCAGGTCAAAGACAGCAGTCATAGCCCGGCCCAGATAAGCGGCATCGGCTGTCTTTTTCACCATTATGCCATTCTCGTCACAGGCTATGATGCCTTTGCCAATAGCCGTTGCCAGCCAGTGCGTTAACTTTTGCAATGTCTCTGCGCTGAATCTCCTATGAGCAAGGCTCTTTTCTACCAATCCGCGAATCTGGCTTTCCGAGAGTTTGGAATGTGGAAGATAATTGTAGTGGAAGATATAGATATCAACGACCGGTGTCTCTTCCTTGCGATAGAACATCAAACCTTCCATTCTCTGGCTTCTTAAGAATGCGGCCAACTGCCGACTATAGACAATCAACGTCTGAGGCTCATACTTAGTAAGCAGCTCACGAAAAGCAGCTAATCCATCCCTGAACAATTGCAGGTTATCATCCGGCGAGGGGGTATCTGCATCTGGCTGGAAATGCTGAAAGAAGTTGTAGAAACCCAGATGATCCCATAGTTCCTGCCGTCTTTCTATAGAAACAAAGCCCTTTTCTTGCAATAGAAAACTCGTAAGCATCGGAAACGAGGGCGATTTCGCTTCATTCTCGATGTACGACTCCAGCTCTATACTGTTGCAATTGCTCAGACGATAATAGTCCTCAAATTCTGTACCTTTGTATTGAGCATATTGCGGGCATAAGCAATCCATCTGCCTCACACCCTGCACACTGCAACATCTAGATTTAAGCTCACAGTTCAGCTCGCAAAGCAGATGAACACCCACAACCATCGTCCTCACACTACGCCAACCTTCTGCATAATGCTTCCCGATGTGAGGACGAAAGAATATCTTACTCTCCATATATCTGTTTCAGTTCGCTTCGACTGAAGGTCTTGAACCGTGCTTGCCAGTATCGACTCTTTTCTCCGTCAAATTTCTGACGATCAATCACCGACTCGCGCTGAGGATGTAGGATAGCATTATTTCCATCGCCCATGTGCTCCTGCCATGTCAATTCTACAAAAGGGGAATCCTGCTGCTGCCCGATATGGTGCAGCTCATACGGATCGCCATTCTTGTCACGGGGAGGCCATCCTTCGCCAATCAGGTCGGCGTTGTTATAGTCATACCATTTCTGCCAGTCAGCAAACTTTTCCTTCAGCCAGTCAAGACGGCAATTGAAGGCGCTCCAGTCAATGTCCCTGCGTATCAATGCAGGACGACCATCGACCCTAGCTTCTACAAGGCCTGCATTCATATAGATGCGAGCCTCAGCCATCGTGCGTATGCATCCCACAACAGCCATCGACCACCCTGTTTGTTGGATGACTTCTTGTTGTTGAGCAGAAGTAAGTTCTGTTTCAAACATATCAGTACCTTTTTACAATCCCAATAAATCACTCAGCCATCCACCTTTCTTTGGCAGACACTTTGCTCCACACTTCGGACAACGCATCGGCATTGTCCCTGCCGTTGCGTTGTCCTCAATATCAAGACTTTCAAACACGTTGCCACAGGCGTCGCACTTGAATGTTGTCTTTCCTCTCAGCATATCAGTTAATTTGTAAAGAATGAAACAATCAGCGAAGCAAAGATAGCCACAAGCAGTACGACGATAACACCGAGAACAATAGTCTGCCATTTCATGCCAGTAATCTCTGTTATCAGTTCAAGATATTTTGCATAGCCGTCTGCCGTGATTCAAATCTCGGCATTCCGAAGTATGCACTCAATCCAGAGCCCCTGTAGTACACAGCCAAGAAGAAGACAGAGTATACGAGCAAAGCCATCGCTATAGTCCACAAAGCCTTATATCCAGCCTGAGCAATGTAACGCTCTTTGTATTTCTCCTCCACCTTTTCAGCTCTGCGAATAGTATTGTTGTATCCAGCAGCAATAATAACACAAGGCACCACCGCCATAGACAGAGCAAAACTCTTTAGGATGGAGCTGGTCTCTGTCATTGCAAACAATTTGATTGCCAAAGCTAATACGAACAAAAAACTAACGCCGAATATCCCAAAGTGTAGTTTGCTAATTTTGTCACGTACTAATTTCCATTCGCCATAGCCAACACTCCATGTACAGAGCAGGAAAACAACTGCACAGATTGTTGTTTCAACACCTCCACGAAGCCACCCACTGAAGTACACGAGCATCGTAAATGGAATCATCATTACCGTTAACAATTTTGGAATTCCCTTCGTAGCAAGGAATCGAGTGTTTAATCTAATCTTCATTTTGTTTCGTCGTTAAAGAGTACATAAATTCAACAATTGTACTGCAAAGTTATAATTTTTTAGCCAACAAAACAAACTATTTAGTGATTTTTTTGTGGTTAACTATCATTTATTTGCGCATAGACGGAATCGCAGGATTGAATCCCTTAATGCTTTATAAAAGACGTCTTTGGGGCTAAACAAATCTTATTCACACCGTTTCGTTTACGCCTTATATTGTGGTGTTACAATACAACTGCCATCTGGATTAAATTCCACTTTAGCATTCTTAAGAATACCAGTAATTGCAATTACAGTACCGCAAATAATAGCCAATTCTGCCGTTGATATAACTACCGTTCCGATTGTCAACCCTGCGCCAGCAGCTATACCTGCAGCAGAAACGCCACCAGTAAACGGTAGCGCAACTATACCCCCGACAATCATTGCAGCCCCTGCAATTTTTCCAACCTTCTTTCTTTTTCTTCTTTTTAAAAATTCTTTTGCTACTTCTCCTTTACATAGTATTTGAGAAGTCCTGTTTTCAATTGCTTTCGCAAGTTCTTGTTTTGTATAAACTGTTACCATAATTGAACTTTATTATTAGTTCATTTATTATTTATGTAATTTAGGTAATATTATAAACAACTGTAGGCAAGACTCTATATTTATGTCGAATCAGTGGCAAACTATGTGAACATTGTGTTTTTCTCCGGTCAAGATCTCTCGCAGAAGCGTCTGCGCTGTTCACTCCACGACATCGAAAATAAGCTTTCTCCCTACCCATATTTTAGCATTTCGTGTTAAAAACGTTTATCTCTGCGAATATGTCGATTTTGCTATCTCTGAGATTGCAAAACAAGCATTATTTGGAGGACTGAGAAAGAAGAATATGCTATACCAGAAGGTCTTTACATATCGGTTTCCAGCGAGTCAATTATATTTCTTACATTCGCAGAAGCATATTCTCGATGAGCATTACGAAGCGTTTTGTGGGTATAGTTCATCAGAGAATCATACTCTGCCCACGACAGGTCAAAGATACCAGTCAAGACGCGTCCGAGATAAGCTGCATCTGCCGTCTTTTTCACCATTATGCCATTCTCATCACAAGCTATGATGCCATGGCCAACAGCCGTTGCAAGACAATGTGCTAGCTGCTGCAATGTCTCCTTGCTGAAATTTCTATGAGCAAGGCTCTTTTCAACCAACGCGCAAATCTGACTTTCCGAGAGTTTGGAATGTGGAAGATAATTGTAGTGGAAGATATAGATATCAAGAATAGGAGTCTCTTCTTTGCGATAGAACGTCAACCCCTCCATTCTCTGGCTTCTTAAGAATGCGGCCAACTGCCGACTATAGACAATCAACATCTGAGGCTCATACTTAGTAAGCAGCTCACGAAAAGCAGCTAATCCATCCCTGAACAATTGTGGGTTATCATCCGGCGAGGGGGTATCTGCATCTGGCTGGAAATGCTGAAAGAAGTTATAGAAACCCAGATGATCCCATAGTTCCTGCCGCTTTTCCATAGAAACAAAACCCTTCTCTTGCAATAGAAAACTCGTGAGCATCGAAAACGAGGGCGACTTCGCTTCATTCTCGATGTACGACTCCAGCTCTATACTGTTGCAATTGCTTAGCCGATAATAATTCTCAAATTCTGTACCTTTGTATTGAGCATATTGCGGGCATAAGCAATCCATCTGCCTCACACCCTGCACACTGCAACATCTAGATTTATACTCACAGTTCAGCTCGCAAAGCAGATGAACACCCACAACCATCGTCCTCACACTACGCCATCCTTCTTCATAATGTTTGCCGATGCGAGGGCGAAAAAAGATCTTACTATTTCTCATATAACTAATCAAAATATTCGGTGTAGGTCTTCGTACAACGAAAACAAGCCTGAATTTTCACTAAACCAGATATCTCCATAGAGATATAATAACGTGAAGACGACAAAAAGGACAAAACCCGAAATAACATCCAGCCAACAAACCAAAATAAAAAACTTTGTGAAAACTATTTCAGTTTTGCTTGGTACATGTCCTTCTTCTTCAAGAACGAGCTCTCTAAAAAAATCTTTCATAATAATGTATATTAGCAATCGGTATAAGTGACTATTAGTTCGGCAAAGTTACGTTTTTGTTTTATACAAAACAAGTTTTTACATATATTTTTTTACTCTAAATATCAACTATTTACGTACAGACGGAGACGTAGGGTTCAAACCCTAAATCGGAAAATTATTTCAAGAAGACTCACTCAGAGTCAATAAAACAACCGCTGGCACGATACTTGTCATGCCAGCGGAGATTGTCAAAACATCTTTGGAGCCTTACCAAAAATTTTGACAACAGCCTTAATGGCTTGCTCCATAAGATCTGGAGTTAAGAAACCCATCATAGAATCTGGATTTTGAAGGTTAGTACTCTGCATTCTCTTTCTCCAGTCCTACCTCACGGCAGGGACGTCCCATGAATGCAATAATGAGCGTATCAAAAAAGCAAGATAAATTTGTAACTTACTTCTTTTTGGTAGAATCTTCAACGAGAATCTTTACGACCTCGGTTAGTGCCGCTGCAACAACGGCCTTTGCGATAGCCCTCCACATAATCTGTGATTAAGTTTGAGGTTCAACAAACGACTGATCTATTCTCTCTGGCTCATGAACCTCGGTCATGGCTTGTGTACCACAGCATACCCTCAGTCGTATGAGCATGTGTGGTTTTGCGGCGCGAAGGTACGAAGTTTATTTTGATTATCCAAATAAAAAAATAAAACTTGCGTGACACCAGAATTTTTTATATGTCACGCAAGATTTATCAGTAGGCTGCCAGATATTATTTATACACCACAATAGCCTCACAACCCTTTCTTTTGTTGAAAAAATTGCCTAAAACAATAAGCTATTTCATCATACATCTCTTTGGCGTCTTTTCCATAATAAGATGGATGATAACCGTCTATAACGATGGTATCTTTAGCTTTCGAGTAATAAATGTATTTGTCCTCTTTTCCCGGAAAACGAATGGATGTTTCACATAGATCATCAAAGACATTGTTTTGCAGGAATTTTAAGATTGAGGATTCTCCTCCACCACAAAAAATAATACCCGCATCTACGAAATGTATTTGCGTCTTTATGTGTTCCCTATAAATATCCATATATTCGACCAATTCAGGAGTTGGACACGTATATGTACCTGGTTGTTTCTTACAATTAATTCTAGCCAAAGGCATTGTATCAAAATTCTGAATTAATTCATCATCCTTAATCTTGTCAAATGATACATCGTTATTGCCTTCAGTAATATTTTTGATTGCATAACACCAACTCATGAGGTTTCTGAAGAAATGAGGCTCTACAGCAGGATCAATACGATTATTAACTCTTCCTGTCCACGTTCTTATATCATCCCCATTTTCTCCGTTTGGCACATCCTTTGTTAAAATAAGTAATCGTTTGTTACGTGAAGTGTCAAACCACAGTTCACATTCGTTACTTCTTTCATAATACCAATTATGCTGTTTATCCTGTTTAACTTCTCCTCGACACAAGATTCCATCATATGTGAATTTAAATAAACGAGATTCATATCCTGAATTTATCCAATTGGATTTTGCTTCGTCGTGCCACTCCCTAAGAATTCTATTTTCTTCATTTTTAATATTCTCGATCGATGATTCATTAGTTATGAAATCACCGTCTGCAATAAATGGATATGTTGCAGAATCCTTTCCGTTGTTGATACGCTTGTTTCTCAATTTTACTTTTGCGTTTATAAGGTTATTGCAGTTAGTTAGTTTATACTTACCACAATACCGTTGTGCTTTTTCATCAATTCTAATAATGTCTGAATCTTTCTCTATTTTATATTTCGAAGAATCATTATTCTTTTGAACATAAAGTACAATGGAACACAACTTTAAGACATTAGAAAAAAACCTATAACGTTCTATTTCACTATATTCCGTTTGCGAATCACCCCCGCTATGCGAAGCTTCATTACATACATTTATCAATGCAAGTAAGAAATCTGCTGTATCTTTATCAAAATATTGAGTAGGAGTGTATCCGAACAGGTCATTAGGAATATAAGACAAATAACGATTGCAATTGAATATATTCACAATATTATCTCCTTTCCAGATAACATCATCTGGTATTATACCTACCTTATTCAAATAACGATAGAGATGCTCAATAATAGTGCGCATCTTATTATAATATAAATATGGATTTATTGGAGCTCCTTGCTCAGGGAAATGTAAGCTAATCAATAGATCTTCCATAATATCAGAACATGGGCTGCAATATGTATCAAGGAAATAGAATATTCCTTGATACATTCCTCGTACTTTATTCCGGGGCATTTCTCTGCCAAAATTCACAATATTCTTCCAAAGTTTTTCTTCATGTCCCTTAATATAAACAAAATCTCCCCATTTGTCATTAAATGGTTTTCGTTTGTACTCGCAAGAGGCAATCATTGATTTAAAATCAACGATTCCACCAGCCTCACCTCCAGATAGCACATAATATGGCAGTTCGATATGGTTCTTTGTACATATATCTATAAAATCAGATATTGCATTAGGCAAAAAAGTGCTTTCAGTAGATGCTTGCCTTTCCAGACGGCAGTTGCAATCCAAAACAACAGCAGTCCATCCTTTGATCAAATCTGTTTCTAATAATTCTCGTGCCTCTTCCCAAGAACTAACGCGACATAAATCTATGTCATAGATTGCTGCGACGTCGCGCTTTGAAGTCACAATAGTATCATCATCTTCTACCCAGAGAACATGGAACTTAAAATCAGTAGCAAAAATAGTATTCATAGTGTCCGAAAAAACTCAGAATTCATAGTTGTTAAATTAGTCAGACAAGTCAGACTCGGGTTTTACTAAAAATAATTTTGTAAAAAAATTTCTATAATCATTCGCAAAAACAAACCTGTATTTTACAGGGAAGTCTGATTCATCGCATACTAAATCAAAGAGTCCATCTAACATAGACATTATATCTTCAATATCGTGAAGTCCTTGTCCGCTATGCGACTTTTTATCATTGGAAGAAGTTCCATTTGATAAATTAAAGCTATTTTCTATTATCTCTTGGGACGAAATACTATGGCCATTATTACATATATCCAAGTAGATTTTTCTCTTGTCCTCTTTTAACACGAACTTAATTATATTGTTATTTCTATTGAAGAATCCATGTTCTACAGCATTGTTTATGACATTATCAAATATTAATCTCATTGCATCCGCATTAAATATTATATTGCCTTTTTCACGAGATTCTTGTACCTCAGTCAAATCATAATTAAAACTAGTGTCTTTATGAGTTTCACAATATTCTCGGATAAAAGAACTAAGATTAATCGTGTCTGTTTCTAAGTATTCGTCAAAAGTATTAATTCCTTTGATGTCATTAAGCATAACATTCATATCCTCTCGGATTTGCGATATGATTTCACTTGTCGTAATTCCAGACACCCTTCCAATCACATCTTGGCTTCTTAAACAGTCTCTTGATTCTATTGCAGATTTTAAAAGATTTACCTTGTCAACAATAGGAGTCACGTGATTTCGCATACGATGACGTAAAGTTCTTGCATGTTTCTGCTGAACTCGCTGTCTTTGCCTGAGTAATTTGGTATCGAAAATCTTAACGTCTTCATCTAATGTATAACATATAAAACTATAAAGGATGCCTAAACTAGTAATCGTTGTAACAATCAAAAATAAACCGCCTTGGCCCGACTGGGTCCAATGGATGAAGCTTTCCTTTTTTAAAGGTGGCAAATGCTCAAATACAAAAATACTATCACACGCGAAAACAAAGCCAATGATAATTACAAACGAAATAGTAAAATAATATGAATAAAACTTTGTAATTTTTTTTGTTCCATGATTTTTATTGTCTATTGAAGCCATATTTTTCCCTAAATTGGATTATTTATTCTTAAGTCCATGATATATCTCACGGCAAAGAGAGATCAGTGCACAGGCAAAATCGGTCGAGGTTTTGCCTATGTCGTAATTCTTTTTCTTTCCACGACTAAATCCAGAGCCTTTATACGAGTATGAAAAATCGCTGGCATCTCGAGGCTCCCACAAATAGACGCTTTTGTCAAGAGCGATATTTCCGCTGTCTGAATAGAGGTAAACACTATATGCCTGACCAACAAACGGCAAACCGCCGGCTCTAGTGTATATCACTTTATTCCTTGGACTCATATTTTCAAGGAAATGTCTATGCGACATTTTGTAGCGACATCCGTCAACATCCTCAAAAACAAGTTGATTACCATTGTTTGCGGTCTTTATGAAAGTCATCTCTGTAGGATAGCCATTTGCCATAGTCTTTGTCTATTTTGAGGTTAATAATTCTTAGTTTTATTGTTTTTCGGGGGCAAAGGTACGAACAATATTGCAACCATCCAAATTTATTGTCGTTAATTGCGTGACATCCCAATGAATTTCTGTCACGATTTCCCTTCAGAATATAATTCTGCCATCTTTTTTATTTCGTCTTTGAACTCTTGTTGGAACCATCCATTACCTTCCAAGGTGATACCAGCTCCATAGGCTAAGAGTTTGGTTCTGAGTTCAATATTAGGGATAATCTTCAGAAGAAACTTGCCATGTTGCTCTTCTGCCGACCATGGTTCTACTTCTTCCTGGCTTTCATGGAATGGCTTTGTCTTGATAAGATTATGAACTTTTTCATCATTTGTCGTGATGTACACATTCTCAACTTCTGCATTATATTTGCGACTGAATCCGATAAAATCCTTGAAATACTCACGATAGAAGCCTCGTTCTGCCTTCACATACTTGATATCATCATCTTTAGTCAACGATGACAAACTACCATAGTTTATACTATCAATTCTAATGCAGGTGGGATAGAGGTTCTCTCCCTCACACTTCCCATACACAGCCCAACGGTTGTTATATTCTTTAAGATATTGTGGATGGAATGTGACCTGCTGTTCTTTTTGGGATGACTTATAAGAAAATCGCAATACGTTCTCACGTAATATATATGTAGCAAGCATACTTACCAATTTTGCATTCGTAAGATTACGCACACACTCAAACTCTATCCTCGTGACTTCAGTGTTTTCATCTTTCAAAAGCAGACCCAATCCGATTGTGGCATAGTTTATCTTTTCATTTCCTATCTTTTGCTTTAATGTTTGTGTCGCTTCAAGGAAACTCAAATAATGCTCACACCCGGTTTTGTACCTGATTCCATCTCTCGCATTCTTTCCATTTTTGTAATCAATAACGTCATTGTCCTTTTGGAGCCTTCGGACGATTTGTTTTAGTGCATTAACAACTCTAACTTGTTCTGCATCATTATTCGTATCTGTCAGCAGGTCATCTGCTATTTCACGGTAAGTAACAAACTCTCCAGAAGAAAGTTTTTCGTCTAATACGATTTCATTATCAGTCATAGACATTGGTATTTGTTTTTAAGCTTAATGAAATGAATAAAGTCTTGCTTCAGACCTATACAAATTTGTGGTGGAACCAAAATTCCACCACAAATATAAAAATTATTATTATTAGCAGATAACAATAGAAAAAAATTTAACGTGTTTTTAACGCATTTCTGGCCGGTATTCTGCATCTCGACTAAAATTAACGTGAGTTCGACGAAATCAATCAATAGATTGTAAGCTGATTGTCATATACACGAACAAGGTTGATAGAAGGTTTCTTGGGGAAGAAGCAGTATGCCGCGATCGCACTAAAGAGATTGACGACAAAGTTGTCGAAA
>JAZRVB010000227.1:0-11686 GCA_045598885.1 Bacteroidales bacterium
AGTGGCATATTTCTGCAGCGTCACACTGGTCATACAGTACACAAAGAGGTTCTTCCATCGCTTACCGATGGTAGTGACAGCCTGAGAGCAATCGCTCAGCGTGCTGCTCGACGTCTTGACGCGGCTGTTGTATGTCAGGCCGAAGCTACCCTGCCAGCCGTCCTTAAGGGCAAAATGCGGGTTGATCGACACATTATAATAAGTATAATGGTCTGAGTAGTCAAACATTCTCTGATGATTGTGGAAGACATTACCAGTCAGCGAGATGGCAAAAGCCTTATAGGAGTAGAGAGCCATGACGTTGCCAGACACGATGTTGTTACTACCCTCATTGAAATAGGTGTCCAGGCGCTGAGTCATACCCAGGCCCCCATCCTGGGTATCACCACCCTCCGACATCTGCACGATCATGTCTTCGACACGTTTGTAGCTCGCATTCACATCATAGTGCAGCTTATGCTCGCCCCAGTGCAGATCTGCGATGTAGTCAAATCTGATCTCATGCGTCGTCGTAGGAGACAGATCCGCATTACCTTTGACATACACCTCATTCGACGGGTCATAGATTAAGAACGGATACATCTGGCCTGCCGTAGGACGCTGCAAGGCATGAGCGCCAAACAGTCGGAGCGTCTGGGTCTTACGGAAGTGCCACTCAGTCATCAGCTGCCAGGTGAAGTCCTTGGTCGTAGCCTTGAAGTCGTTATCCTTGTTATAGAGTTCGTATCTGAAGATCTGATACTCGCCCTGCAGTTTCATTCTGAATTTACCGAACGAAGACTCAACGAAAGCAAATGGCTGGGTGAATGACGTGTGGTTGTCAGTCGCAATGCTCTGCCTTGGCATCGAAGCAGACTGAAACGACGTATAGCTCACGTCATTGTCGCCGTACGTATAGTTGAAGCTGTTGCCCACACCCAAATTCAGCTTATTAGGGTTCTCTGGCTTCAGCAGTCGGGCATTATACGCCACCTGACCTGATAAGACGTAATTATACACACCGACCTCCAGATCCTGCACCCCAGGCGCCAGATGCCACTGCGTGCTAGGCACATAGCCAAACTGCGTCTCAATGTTGAATGACGAACGGCGGAAGTCATGGACATACGACAGCTTAGCATTCAGGTTGGTAGCATTTGTCTTGTCAATTTTAGCCTTCTCATCGTCATAGCTCGGAGTATTGGTCTGCTTTTCATACACCAACGACTCCGAGAGGCTCAGCTTGATCTTATCCTTCTGCGTCGGGCGATACTCCATCATCACATTAGCCAGCTGAGAGCGCCAGCGCTCGTTAAAGCCGCTCGAGCTCAGCTGCTCCAGCTTACCATCCACATAGGTCAGATTCTCGTTGCTATTCGTCAGTTGCGCGATGTCGCTCAATACCACGCCAGCCACACTGAACTTCTTTGTACGATACCCCAGATGCACCTGAGGAGAGATCGTCGACGGGTAGGAAAAGTCCACGCCAGCACTACCCCAGATGCCGTCACCGTTGTTGTCGTTCTGTCGGAGCACGAGGTTGATAACGCCACCCTGACCGTTTTTCTGATAGCTGGCGGTCGGTGACTCAATGATCACGATACGCTCTACTTCATCGATGTCGAGCTGATATAGAGCCACCTCACAGGCATCGTTCACACTCATGCCATCTACCTGTATGTCATAGTTAGAGTAGATCACAATGCCCGGACGCTGCAGCAGCTCCGACATCATCGTCAGCACCATGCTGATGCTGGTCTGGCGGGGCAGGTTAAGCGAGTCGGTATAGATGACCTTCTGATTCAGTTCCACCTTAATAGGCTGTGCGCTCAGTTGCTGGCTCGACAGCAAGCCCCAGACAGCCAGCAGGACCAGCGAGAGCGATTTTAGGTAGTTTTGCATATCATGAGTTTATTAATTGATCACCGATGCCATTTTTCGGTATACTAAAAATGTTTGCAAAGATACATATTTTCTACGAAAAAATACTTGCAAAACGTCTTTAAATTAAATTTTGAGTAAAAATTAAGATGTTTTGCAAGTTTTTTTTGATGCGTATGAGGCTGAAACTGCAAAATAATTAACAAATTAATCAATCAGGCAGCATGTCTTCCTCCTAATGCAAAACCCCAGATCTATCGAAAATAGACTAGCCATAAAGGAACTTTTGGGGTGCGATATCTATAAAATACCATAATAATAGGCAAATAACAAAGATTTTAGGAGAAATATTTGGTAAAGTCAAATATTTGTCGTATCTTTGCAGCGTTATTCTACGCTTCAAGCATTATATTTATAGCAGTATCTTTATATTAGGAGATCCATAGAAAAACACACGATCTTCACTTTATTTTACTTACATTTGCAGCACTGGCCTTCATGGGTAGGTTCATCAGCAGAAATTCTGACAGGAAGAACTGTATCCATAGGATTAGTGTGCAATTTCAACGTTACGTACAGAACGTTGAAATCCGGGATGCAGGAAATCAACGTTACGTACAGAACGTTGAAATCACGTAAGCAGGATACCTACGTCGTGTACAGAACGTCAATATTATTCATTCGAAATATCAACATTTAAAACCCAATGTCAATTTAATGGAAAAATTGAACCATCCCTACCTTCCTGTCGCTACTTTTCAGCAGGTCATAAAGTATGTTCTTGACCAGGAGGATACCCACACGGTATCACCTATTGTCAATGCTGTAGCCGAAGCGCTTCACGAGACGAAAATAATTGAGAGCCAAGGGATAGCAGAATATCTTGCTGTAGATGAACGCAAGCTGGCTGGTGCCATTCAGCTCGATCTGGGAATGCGACTGATCGACGTAATCCAGCAGTTCAGGATCCTCCAGATTCAGCAGTATCGTGAGGTGCATCCGGATGAACCTCTTGACGCTGTGGCTCGTGCTTGTGGCTATGCTAGCGACAGCTCGCTCTGGCGTTTCTTCCAGCGCAAGCTAGGAATAACCGTCAGAGGCAAGAAGAGCCATGCAGGTCCTGAGCGTTTCGACGAGATGCGCAAGGAAAGTCGAAGAAAATACAGGTATTAATCATGGCAACAGATTACAACATCCGTAGCCATCAAGAGCAGAATGTTCGGAGCTAGAGTACCTGGGTGATCCGCTGGAATAGCGGATTAATTCTTCACAAACACAACGTGCCCATCCTCGACAATAAAACCACGTCCCTGAGATGGCTGTCCGAAGAGGTTGTAGGTCGGCGAGTCAGGGGCGTCTGTACGGAGGGTAGAGATACCGACAGGCATGTTCTCGAGGATGTAGTCGAGGCCGGCCTTTGCGTCAATCTTGCCATAGCCGAAGCGGATGGGGGTGGCATCGGTAAACTGGTCATGGATGGCGGTATGCTCCAGCACGTCGTGCACATCATCGACATCGAGCGCTGGATAGGCCTGTAGCCACAGGGCGATGGTGCCAGCCACGACAGGACAGGCCATCGAGGTGCCTTGCATCATCACATATTTTTTCTCAGCATCGTCAGGCGTGAGGAGCAACTCAGCGTCGATTCCGGTAACATATCTGCTCATTGACGAAGCCACAAACTCGCCCGGTGCCGAGATGTCAGGCAACATACGCCCATCGAGAGTTATGCCGTAGCTCGAGAATGCAGAATAGTCTCCAAGCGTCCTGTTGAGATTGATTTCTTTGCCGGCATAGTTGGTCCAGCTTTTCCTGGAGATATACGAACCGACGGTGATTGTATTGAGTCCGGAAGCCGTAGAATTGAACGATTCATCAGCATTACCCTTTGTGAAGAGTTCGGGTCTGCCCCCATCGGTCAAGCTGATTCCACTATGCGTATAGATCTCAGCCTCAGCCTCTCCTGACAGGATAAGCGCAAAGGCGTGCAGCGAGTCATTGAGCAACGTTACCGTCGTATCAGTTCTCGCAAAGCAGATTTTGCGGCGGCCAGTCTCAGCCATGACGTCAGTATAGTATAAGATTTTCGCGTCTCCCATGAGCGAAGGATCGTGGTAGGTACGAGCCTCTTCATATACCGTTCCATCAGCTTGCACAAGAGGAGAGAGCGCCAGGATGTCGCCGTTCTCCTTATTGACGATGGCCAATTGAGCGGCATAGTCGCTCTCTCCGTCAAGGCTCCATGCTTCGACATAAAGCTGTTTGAAGTTCCCAAAGCTTTGATTATTTACGTCATAGAGTAGCGTCCTGACCTGGCGGTCTGCGGGTTTGCGCAGAGAGATGTTATTATGGCCATCGTTGCCTATCGACATCGTGATGATGGCACCAGGGCCAGTCAGCTGATCCAGGCCGGCAGCTACCAGATCAGTAGCGTCGTGTGGGCCGGTCGTATTGCCCAGTGACATGTTGAGCGAGATAGGTTTACCCAGCTCTTTCGCCTTGTCAATCAGCAGCTTTGCGCTGTTGACGAGAGTTGTACTCAGCATGGCAGATACACCCGCAACGATAATATCGGCTTCTGGAGCCATGCCATAGTAAGTGTCATGTCCATTGCGGCCGCCAGCACCGACTCCTAACGTATGGGTGCCATGAAAGCCATTCACATCATCGGTAGTAAGATGAGCGATGGCTTCGTTTTCATAGACAAAGCCCGGATAGTTTTCTAACTGCGCGCCACCCTCGAAGGGGGTTCCCTGGTCAGGCAGGTAAGCATAGAGAATGCGCGACGTACCGTCTTCGTTCTTGAATGCAACGTGATCAAAGTCGATGCCGGTATCTATCGTTCCATAGATGACCCCCTTGCCGGAGTATGGCACGCCCTGTCGGTCGGTCATAGCCTGTACGTCATCGACAAGGCTCAGCCGACGCGCCTCATCGTTGTGCAGCTGCACCTCTTGGGCAAAGCTGACCAACTTGACACCCTCGAGCGCAGAGACCTGCTCGACACAGTCAAGCGGGATGCTACAGGTCATAAGATCTGTCAAATTGACTATCACCTTGACGCCCAATGCCTCAAGCTGAGAGACCACCTCCAGACCGGTGTAACGTATGAATGCCTCGACACAGGTCTGCCCCTGCACATTGGCACGGGTCATAGGTGAATTGTCAACCTTGCCAGCGCGAAGCTCGCGCAGCATCATTTTCGATTGCAGATCGAGCTTGCTCTGAGCCGTCAATCCACTGCATAGCATAGCAGCCAGGAGGCTTAGGGATAGTAATAATTTCTTCATATTCGTCCATACCAGCATGCCAGATCATTCTCCATGAACGTTATCTCAGGTTGCTGATAAGTTTTCTTTATCATTGTAGTTGATAGTGTATTAATGGTAATATTTTAATATGTAGTTTACATATAGACACCACTATTTAATATCATATTCGACCAGGAAGTCATAGCCATCCATTGGGACGTGCATCTTGACATTCGTTGCCTTCTTGATCTTGAGCGGAACGAAACCTATGATGCTCTCGCCTGGCTTGATGCTGTTAGAGCGCAGCGCCTTCGGATCGTTGTTAGGGTGCTCCTTGAGATACTCGTCGATACGGTTCTCCTGAGCGCGCTTGTAAGCCGATTCCAAGGCTGAGAGACCAATTTTTCCCCACTCGTTATTCGTGCTGATTCGCTCATGATAAATCTTGCTCTCGAGCAATCTTGCCGCATCGCCACCCGTCCGCTGACGTGCCTCAAAACGGCGGTCACTCTCTATGCGGCCATCATAGCTTTCAGGAGTGTAGCGTACGATCTCCACAGGTTTACCCTTAGCGTCAGTACCAGTATAACGCAACTTGCCCAGATCGAACATCACACCGTGATCAGAATTGTTGGTAATCTCGAAGTTGATGATCAGGTCTTTGCCATACCAGGTATTATAGAACAAGATCATCAGGCCTTCCTTGATGAAGTATCTGTAGGTGTGGTTATCTTGCTTATAATAGCCATAGATCACATGACCATCGTCAAGGAATCGCTCTGTGTCGATGACGTCTTTAGGTTCAATTTTCTCTAGGTGAATGCCATAGACATTCAACGGATTATTTTCATGTACAGTCTCATCCTCAATAATATCGAAACCTCCGGTAGGATCGAACTTCTGGAATTCGAGCACAAAGTTGATCTTTTCGCCCTTTTTCGTAGTACGTAGATATCTTGGCTCAGCCTCATCCCAGAGGGGGAAATTGATGGAGTTAATAATCTTGTAGCTAACGTTGTTCTTCACAGCCTTCACCTTACGGTCAAAGTAGTAGTTGTGAATTATGTCATCTGAGACAGTGAATGTGCAATAAACCAGCACACTGTTCTCGGTTTCGAGCACCTGGTGCAAAACAGTGTTATTTGTCTCCGACTTGTCAACAGAGGTAACCTTATACTGGGCATTGGCCATAACCGATGCCAAGAAGCAAAGGATGAATAAAATCAGCTTTCTCATATTTTAAATATATTATGTTTGCTTATCTGTATCAGTCATTTTCTCGATGCAGGCCTCATGGTTCTGCTCTGGCAGGATATAGTAGCGCACATTCTTACCGTTGACATACTGGTCTTCGATGTGGCCACCCGTCCAGAAATCATCACCGCCATAGATATAGAGCAAAGGCTTGGTAGCGCGCCGCAAAGATACGTATTTTCCACTATCCTCCAAAATATTTCTCTTTTTTTTTCTAATAAAGCAGCTAAATGAGGGAGAAAGTGGCAGGGGTGTGTGGAAAAGAGTGTATCTTTGCAACGAACGTCAAAAGAAAAATTATAGATGCCACAAAAGAGCATGATCCATGTCACGGCATACGAATACCGCGAGGGGAAAAGCAATGGACATCGCAAGAAATGATTAATGGACGTCCTGAGTGCACGGCGTCCATTCGCGCTACAAAAATAAGGATATTGGAACTTATTTTTCCAAAAACAGAAAAAAAAGACTTGCAAAACAGAAAAATAGGGTCATTTATGCGAATATGGACGATTTACATGGTATTATTCTAATAAAATTATTATATTTGCGCACGAAAAATATAATCACCCCATGACCAGAAGGTCCTTGTGAAATAAAACTTATGAAGAAAGTATTATTGATCCTTATCTCTATCCTCCTTACCTGCCAGGTTTCCAGAGCAGAGGGTTGGACGGGCATTCCTTCCACAGAGAATGCCGAGGAACTTGATTTCGCCGCGCTGACCGAACTGAAGCTCAGCGACGCTAAGACCAGCCATGTGCTAAAGTTCCTTGACAGCCTCGTCGTCGTCGACGGTGATCGGTATGGCGGCTACAAGCCTGTGGACGAAATCGAGTATTCTCCCCTCCCACTCATCGCTTTCGGCTTTCTGGCCAAGGGAAACAAGAAGAACTTCCGTGCTGCGCGCAACAACTTCATCCCATCGTATAAGAATGTGATGGACGACTACATCCAGTTCGTCCCAGCCTGGACGGCGCTCGGCATGAACCTGCTCGGCTATAAGGGCCGATCGAGCTTCGACCGCCTCTTCGTCAGCGCAGGCTTCTCATACGCCTTCATGGGTGCCTTTGTCAATGGCATCAAATATACGGCCAAGGAGATGCGTCCTGACGGCTCATCGGCCAACTCCTTCCCCTCGGGCCACACGGCCACGTCGTTCGTGTCGGCCACGATCATGCACAAGGAGTATGGTCAGACCAAGTCGGCCTGGTGGTCAGTGGGTGCCTACGGCATCGCCACCCTCACCGGTGTGATGCGTACGCTCAACAACCGCCACTGGATCTCGGACATCCTGGTGGGTGCCGGCATCGGCATCATCTCTACCGACCTCGGCTATATGATGGCCGACTTCTGGTATAAGAACCGCGGCATCGTCAACCCCGTGCGCACGGGCCTCGATGACATCAGCAAGAACCCGTCATTCTTTAAGTTCTCACTGGGTATGCAGACCATCGGCAACCTCAATCTGCCAACAGAGTGCGACTATTCCACCTACGCCCGTCTGTGGGATCACAGCGGTGCAGCCGATCTGGCCGACGACTACTATGAGGTAGGTCGTCACGGCAACCCGTTCCGCATCCCTGACAACTTCAACGTCGAGGCAAGCAAGCGCACCTATAACAATTATGGCAAGGGTTCGAACTTCCACCAATCGCCGAAGGTCAAGATCGGAACGGGTACCACAGTGGGGGCTGAGGCTGCCTATTTCATCAACCCCTATATCGGCGTAGGTGCTCGTGCCCGTGTCACCACGGCGCCGGCATACGCTGAGGGTCTCTGCGCATACGACGATCAGATGAACCTCATCCCGGGATCGAACTCTGCTTCTGACGTCTGGTCGACCGCCGACTGGTCAGCAGGCCTGCACCTGGCGCTGCCCCTCACCTATCGCCAGAACATCGGCGCCAAGGCGCTCTTCGGTCATCGCTACTATGGCACACTCGACTTCAGCGGTGTCTATGACATCGCCTACAAGGATCCTGAGACAGGCGAAAGCGCCGTCCGTACAATCTATGGCGATAACCTCTACATCGAAAAGACCGATGCAGATATCTTCTCAGCAGGTCTGCAGTACACCTTTGCCATGGGCAGCGGTGTGGCCTTCTCGGCGTTCTGCGACTATGACTTTGCCAGAGCAGATTTCGATGTCGAATATGCTCCGTTCAACTATGACACCAGGAAGATGGCTGCTACCCATGCTGAGTTCAGCTATCGTCAGAAGATGCACACCGTGACCATCGGTGCTGCCATGACCGTGATGTTCTAAACCACATAACCACAAAACCTCATAACCTCAGAAATGAAAAAATATTTTATTCAGATACTGACCTGTCTTGCCTCGCTCTCTGTCCTCTCATCGTGCGACTTCGATGCCAGCAAACAGGATTTTGAGACGATGGTAGGTGTATATAAGGGAGATATGGTCATGTCTCTCTACACGCCCGATCTTGCTGTCGAGCAGTCTAATCGCGAACTGGTGGGGCACTCAGATGGCATGCTCTGCACCAGCAGGCTTGAAGGCCTGATAGGCGTCGATGTCGATGAAGCATGGAATGAAAGCGTGATCATGAATACCGAGCATTCCTTTGACATCCAGCTACCTTTCCTCGACGAGGATGACCAGGTACGCGAGATCTTCCGTGCCGGCAAGCTGGCCCATCTCTATGAAGGTCTGCAGCAAGCGGTGACCGACGGCTATGTGTCGGCCGAGAAGATGGCTCAGTTCATCGAAATGGTTCGTGTGATCCGCGACAGGGTCTCGCTCAACTTCCTTTGGATAGAATCCATTACGACCATGGAACTGGGCAATGCGCTCACCACCTACGACTGGGAGCAGAATTCGTTCTATACGCCCTTCACCATCTTGCCAACCGAGTTCTCTCGTAGCAGCAATATGGCCGATGCCCTGAAGCTCATCCGTCCAGAGCTGGAGATGCTCCACGAGAAGGGGCTGATCGCTCCTGAATCACTACAGACGCTACAGGCTATTGCCACGCAGATTGAAGGTGGCAGTATCACAGACGGCAACGGATACCTCACCAGCTCTCTGGCTAACGACCATTTCGACGTGGAGATCCATATAGAACAAGCCACTGGCCTCCTTGACGTGCTATCGACAGCACTCTATGGCAAGGATGCCAGTGGCAAGGCCAACCGCGATCTGTGGATGGTCATCCGGTTTAACGGAAACTGGGATAACGAGCTGGAGCTGGATGATTAGTCCTCAGCGTCCTTGAGCATCAACATTCGGAGCACACCGATCTCGTTCTTTGCATTAGCGAGCTGATCGATCAGTTCGCTGGTGGTGCAGGCATTGATGCTAGACAAACGGCTCAACTGCTTGGCTGCCTTCTTAAGATAGGTGTTGGTCTGCGACAACTGGTTAACGGCGTCAGTAACGACCGACAGATGGCGCACCAGGGCCTGTGTCTGCTCATCGGTCAGCTGCGAAACCAGAGCTGCGTCATTCTTAGCCAGAACGTACAAGGTCTCGACCAACATGGCAGTCGTCGAATCATAGAAATACTGCAGACGCTTGGCCTTCTTCATCTCATTATAAAGTTGTATGTAGGTCTCTGGCTCGAAGAGATCTTCCTGACCCTTAGCTTTTAACTCCTCAAAAGTCTTATCAGCAATATCTGCCTTCAGACGCTCGATGCAGGCTACATATTCAGAACTATAGTCTAAACGATAGAGCGATGCCACGCGCGCATCGACCATGGCCATCGCATTGGCACGATATTTCTCAGACAAGGTTACGAGGTTTTCGAAGTCCTTGTTGTCAAGCAGGAAATCAGGCTTCACCATCTTCTGCTCATCGGTCAGTTTCACGGCATCGGCATCGAAGATGGAGTGGATGGATGCCAGCTGGGTAGAATCGCACAGGATGCCGGCAAGGCTATCCAGATGGGTGATGACAGATTCCTGCAGTTCGGCGCTCTCTGACTCAACAAGCGTAGTGTTGTTGTTTGTTTTGTTACCCGTGCAAGCACAGAGACATAACAAAAGCGAAAGGGAAAAATACTTTTTCATATATTCAATGTTTATTATTACGTGCAGAATATAAGGGGTTATTTCTTCATCACCCTCCATGCTGGGTGCACCTCATTGTCCTGATGCGACTGCTTCTTCACGATGTCGTAGAAGAAGTTAAGGATGGCGTCAGGATTCTTAGCGAAAGCAGGGTCGGTGCGCTTCTTCTCCTCGAAGCGGGCCTTGAGAGCCGGGTCGTTGGCCATCATCTCACGGCCTTTCTCCTCCATGTAGCCGAGGCGGATCCAGAACTCGTTGGTCGGCTCGACGTGGCCATTGAAGAAGCCCCAGTAGGTGAGCGAGCCAGGAGCGTTAGGCTCGAGGGCATAGAGTGCCATCTTGGCGTTCGGCTGACTCATGTCTATGTAGTAGCTGCCGCGCGGATAGGTCATCTTCTCGGTCTGTGTAGTGTAGGTGGTCGAGAGGACCGGCACACGGCCTTCGCTCTGATGTGCTGAGAACTTGGCGCTGGTGTAGCGATAGGTCTCGACCTCGACCTCCTGTGGCTCGGTGAGACGGGTCACGGTCAGGCCGTTGAGCTCGAGGATCTCGGCGACATTAGAGTATTGTGGCATGAGAATGTAAGCCTCTGGCACCTTGACGGTGACCGATGGGATATGCTTGGTGTAGAGCGGGATATGATAGGTCATCGGCTTGTCGTAGTTGTGACGCACCCAGGGGGCGCCACTCAGGTCGCTGATGATGGTATCACGCTCCCAACCGAGGTAATCGACCATGATGCTGTCGGTGGTGTCGAGGGTGTATGCTAACGGGTACTCCTGCTTCCTGAACTCAGCGCTTGCCACGTAGGCATCTGACTGCTCGATGGCACGGCGCAGCTCTTTCTTGCTCTCAGCCAGGATGTAAGCGCTCTGGCGGATGGCCTCGATGGTGCTCTCTACACGCTCCTTATAAGGTTTGTAGATGTGTGTCTCGAGCAACAATCCGATGCGGTTGCGGAAGGCGGCATAGCTGGTGGAGTAGCGAGGATCGAATGAGTCGAGGTAGGCACCTAATTCCGGGGCGTAGGTGCGACGGTATTCGCAATAAGGGAACATCGGGAAGCCGGCCTGGGTCATACGCTCATTGAGCTGCTTCTCGTAGATATTGGCAGAGAAAGACTTCAGAGCCGGTGCCATCGCCTCACCATGATCCTCGACGGAATAGGTCATGACGTACTGGAAGTCAGCGCCATTGGTGACATGACAGTCGATGAAGAGCTCCGGATCCCAGTAGTTATACATCTTGTGCCACTCCTTCATCTCAGGGGCATCGGTCTTGAGGAA
>JAZRVB010000228.1:0-13915 GCA_045598885.1 Bacteroidales bacterium
AAATTTCAGTAACTTTGTCCTCGGTAAACATAGCGATATTGTTTGGTTTTATTTGTTTTGTGGTTATTACAAATATACGAATAATATCGCTATTTGCCAAATTTTCAATCAATTATTTTTCGTCGAACTCACGTTATATTAGAAAATGTGGCGGAACAATAAAAAAAGATAGCGGAATCTTGGTAGTACCAATGATTATCGCTATCTTTACAGCGTGAAATAAAGACAATCACTTAACAAGTCTCGGATTTCAGTTTCTATTGAAGTCTAATTTCACGGCTTGTTCGGTGGTTGCAGCCATCGGGCAAGCCTTTTAAGTTTTCTGGCACAAAGATAACGACTTATCATTATACGTCCAAATTTTCAGTCATATATTTTTGTGTTTTTCTGCATTTTTTCGTTTCTTTGTCTGAAATAACACCTAATATGAACAATTTCTTTCAAAAAACGGACGTCCTGCCAGCACGGTATGATCACCGAATACAGTCTTCTTCCGAGAACTGGCTGCTGATCAGTTCGTGATACAGAACAGCTAATTGGTCAAATTGCTTAATAATCTCGCTATTCATTGTATTGGAAATTAGACGCCTAGAACGATATTCGCGTCGATATGCAGATTCTGTGAGATTGATCGTGCTACCTTCAGTGTCGGTTCACATTTGCCACTAAAGTAATCACTGACTCTTGAGGGACTTACTCCAATAAGTTCTGAGAGACCCTTTTGAGTTAATCCTAATTCAAACATTCTAAGCTTGATCACATCTAACAAAGAAGGGGCATCAAGCGCAAAATGAGCCTCAGAATAATCCGCTACCAGATTAGAAAGCAGTTCAAGCTCAATACTGTTAGGATCATTCAACGGAGTTTCATCTGTTACGAGTGGTAGCAATTCTTCTACTCGGTTCACTGCCCATTCATATTGCTCTTTTGTTTCAATTTTTGTCATAATTCTTCCTCCTCGTTAAATATTTTTACAATCTATCTTCTCGTATTCTTTATGTGTTCCGATAAAGCGGATATATACAAACTTGATCGTATATTTTATTACTACCACTAATCTGTAGTTATTGCCCTTAATATTGAACACATAGTGCTGATTACCTACATTGTCAACGCTATTGAATGTGGCTTTGACATCTGCAAAACAGGTCCATTCGCTTTTCCTTACGATAGTAACCCATTCCTGTAGTGCCACCTTCGATTCGGGATGCTTTTCAGTATATTCCTTGAGCGTTTGTTCTGTAAATATTCTCATAAATACCATTTTTGTGTTGCAAAGATAGCGTAAATAATTCTGAATTCCAAAAATAAATTATAAAAAATAGTATTTTAACCTGTATTTTGCAGGATATCAGCTCTGTAGTCATTCGGAAGAAATAATATTTTGCGCCATTTGGTACACTTTCTTTGATAAAAATTTGGAGAATCGGAGAAAAGGTGGTATCTTTGCGGCATCGAATCATTTGTTTTATGCCAAAAGTTCTTCTATACATTACATCAAAATTAAGAAGTAATATGTTCGCAAAAGAAGGTTTTTGGGGCGTTAAGCCTGAGATAAAGAAGGTATCCTTCCCTCGAAGAGGAAAATTCCAGGTAGACTTGGTCGATGGTAGATCTATCATCATGCCTGTTGCGTCCTTCCCATGTCTCAAGAAGGTGCCTGTCAAGGAGCGTTCTTCGTGGTATTTGATGGGGGGTGGTGTGACTTGGGATTCATGTCCAGAAGTCATTCATGTGGAACAGATACTTGGTGACTACCAGAAATACGGACATGACGTGGCATGATTCTTTTCCTTCGTACAACTTACTATAATCAGTTCTATTCTTATATGCATGGCTCATCATGATCCATGCATAATTTTTTTCTAATTCCCCATCAATTTGCATATTCCCCTTTCGTACAATATCCCCCGTTTTTTATGTTCTTCAACATGTTTCGTGCATTTTTCGAGATTTAAATTTGGTCACACCTATTATATATATTACCTTTGCAACGTCAAACCGTCAGATTTATAATTCATTTAGAAAGATATAGGTTATGAAGAATTCATTGGTACATATTTATATATTCGTCATCCTCGTAGCATGTGGTTTCGCCTCATGTCAGGAGTTCGATCCGTTTAACGAGAATACTGAGAGGGCCGCTAGGTACGAGACGCAGTTCTCTAATGCTGTTGCTACACCTGCACCACACCACGCATGGGGCTTCGACCTCGCAAGCTCGCTCATGGGTGTGAATGGCGCAGCTACCCGTACCGTCTACAAGCAGGATATGAACGTGAAGACGACCAATGAGAACGGCGAGGATGTCTGGGTGCGTGTCACCGAGTTCTATGGCAAGCCTGCGGATATTACCCAGGAGGAGCATGACGAGGTGTGGGCCTGGTTTACCAACCATCGCGTAAAGTGGCAGAACGACTATGCCAACTGTGGCGATGGCTCGGGCTTCACGGGTTCGACCAAACAGTTCGATGGCATAGCATATACAAGAAGTGGCGAAGAGGGCTATACGATGCTCGATATGGGTAGCCTCGTCAGCAAGTCGCCTACTAAGATTGGCAACTGCTCGGTCGATAACGCTATCTTCTTTAATGGTTGGATCCAGCAGATCGCTTATGATGCTACTTATGATGAGGTGGCAGATAATGGCTCGACATATAATAGTGCCAATATGAATCACCTTTGTATTGTCAATACGAATGGTTCTGGTACGCAGCATCTGAATGACTTCAACGCTTCTAATGGCTATGGCTGGGGCAATCAGGCCGGTCAGAATGGTATCCTGGTGACTGATGCTAACTTCAATGAGCTCGAGTATCATTGCTCGGCCGACAGCAAGTATCATGACAAGTATATCCTCGTGCACCTCGTCGGCAGCAACTACTCTGGCTGGTACCTCGGCATGGACTTCGAGGGTGGTGGCACTAATCCGAATGAGCGCGTCAAGGCCGATGGCGTCTGCAACGACTGGATCGTAAAGATCTGTGATGCAGGCCAGTCGATGTTCAACCCTGCTCGCATCCTCTGTGAGGACTTGGGTAGCAATGACTTTGACTTCAATGACGTGGTCTTCGATGTCGCTGCAGAGGTCAGCGGCAGCTGCGCATTGGCCACCGTCACCGTTAAGGCTGTGGGCGGCACCATCCCGGTATGCATCACCTACGGACATTCAGACGACATCGAGGGCAATGCATTCAAGAAAGATGGCAAGTTCGAGCTCCATGAGCTTTTCGGCGCAGCAGTCGGCCAGCCTATCAACGTGCATGCCAATGGTGGCCTGGAGAGCGCTCGCGAGATTTCGTGGAAGATCGGTTTCGGCAAGAACTATGCTGAGGCTGACTATAACTTCCCAGATGAGCAGCTGGACATCCAGAAGTTCAACGTCCTGGTGCAGCACTCCAGCAAGGCCGAGTGGCTCACCATCAGAAACTACGATGAGGGCAATGCCGTATGTGCTCCTCAGATGATCTGCGTCCCTACCACCGTCGACTGGCCGAACGAGAGCCAGCCTATCGTCTCGAAGTATCCTAAGTTTAAGGAGTGGGTAGCTAATCCTACCAAGTTCTTCTGGACGAGCAGCACGACCACTGGATCTTCGACTAGTAGTGGCAGCAATGCTGGTACTATAATTGAAGGCGATACTTCAGAGAATACATCTTCTGATGAGGAAAGTAGCACCAACACTTCGACCCTGACGGCTGCCGGTAGTTTTTATAGATTCTCAGCAATGAGCAATATTCCTGACAATGCAGATTCCGTCAAACTCAAGTTTACATTTGATAATAGTATCAACGGAAAGATTGGTGTCCTTGATCAATATAATAACTTGGTAGAGAGTAGTGCCGTAAGTGTCGGTTATTCGGCAACAAGCCCGATCGAAGTTACCATTACTGGTGACCTTGTTCTTGCAGCAAAATCTGGTAATTTGTATTTCGCTTCTTACAGCACAGCGAGTGATATTAAGCAGATTGCATATTCTGTCGGAAACTAATCGCCCAAGGCTTTGGAGATCGCTTAGAATATGAAAGCCGCAGGTTTGTCCGCAGAGCAGATCTTACTGATTACGGGTATTTCTTTGTGATTTATTCTCTATTTTTATATTAGGCCGTGTCTTATGATGCGGCCTTTTTTTATATCATAATTCTTCATCCGAATATGTGACATCATAATCTGGAGGGAGATTCTTACAGAAAAAGCACTTTTTCTGATTGCCCAGTATATTTCTATTTCAAAATACTATATTTTTGTATCATTTCTCATTATGTATATATTATAATTCAAAATAATTGCGTAACTTTGCACCCAGATTTATTAATCGCATCTGTAGAAGCATTTGAACCTAAGCGTGTCTATTCTCTTATTTGATTTCCTTATCTGCTGTTTCGTTTTTCTATAACACTTTATGAGTACAACTTTATTATCTGCTTCATAATTTATGAACTTATTTTTATCATCACACAGATCATTGCTTAGCGTTGCGTTATCAGCTTCGCTCCTCGCTGGCTTGACTAGTTGCCAGGATGAGGATTTCGGGTATGCAAAAGACGAAATTGCATACGAGACCAATTTCAAAAAGGCTTTTGGTAATATTCCTGCAGATCAGTCATGGGACTTGTCATCTGCAGCCAAATGGGTCGATCCGTTGTCGGCTGATGGCGCTATGAGTGAGACTCGTGCCACCAGAGCGGGTGGTTTACCATTCACTAAGATGGCGGAATTTTGGGAAGTGCCAAATGGAATCTTCTCATGGATGCAGAGCCGTCTCATTGAGGGCAATGATAACCGTTATCTTGGTTCGAGCTTTATCTTGCAAGTTCCAAATAGTGACTTCGCCATCATCCCAATCTTCCAGGGTAACTCTGCTATCACCAGTGAGCTCGAGGTTAAGGTCAATGGCTTCGACCTTACTAAGGTTTGGACCAAATCTGAGGGCATGAAGGCCACAGATACTGATAAAGATAGCGATGCGAAGCCGCTTGGATATTATGAAGGTTGGTCAGGCTATAATAAGTATTATGACACAACTCCAAATCATCCAGCTTCGACCATCAAGGCTAAGAAGGTCTGGACAAAACCTATTGTATTTAAGAGCAGTGATCTTGGAGCAGGAAAGTTCATGTATCTCTCGCTACATAATATTGCAAAACTATATAATTCAGATGGTTCTGTTTGGGATTCTGGCAATACCTGGACGACCGTCGGTGACCGACTGACCTCCATTAACCCAGACGGTCAGATGCTGGCATTGGATGTGGATTGGACGGTCAAGAACTCGTTGAAGTCATCGCTTCCCCAAATAGTTGAAGGAAAAGAACCATCCGAGATGATGATTATCGGCTGCGAGGATGCCAATGGCAGCTCTTCCGATCATGATAATAACGACATCGTCTTCTTGATCGTCGGTTATCCTAGCGTACCGACCGTCATCCCATTGACCGAAACCATCGAGAAGCGATACATGTGTGAGGATTTGGGTGGTACTCATGACTTTGACTTCAATGATATTGTCGTCGATGTCAAGCAGGTCTCTACATATACATTAACTACGACACCTACGGATTTTGATTGGAACTTTAATGGAGGGACTAATAATTCTGTAGAAATTAGTGGTGTAGACAAGAATAATTATACACGCAAACAGACCGCGAAGATTGCACATGTGTGTGGTACCCTTCCTATCCAGGCGCAGGTAGGTAACTATCTCTTCCCTTGGATTACAGATCCTGTAGACCAGTCTCAGACGAGAACCCAGCTTTTGGCCGGTGGATGGAACTGGAATGGCACTTCTTGGGTTGCTGATGAGACTTCAAATAAGAAGACCAGAGGTGGCACACAGCCTGAGGATGGCTGGAACCCAAATGAAGAGAAGGTCATAGCTGATAATAGCTGGAACCCTGCTGAAAATAATGTTACGATTTACGTGCAGTGGCCTAAGGGATGGAAGGCAGATCCTGGCCATACGGTTAATATCAACGGAACGGATGCGAATCAGTCTCATAGCTATTTAGATCAGTCGCAACTTGCCGCTGCATTAGGTGAGACAGGTTGGGATGGCGTTGACTATAAGGACTTCACAGAGAGATTGAAGAGTGTCGCATTTCCGAAGAATGGAACTGTGCCTTATATTATTGCCGTCGATCCAAGTGTGAAGTGGATGAAGGAAGATCAGCCGATCGATATGGCATGGTTGCGCCAGGCTGATCATACAACAAAAGATCACACCAATGAGTCAGGCGTGGGCAGTGGTGGCTATTACGAGAATCCTAACTCTGCCGCTCCTGAAGTCGTAGTATGGCAGGGTTCTTTCACTGGTGAGAAATGGAATCATGGCAAGGATTTCCCAGTCGGTTCTGCAGAGTACAACGGTATCATCGATGCTTTTGATGGTTATGCTCAGTGTAATACATTGAATATCTATTTCGATAAAGTATATACCGATAGAGGAAACACTGATAAGACCATCTCTCTGGCAACTCACGATCCAGGGTGGGTGCGTCTGACCGATACTGAAGCTGATAACTATGTGGCGCCAAGAGGCGTGACCCCTGTCACCATCGATGGCAAGCAGTGTTATCGCCTTCAGATCAAGCTCACCTCTGAGCAGATAGCAGCCATCCGCACCGGTGGCCTCGTTGTGCAGCTCTCTTCTGACAATGTCATGCTTCATAAGATCTCATTCACCAAGGAGAGTGGATTTGAGATCAATCTGACTATGCCTGAGCATGGCAAGATCGAAACAGCAAGCCGCAAACGCGAGCGCTATGATGATGCAGCTAATACGGGTCGTGTGCCATTCACTCATGCAGCGTATGTCGCAGGTTCTAGTGTCGAACTGGTAGCTGTTCCTGATGAAGGCTATATGTTCGATGGCTGGGTAAACAATAGTAGCAACACCGTAGTGTCAACCTCTGTTCGTTATACCGTTTCTGGCGATGCGAATCTTAGTGCACGTTTCGTCGAGGCGCAGTATATCCCAGTAGGATTGATTCTCCAGTCAAGGCCGTATGATAGTGAAAACTATTCTGATGATTATAAGATTGGCAATCCTATAATTACGGTAAATGACGGAAAGTTCTATAAACTTGAGAATGATGCTTATGTTCCGATGAGTGAGACGACATTCACCGTAACCGATGCTTCGTCAAGAGTCTATGTGGTAAGAGGTACTAGCGTAACCTTCTCTATTCAGAAGAATTCTGACTACATCTTTGAACCAGGTACTAGTTTTGAGGCAAAAGAGACTGCATACGAACGAACTTCGGATGTTGTGTTAAGTAATGGCAATACACAGTATACTCCGTATGTGAAGTTCAAGGAGAAGAAGGATCCAGGGTTCAGTCTTTTGAATGCAGAGCAACAAACTATTGTACTTGACTATAATACTCCGAGTGTTAATATTGGATTTACAAAGGATACTCCGGCTCCAATTCAAAAATCGGGATATGAATACTCAACTGAAGTAAATATATGGAATAATAATGACACAGAGCTTCACATGCGTGCACAGGAGAAGAATTTCTCCCACAAGAAGATTACGATCTATGTTGATGCTACTGATGAGTATAAATCGGCAGAGATTGAACTTGATGTAACAGTCCAAGATTATCGTTCTGATGTGTATAGCAATGGTTATCGAGTCCCTATTACTAATAATGCAGTTCTTGCAAATCAGATTAAGGATGCGCTTCATTGGGATGATAAAAATAAAAAAAATATCAAGGTGCAAGTCAAGAGAGGTGACGGAATAGCTGCCAACGCAAGTGTTTATAGCTCAACGTCAACGGATCAATGGACGAAAACTATTCGCAATAATGGCAGTTGGACTAGTTTCGCACGCGGTAATGATGATTATGGCCAAACTTCTTATGGTATGCCTCCGCGTTCAATTTGTTTGATTATTAGTGCAGAAGATTTTGCTAACTATTTCAAAGAATGGAATTCAAGCCTTGTATTTGATGCAAAAAGCGCTGCAAATGACGGTACTGACTATACTGGATGGGAAGAAGTTTATGTGTCATATACAGATGATTCTCCTTTCCAATAATAGAATGTAATTTATCCACCATCTGCCACTATCTGCCACGAATTTGCCCCATGAAAATCAGTTGATTAACATGGGGTGTGGTAGAGTGGTAGATGTTTGAAAGAAAGAATTTTATCTGTAGCGGCTGCGGATCTCCTGAACCATCTTATGGTAGTTGTCCACGCGTGGGGCCTCGCTCTTCAGACCCTCTGGAGTCTCGCCTGTATAGGTCTGGAAGAATCGCCAGAGGGCATGGAGGGATGAGAAGCCGAAGTGGGTGGCGACTTCGGTGAAGGTCATCTTCGGGTTCTCGGCGATGAATTCCTTGATCTTGGTCAGACGGTACTGGATGATCAACTCCTTGAGCGTCATGCCCGTCTCCATCTCGAGGGCCACAGAGAGGCGGCGCTTGTCGAGCTGCAGATACTCGGCGAAGTCCTTGGTCTCACGGCTGTTGGTCTTGTAGAGGATGTTTGCCACGGCATTCACCAGGCGTGACGAGGTGTAGGTCTGCTCTTCGTCAGGGCAGAAGGCCAGGATGTCTTGCAGAGTGATCACTGGCAGATAAGGTTCGTTTACGTTCATTTGTCTTGCTTTATTTTTGGATTTGCTGATTATTGTTCTGCGATAGTCCGACTGGGATCCTGGTCGGACTATTTTGCTTCTCTGACAGTCCGACCTGGTACTCAGTCGGACTATTCTGCTTCTCGGATAGTCCGATCCGGAACCTAGTCGGACTGTTTTGCTTCCCGGATAGTCCGATTCGGATCTCAGTCGGACTGTTCTGCTCCTCGGATAGTCCGATTCGGTACCAGGTCGGACTGTCCCTGATCCTGTCGTGTCATTGTTGTGCAAAGATAGAGTTTTTTTCGAAATAATCAAAATATTTTGAATAAAATGTGATAAATTCCAGTTCCCGTTATGTTCGATCCGTATTGGCTTTCAGTGTCTAATTATACAATAAGGGTGATCCATGATTATTTTTGATAGTTAATTCATTTTGGCAAGAAATGCTAATATTTATATATTGGATGAATTTTGACTATGAAACGTAGATTTTTGGTTGTTAAATCTAAAATACAACAAATTTGTTTCTTTCCATGAAATCATATTGATATTCGCTCTTATTTCGTCTCTTTTTTGTTACAAATTCACGTCTTTTTTGTTTCATCTGCCTTTTTTTATTTGGATATATTAATTTTTCTTATTAACTTTACAAAAAATTTGGTCGCAGGATTTGTCGTTCCGCTAAGTCCTTTCGCCAGAATTTCTGTTTTTGTGTCTTGTCATTAATTTGTGTGTATAAGAATAAATTTATATTGATTTTTTACTCTATGTTCATTAACAAGCTTAACGCCCCGATGTCCAAGAGCATAGCCTTGGCCTTATTTACAGCGGCATCCTCTCTGGTTCTCTCATCATGCCAGGATGAGGACTATGGTTATGAGACAGATACAATTCGTGCATCTGTCTATTCTAGGAATTTCCAGAAAATGTATGGTGAAATCGATCCTGATCAGACTTGGGACTTTTCGTCGTATAATCTTAGGAAGTTGGGCCTCGCAGGAGGTCCAAGCGATGAGACACGCGGTGGTGGCGTTTATACTCGTGCTGAGATTCCTGGTCTTGTTAATAAATATAATTCTGGTTGGTACACTGTCAGTGCCAAGACGACTACCTGGCTTAATAGTCATCTTAAAGAGAAGGTGAACAATACAACTTATGTTTCGTCTTTCAACTGGGAAAAGGTCTCAGATTCAGATCCATTGTATATTATCCCTATCTATCAGGGACAAACGGGTATGATTTGGGATTTGGAATTGGTGGATCTTGATTCCCATACCTCTTCTATTATTTGGAGTAAGTCAGAGAATCTTCAATATACTCAGCATTTCAAAGAATGGGATGAGTTTTTCTATGAGTCATGGGAATCAGAAGAAGCTCCAGCTACTAGCATGAAGAATAATTATGGAATAAATGATAATAAGCTGCAAACCTTAAAATTCGGGAAGCCTTTATCTTCTGTGCCATCCACTTTTAGCAGTTCTGATGATATTATTGCTGCTTTTAATGTAAGTAGAGAGATTCCAGGCGCATTTTATATAACCCTTGGGGATAATACAAAACCTACAAAACTTACTGCCGATAATTGCTCTGCATTCTTTACTAATACAGACAATGCTAAGATGGTAAAAACAGATGGCTTGTTCCATTTTACGACTGATGGTAATTTTGAACTTAATGTGGAGCGATATTTGTCGAACCCAACCCCCAATAAGGTATATCTTAACGCCTTGTTAGGAGTGAGTATTGATGGACATGCGATTACTGTCGCCGATTTGAAAACTCTTCAGTTTGTCATTGATGATTCGTTCAATTATCCTTATGGTTCAGATAATAAATTTAATCATGATTATACGTTCAACACTTGGAGTCCTGACCGTATACGAGTATATATTAAATATAATGAGGGTGAAACCGGAACAACGGTTAGCCTAAAGGATGGAACTAATCAGTATACTGAACATCATACAATTAATAAGATTAATGTTCAGACTCGTCCAATCAAGATTGATATTACACAACTTACAGGATCTAATTTTGCTCTCAATCTGAAGACAAAATATCGTGGCGATGGAGATAAGGAATTGAGTGAAATTGGCGATGATCACCGTTCGGATAAGGGCTATATGAGCCAGATCAATCATTTTGCAGATGATGAACCTATTGATGTTGTTGCTTTAAGTAGTACTCTTAAAACCCAATTTAGCATTAATGATCTTGATGGCGATTTCGAATATATGGTAATCGGTTGCGAGGACGCTGGTGCTAATGGAAAGAAATCTGACAATGATTATAATGATCTTGTCCTTTTGGTTGTTGGTAAGACCTTGCCAACTCAAACAATTAAGAAGCGCTATATGATTGAAGACCTTGGTTCAACTTTGGACTTTGACTTCAATGATATTGTCGTGGACTTGACCGAGCGTGTCGCAAGAACTAATGAGGGTAAAACCTATACCCAAACAGCTGCTATCCGTCATCTGCGTGGCACTATTCCTTTCCGAGTAACTATTGGTAATAATGGAAAATTTGGAACAGAAGATAATCTGGGTAAAATTATGCGCGGTCATAATTCTGGTGGTCTTGAATATGATCCAAGTACCGCAGACGATATCAAGTCTGAGTATATTTGGGAGCATAAGCATGTTATTACCGGTACCACTAAGACAGAAAAAGATGCAAGTTTGGCCACTCTGCGTGCAAATTATTGGAATCCAGATGCTAATAATATCTATGTAGAGGTATGGCCGTCATATAATTCGGAAAATAGCCAGCTTTCTGACGTTTTCTGGACAGGAGGCGAAGCGTCTAAAGAAGATAATTCCAACGCTACAGGTAATAATGTCCAGTCTCGAAAGATTGTAGAATTCCCAAAGAAAGGCAAGGTGCCATACATCATTGCAGTCGATCCGACTGTTCAGTGGATGGATGAGAATATCTCAATTCCAGAATTCTGGATTGCTACACGTCCAGAGCATTTCAACAATAATTTCGATCAGTCCGATAAGACAGAGGATGATAAACCTACTGGAACTGGAATTCCAAATGGTGGGGCTGGTAACCATCTTATGAATCCTACAACAATTCCTGCAGGATCTGTTGTTCTTAATGCGAATCCTACTTCTAACCCTATAGTCATTACTGATTTTACTAATGTATATAAGGGCGAGGACATTATCGTACATGTTAATGGTGAGTATCTTTATGACAATTCACGCTTAGTCTTCAAGACAAATAGTGATAATAAAACAATCGAAAGCATTGGCGTGGATGGTAAAGTCGTGGTCACTGGAGACTATAAGATTGCGCTCACAAACGACATGCTGTCAAAGGGGCTCAAGATCGAAAGCGAGCATGTTACTCTGACGAAGATCTCAGCTGGAGGCGCTATAATTTCAAGTGCCAACACAGTTACTGCGACTGCAAATGCTACGCAGGTTGCAAACAGCCGTAAAGTTATTCATAGCTATAGTGATGGTTTGACCATCAGCAACAATGATCTCAAGAATCTTTATGTAGGTGATAGAATCATTGTGCATGTAGAGAATCTCCGTGCTAACTCAAATCTTGGGTTCAAGAAGAATACTGATAACTGGCCAGCATTTGATTATGATGGCGGTCTCTTGGTTACTTCAGAAGAAATCTCTAACGGAACAGGTACAACTGCTGATAATAATGCTAATGTTACTGGTGATATCGTTTTGGTTCTTAATAAAGATAACATTGACGATATTCAGAATGGCAATGGTCTTGTTATCAATGGTCAGTATGTAACTATTAGTTCTGTACAAATTGATAAGGCTGGCGGTTGCCAATCAATAACTAATAATAATAAGGTAACCAATGGTATCGCAATCGATGGTTTTACTACCACGATATTTAGTAACGAGTGGAATTCTGTTTCTGTACCATCAGACAAATTTAGTAAGCTGTCTGTTGGAGATAAGGTAGTTGTTCATGTTGATAATCTGCGAGGCAATGGCAGTAATAATTCTTTGGTAGGTGTGCATCAGAGTGATTGGACGAAAGCATTTGCTGATGTTACTTATTCAAATAATACAGAAGGTAACTTCTATAATGTCAAAGGTGATATTGAATTGAATGTTACATCAAATAATATCGATCAATTTAAGAATGGCCTTATCCTCCAGGGTCAATACGTTAATATCACAGGTATCAGCATCGTCCCAACATCAACCTATGCTTTGAAAGTCAGTGTAATGCCAAATCAAGCAGGATCTGTTACTATTGATGGCAAATCAATTGATGGTAATTTTGATGGACAGAGTTATGGTACTACAACATTAGTGGCAAGTGAACCAAATGAAGGATATGAGTTCTTGGCATGGGCAGGAAAGGGTAGCCCATCAACTAATAGAACTTTTAATGTAAGTGATGCTTCAACGTTGTATGCTTATTATGGAAACGTGGTATTCAGTAACCTAGAAATAGCCGCAGGGGATTATAGCGCTTATCCATTGTTCCGTGTGTCTTCTGGCAATGATGACCAAAAATCTCGTTATTCTAAACTAAATTCTGTACTGACAAATAACAACTCTCAGTTGATGATTTATTTCACAGATGCAACTGCTTCTGGATGGATCAAATTAAAAACAGAAGGAAATGCAGAAGGTGATTGGGCATGGACAGATTTACCATCAATTGCCAAGAAAGTGGAAGAAGCTGGCACCGCCGAGGAAAAGGAAAATGTTCAACATATTGAGATTAAAAATGGTGTGGCTAGATATAAATTGTCTGAAGATGATGTTACAAGAATAAAGGACGAAAAATCTCTTGGATTAACGATAATATCTTCTAATTCATCTCTTAAAATTAGCAAGTTTATCGTAACTTCTACTTGGTATTAAAGGGCCGGAGGTGCCTGACCCACACCTTCCCCCACCATAATAATTCACAATGGCTGGTGTGCATTTTTTCGCACCAGCCGTTGCTGTCTTTCTTCCCCCTCATTTATCATTTATAATATTTCTATCGTCATTTTGTGAGTCAAATATTTGGAAGTGATTGAAAAATAGCGTATCTTTGCCGCGGTGAAAACAAAATTATGTATGAATATGGATGCAATGACAACCTCTACAAGTATAATAGTCAATATAGAGGATATCTCTATGTTGAAGGAAATCAAACGCGCAATATGTATGATCAAAGGTGTAGTAAGCGTAGAAAAGAGTGAAGCTACTAAATCTTACGAACGCTCTTGTGCAGACGTAAAAGCTGGACGTATAATAAAGTGCAAGAACAAGGAAGACTTTTTTGATAAACTCGGAATCTAATGGCCTACTACATCTCCTTTACCAAAAACTTCAA
>JAZRVB010000229.1:0-9250 GCA_045598885.1 Bacteroidales bacterium
TTTTTTGACTCTTTGCTAAGGAAGTAAGGTTGATTGTTCCATATCGAAAGAATAAAAATATAAAAAAGACTTCAACAAAGCAGAGGCAATGTTGAAGTCTTTTTATATTTTCAAAGTTCCTGAATTAGAACTCTGGAATCAAGAGCCATGCTGCTGGGCATGTACCTGGATCATCATTAGCATAAGTGGTGCGGATGTTGTCACGAACCTGAACAGCCTGCTCGCGGGTGTCATAGCCACCAGCAACGACACGATACATACCGGTACCATTCTGTACGAGGAATGCATTGTAGCCACGACCTGCCATCTTGTTCTTGAAGTTCTCTGCATTGGTCTTGTTGCCGAATGCACCAACGATTACGTTATAATCCTTCAAAAGAGCAGCATCAGCGCTGTTGACAACAGAAACCTTCTCCTTGCGGTCACCTGCCTGTGCAACAGGAGCGGTGCGCTTTGGAGTGCTATAAGCGATAGGAGCAGTCTCAGAAACCTCCTGAACTGCTGCTGGCTCAGCTACGGTAGCAGCCTGGTTGAGAGTCTTTGAACTTTTGCAGCTTGTAACTGACATAGCTGCTACGACGGCGAGAGCCATCAAAAGAGTCTTCTTCATATTTGTTTAGTTTAATAATGTACTTAAGAGTATAATTATTTGGGTGCAAAAGTAACTAATTATTTGCAAATAAACAAATAAACAGCACAAAATCTTTGGATTTTAATACTTTTTAGTTACTATTCTGCCATTTACCAGCCAAGGTCCTTCAAAGTACGTGCAGCTGGGACACCTGGCAATGGCTTGCGATCCTTGAGCTGCTCAAGGAGAACCTCGATAGCCTTGTCGAGCTGCTGGTCCTCACCAGCCTGCTCACGGATAGGATCATTGTCAAGGAGGATGTCAGGATCGACACCATGATTCTCTACGATCCACTCACCTGTAGCTGCGCTGTAGTTGGTAAAGAATGGCACGCGGACGTCAGTACCATCCATAAATGGCAGCGAACCGCTGATACCTACGATACCGCCCCAGGTGCGAGTACCGATGACAGTACCGAGCTTAGTAGCCTTGAAGCTCCATGGGAAGAGGTCGCCATCCGAAGCAGAGTACTTATTGATCAGGAGCGCCTTAGGACCATGGATAGCTGCGTCAGGGATGGTACCTGTGGTACTACGGCCACGATACATAGTGAGACGGTATGGCTCACGAAGCAGACGCTCGATGATCATTGGCGATACGTTACCGCCACCGTTAGCACGGTCGTCGACGATGAGCGCCTCCTTGTCGAGCTGAGCGTAGAACATACGAGAGAACTCGTTCAGACCTTCAGGACCCATATCTGGGATGTAGACATAACCGATGCGGCCATTCGACTTCTCCTCGACGTGCTTGAGGTTCTTAAGTACCCACTCGTTGTGATAGAGCATGTACTCGTCAGCGATTGGCTTGACCACGATCTTGCGAGCACCATTGGTCGATGCGCTGCTATTGACGGTGAGTTCGGTGAGGACGTTGGCCTTGCCGATGAGGAGCGAATAGATGTTGGTGGTCTCAGTGACAGAAACGCCATCGATGGCTACGATATAGTCGCCAGCCTTGACATTGAGGCCTGTCTCGGTCAATGGAGAACGGAGCTCAGGACGGTATGGCTCGCCTGGGAGGATGCGGTCAATGCGATAGAAACCGGTCTTCTCATCGCGGCTCAACTCTGCACCGAGGAGACCCATGTCGATCTTCTCTGCGCCTGGATACTCGCCTGGGTTGATATAAGCGTGGCCACAAGCCAGCTCACCGATCATGCCACCGATGACGTAGTTGAGGTCGAGACGATGCTTGACGTATGGTAGGAGCACGCTGTACTTCTCCTTCATGGCCTTCCAGTCGATGCCGTGCATATTCTCAAGATAGAAACCGTCGCGGAATGCACGCCAGGTCTCGTCGAAGATCTGAGCCCACTCCTGCGTATAGTCGATGTCTGCTACCATATCCTTGAGATTGACAGCCTTATCGAGGTTGACCTTGCCGCCCTTTGGCAGGTCGGTAACATAGACAGAAGCGGCAGCGCCACGGCCACCCTTGGACCAGAGAGCCTTCTTGCCGGCTACGGTCATGCGAGCGTCGCAGACGTCCTCGGTCTTATCCTTGGCGAAGTCATAGACCTGAGTACCCTTACCTCCGTTGAAGTAGAGTTTGTCATCGTTGCAGTAGACAGCGCTTGCGTAGCGGCCTGCAGTTGAGATTGGGAGCTTCACAATGCGGGTCTCGATACCCTCTGCATCGATCTTCACATTGACTGTCTTGTCGTCCTTTGCCTCTGGCTTGCCGTCCTTACCCTTGGCTGGTGCCTCGGCCTTGGCTGGTGCGCTCTCCTCGCCCTTGATCATGAATGGCGATGGGGTCTCCTTATCGAGGGTGACGAGATAGAAGGCACCGAGGTTGTTGTATGAGTGGTTCCACTCGGTGCTGCTATATACAGGGTTGAAGTCACGATCGGAGGTGAAGATGAGATACTTGCCATCGGCACTGAAGAGTGGCGAACCTGAGTTGTACCACTTCTCGGTGATAGGATATTCCTGACGCGACTGGAGGTTCATGACATAGACGATAGCCATCTGATTCTTGGCAGGACGGGTATAGCTGATCCACTTGCTGTCTGGAGAAATGGCGATGCGACGGAAGCCACCCTCTGGGCAGGTGATGAGTACGTCCTTGACACCTGTCTGAGGATCGACCTTGACGATGCGGTTCTTGCGATCAGTGTAGAGCAAAGACTTGCTGTCTGGTGTCCACATCACGCCGGTGATATAGGTATCGTTGTCCTTGGTCAACTGACGTGCTGCGCCATCAGCTGGCTGAATCCAGAGTTCGGTCTCACCGGTGATGTCACTGATATAGACGATGTTCTTGCCATCTGGAGAGTAAGCTGCCTCGCGGTCGTTAGCACCAGGAGTACGGGTGATGTTGCGAGTTACACCCTTCTCTACTGGCACATTGAATACCTCGCCACGAGCAGTGACTGCCAGGTTCTTACCATTGCCATCGACAGAGATAGCGGTGGTGTAGCCAGAGACATTCTTGCGCTCCTTACGAGCGAAATTGCCCTCTGCATTGAGCGTGATATGGATCTGCTCGCTCTTGCGGGTCTTAGGGTCAAGCTTGTAGATATAGCCGGCGTGCTCATAGACGATGGTCTTGCCGTCGGTGCTTGGGAAGCGGACGTCGTAGTCGCTGTAGTCGGTCACCTTCTCGGTCTTCTGTGTCTTGGTGTTGTAGACGAAGATGTTCATGGTGAAGTCGCGATCTGAGCAATAGAAGATCTCGTCGCCTACCCACATTGGGAAGATGTCCTGGCTCTCGTTGTTGGTGATGTTGGTCACCTTGCCAGCTGCCTGGTCATAGATCCACACGTCATCGGCCATACCTCCCTTATAGTGCTTCCAGGTACGGAACTCACGGAAGACGCGGTTGTAAGCCAAGAGCTTGCCATCTGGAGAATAAGAGCAGAAACCGCCTTCTGGCAATGGGAGCACCTGGCTCATGCCGCCTTCTGGTGCAATCGACCAGAGCTTGCCATCGAAGCTCTCGCTGATACGGTTACGATAGATGATCTGCTTGCCGTCAGGGCTCCAGGTCATCACGACGTTGTTAGGTCCCATGCGGTCACCCATGTCATCACGAGCGTTGGTAGCTGTGTAGGTGAGTCGCTGTGGCTCGCCACCATTGATTGGCATGCTGTAGACCTCGGTATTGCCATCATACTGAGCGGTGAAGGCAATGGTCTTGCCGTCTGGAGAGATGCGTGCGAACATCTCGAAGCCAGCGTGTGAGGTGAGGCGCTGAGCCTCGCCACCTGCCAGAGGAGCCTTGTAGAGGTCTCCAGCATAAGTAAAGACAAGATCCTGGCCATTGGTAGCAGGGAAGCGGAGCAAGCGGGCCTCGTCTGCTATGGCTGGGATTGTCAAGCAACCGCTAAGAGCTGCAAAAAACAAAGATCGGAGTGTCATTGTATAATAATATATAATGTATAGCTATAAATTACAAACTCATCCTGGACCTGCTCTTTAGGGGAATGCAAATCCAGGATGATGTTTTTAATACTAGAATTACTTCTGTGCTTCAACCCACTTGCGAGCGTTGACGAAGATCTCGATCCATGGAGTGCACTCGTCGTTCTTGTGATCCTGTGGATAGTAACCACACTGCCATGGGAACATAGCGCGCTCTGGGTGTGGCATCATTGCCAAGTGGCGGCCATCGGCTGAGCAGATACCAGCGAGACCCTCTGGTGAACCGTTAGGGTTAGCTGGGTAGGTCTTGTAGCCGTAGAGTGCTACGGTGCTGTAGTCCTCAAGGCTCTTACCGGCTGGCAAACCGAACTTACCCTCACCGTGAGCGGCCCAGATACCGATGCGAGCGCCGGCAAGGCTGCCCATCATCACGCTGTTGTTCTTAGGGATGCGAACGCTGACAAAGTTCGACTCGAACTTGTGGCTGTCGTTATGGAGCATGTGGACGCGACCAGGATTCTGTGCGGCTGCGAGGATGTTAGGATTCTTAGCGTCGAGGTTAGAACCTACAAGACCCATCTCGATCATCAGCTGGCAACCGTTACAGATACCGAGCGACAGGGTGTCAGGACGTGCATAGAAGTCCTCGAGCGCCTTACGAGCCTTCTCATTGTAGAGGAAGCCTGCTGCCCAACCCTTAGCCGAACCAAGTACGTCGGAGTTAGAGAAGCCACCGCAGAAGACGATGAGGTTGACGTCCTTCAAGTCCTCACGACCAGAGATAAGATCAGTGATGTGAACGTCCTTTACATCGAAGCCTGCGAGCCACATTGAGTAAGCCATCTCACGCTCAGAGTTGACACCCTTCTCGCGGATGATTGCAGCCTTCACGCCAGTCTTGTTGCGACGGTTTGGATCGAGACCCCACTGAGCGAGCTTGCCAGTGAAGTTCTTTGGCCAGAGATAATAAAGTGGCTGTTTCTTATAGTTCTCGAAGCGCTCGTCAGCCTTCTGTACACCACTCTGCTTGCGGTCGAGGAGGTGTGAAGACTCGTACCATACGTCACGAAGTGCGTCGATGTCGAAATTCTCAACGGTCTCGCCCTGACGGATGCTGACGGTGCGCTCATCACAAGGATAACCGATCTTAGCAACGGCAACACCAGCCTTCTCAAAGATCTTCTCGAAGCTCTTGGTGTCCTTGACCTGAAGGATGACGCCTGGGTTCTCAGAGAAGAGAAGCTTGACCATATCCTTCTCTGCAAAGTCAGAGAGGTTGATGCGAAGACCGCCCTCGGTATTAGCGAAGCACATCTCGAGGAGTGTGGTCAGCATACCACCGGCGCTGATATCGTGGCCAGCGAGGATGAGATCCTCCTTGATAGCCTTCTGGACAGCCTCGAATGCATCAGCGAAGTATTCTGAGTTCTCAACGGTTGGAACGCTGTCTCCGAGCTTATTGAGGGTCTGAGCCAAAGCCGAACCACCAAGACGCATCTCACAGAATGAGAAGTCAACGTAGTAGAGCGAAGTGCTGCGATCAAGCTGTACGACTGGAGAAACGACCTTGCGGATATCGGTAACCTCACCACCACCAGAGATAATCACACAACCAGGGCTGATGACCTTCTCTGAGGTGCCGTCTGGCTTGTTATACTGCTGGGTCATTGAGAGAGAGTCCTTACCAGTTGGAATGTTCACGCCGAGCTCGATAGCGAAGTCCGAGCAAGCCTGAACAGCCGAGTAGAGACGAGCGTCCTCTCCAGCGTTGCGGCATGGCCACATCCAGTTAGCTGAGAGAGATACACCCTCAAGGCCTCCCTCGATTGGAGCGAAGACGATGTTGGTCAATGCCTCGGCTACTGCCATTACAGAACCAGCAGGAGCATCAACGAGAGCAACAGCTGGAGCGTGACCGATAGAGGTAGCGATACCAGCCTTGCCACGATAGTCAAGTGCTACAACACCGCAGTCAGAAAGTGGCAACTGAAGTACACCCTGGCACTGCTGACGTGCGATCTTACCAGTTACCGAACGGTCAACCTTATTGGTCAACCAGTCCTTACATGCGACAGCCTCAAGGCGCAGCACATTATTAATATATGTCTGCAACTCTGCCGACTGAGTAGCTACTGGCTGATAGTGGTGCTCGACGGTCGAGTCGTGCATATAGGTCTTTGGTGCATGACCGAACATATCTGCCAAAGCAAGGTCAATAGGCTTAACGCCATCCTTCTGCTCGAAGGTAAAGCGCATATCGTTGGTAGCCTCACCGATGACATAGAATGGTGAACGCTCACGCTCAGCAATCTTGCGACAGAAGTCGATAGCATCATCTTTTACGAGGAAGCCCATACGCTCCTGGGACTCGTTACCTGCGATTTCCTTTGCAGAAAGCGTTGGGTCTCCGATTGGGAGCTTGTCCATCCAGATCTTACCACCGGTAGCGTCGATCAACTCAGAGAGACAGTTGATGTGACCACCTGCACCATGATCGTGGATCGAAACGATTGGGTTGTTGTCGCTCTCGCCGAGCGCACGAACGACGTTGTATGCACGCTTCTGCATCTCAGGATTAGCACGCTGCACGGCGTTGAGCTCGATACCCGATGCATACTTACCAGTGTTTACTGAAGAAACAGCGCCACCACCCATACCGATGCGGTAGTTATCACCACCGATGAGGATGACCTTCTCACCTGGCTCAGGTTCTCCCTTGAGAGCGTCACGGAGCTTGCCATAACCTACACCACCTGCGAGCATGATCACCTTATCGAAGCCATACTTCAAGTTGTCAGCGGCTACGTTGGTGTCCTCCTGATGCTCGAAGGTCAGCAATGAACCGCAGATCAGTGGCTGGCCGAACTTGTTACCGAAGTCTGAAGCACCGTTAGAAGCCTTGATGAGCACCTGCTCAGGGGTCTGGTAGAGCCATGGACGAGCCTCCATACCATTCTCCCACTCCTTCTTCTCGTCGTTGCGAGGATAAGAGGTGATATAGACAGCTGTACCAGCGATTGGCATCGAAGCCTTACCACCACCCATACGGTCGCGGATCTCACCACCAGTACCGGTAGCTGCACCGTTGAATGGCTCGACGGTAGTTGGGAAGTTGTGGGTCTCAGCCTTCAATGAGATGACAGACTCAAACTCCTTCACCTCGAACTCCGAAGCGGTAGTAGGATCAGCTGGAGCAAACTGCTCGATGACTGGACCCTTGTTGAAAGCTACGTTATCCTTGTAAGCGCTCACCAGCTTGCCTGGCTGGCACTTTGAAGTCTTCTTGATGAGATTGAAGAGCGATGATTCCTTCTCCTCGCCATCGATGATGAAGGTACCGCCGAAGATCTTATGACGGCAGTGCTCAGAGTTAACCTGGCTGAAACCGAAGACCTCACTGTCGGTCAAAGGACGACCTACACGCTGGCTGACCTCATTGAGGTAGTTGATCTCCTCTGGAGAGAGAGCAAGGCCTTCCTTCTTATTATATTCCTCGAGATTATCGATGTAAACGATAGGATCTGGCTGCTTGTCGATGGTGAAGCACTTCTGGTCAATACCCTCGTAAAGACGACGGAGCATTGGATCGAAAGTAGCATCAGGACCACTAGCAGGGAAATACTCCTCGATACGGACAATACCCGTAAGGCCCATGTTCTGAGTAATCTCAACAGCGTTGGTACTCCATGGGGTAATCATCTCACGACGTGGACCGACATACCAGCCCTTAACCTCAGACTCTGGCATGAGAACGGCGTCACTGAAGAGCCAACACAGACGCTGTGACTCATCAACGCTCAGCTGATGGTCGACATCGACAGCCAGCACAGTAGCTGACGGTTGCTTGAAGAAGAAAATCATATTTTGAATTGAAAATTAAGAATTCAATTTTACAAAACGGTGTAATTAGTATTAAAATTTAAGTTGAAAACCGTTTTGCGCTGCAAAAATAATAAAAAAAAATGACATTATTGAGGTTTATTGAAAAAATAACACTATCTTTGCACAAAATTTTACTGAAAACCGACAAATCGGTGACTATAGTCACCAATCTTGCAAATCGAGTTTGCAGGATCGAATATCTAAATATGTTAGAAACGACGATAATCACTATCGTATGGGGATTCCTCATCGGCATTCTGGTTTCGGCTCCTATGGGTCCGACGGGAATCCTTGTTATCCAACGAACATTGAACAAGGGCAAGCTTCCAGGTCTCCTAACAGGTCTGGGAGCGTCTCTCAGTGACTTTATCTATGCCCTGATTTCGGTGTTTGCGTTGGGTCTGGTAGTCGATTGGCTAGAGCAATATAAGTCAACTCTGCAGTTCTCAGGATCTTTCTTCATCGCGCTTTACGCCATCTATCTCTGGAAGTCTAATCCGGCAGCTGGCCTTGGCACCAAAGATAAGACGACCGAGTTAATGTCGCCTCGCATGAAGGCCTCTGGCGTGCTCAAGAACTTCTTCTCGGGCTTCGGCATCACCATCAGCAATCCATTGATTATCTTCTTCTATATTGCGCTCTTTGCACGCACGAATTTTCTGTTTGAGGCAAGTGCAGAAAACTGGTGGCTCTATTTCATCGGCTTCGGAGCCCTGGTAGGTGGCGCCATCTGCTGGTGGCTCCTGATTACTTGGATCATCAATAAGGTACGAAACAACTTCAGCCTCCGCACACTTAAGAACATCAACCGCGTCATCGCAGGCATCATGCTCACCATTGCTCTCGTAGGTTGTGGCAATGGTATTTATTACCTGATCAAAGGATAATCCTTAACTTCACACAAGATATTAACAACGCGTACGCAATGTCAGTTTCAAGCAAGCGCAAAGCTGACATCACGTATGTGTTGTCAGCTTCACGCAAACAAGAAAGTCCGACTTGATTCCAGGATAGACGTTCTTTGTTGCAGGAATGGACGCCGTGGATTCAGGACGTCCATTCCTGTTTCGTGGCATATCTGTCACGGTACCGTGACAGATATGCCGAGAGCCGCGCATCGTTATCACGGTACCGTGGAAGATATGCCACGAAACAGGATGGACATCTTGCTCCCCTCCCGTCTCTTAATCATAGCATGACGATACATACCAATTATAAACATGACAACGCAATCGGGTAGGAGGTAAATGCTAATCATAAAAGGCATTCGCCTCCTACTTTCACATTTACCGACCTCCCACACCACCACGCATGCGGTTCCGCACGTGGCGGTTCCTTGCAGTCTCCCTTAGAGGATAGACACTTTCCG
>JAZRVB010000230.1:0-1093 GCA_045598885.1 Bacteroidales bacterium
GCACTTTCTTACGCAGTTTTTCGGGTGAAAGGATGATGATCTCTGAGCCCATCTGCAGTATCTTTCGCATCAGCTCCATGTTGAATTTCACCTGCATGCGGAACAACTTGTATCCAGCCAGCGGCGAGACCTCCCCACAGACAGGAGCCATGCTTTCGTGCAGAGGATTGTCCATCAGTCGGTTTACGGATGTGTTCTTTACCGCAAAGCGGATGTCAGAGACCTGTATCGTGGCCACATTATCTACGCCTATTATCTCGGAGAAGTATTCGTCGATATAGTCTTCTATACCCGAGGGGACGAAAGGATACTGTTTGGATGGGAGAGGAGTGATGCTGCTGATCAGATGCAAAGGGATGCGTTCGCATGGTTCCGTCAGTTTGTGCCCATCCATCGTGGTGGCAGCGCCGAACACATGCCACAAGGTATTATATTGACGAAGGAACTCAGGATACAGTATCAGCTCCTCCTGGATGTCGCTATTATTCTGCGTGTGCCTGACAACGAGCAAGGCCTGCCGGTTGCGAATGGCATTGTATAATGGAAGGAAGAATTCCATGTCCCAGTGCAGTCCCACGTTCGACTCATAAGCCACGATGGGCTTGGCATGAGCTTCGGTCTGCTCACGTTCCAGCTTGCGAATATTGGCAGTCGCTTCCTGCAGCACGCCCTCGGGCAGCACACCCTGCATCTGGGCCAGCATTCCGGTCAGGCTTACCTGCTCAGAGCTGTAGAACCGTTCCTGCCGGAGGCGCAGCAACTCCACTTGCCCTTGAAGCCAGAAGCGCTTGCTTCGGCCCATCTTCTTCTCGATGAGCGTGGCATTTTCCACATTCTCTATCAGAGAGCGGATGGTGATGAGGTCACGCCGCAGGATGGCTCTCGGGTCTTCCGAGTTGTCAATAAACATCGAACAGGCTTCCTGCATCTCTTCAATGGACACACCATCAGGGCGTGACAGCATAGACTGCCAGATGGGCAGTCGGTGCTGAATGCTATTCTTTATCTTCGAGGCTTTCATTATTTTTATATATTATACGCAGATCCATTCTACATATCTTGCTTCGTAAGCTTCAGGCAGTACCAGTTTGCC
>JAZRVB010000231.1:0-10132 GCA_045598885.1 Bacteroidales bacterium
CAGCAGAGGATGCCGCAGCTGCTCCTAACGGAGACAAGATTGCAGAAGGCAAGGCTACTCTCAAGGAATACAAGTTCTCTCTCGGTATCTCCGTTGACGACTGCACCGGTTGCGGCAACTGCGTGGACGTATGTCTCGCCAAGGAGAAGGCCCTCGTCATGGCCGACTATCTTGACAACGCCGCCGAGCAGGCCAACTTCGACTACCTCAACAGCAAGATCGGCTACAAGGAGGTCCTCGACAAGAAGGCAAACATGAAGAACCCTCAGTTCGCACAGCCTCTCTTCGAGTTCTCAGGAGCTTGTGCAGGTTGCGGTGAGACCCCATATATCAAGAACATCACCCAGCTCGTCGGTGACCACATGATGGTTGCAAACGCTACTGGATGCTCATCAATCTATGGTGCTTCATTCCCAGCATCTCCATACTGCACCGACGCAAAGGGCCGCGGACCGGCTTGGGCAAACTCACTCTTCGAGGACTTCTGCGAGTTCGGTCTCGGTATGGTAATCGCTAACAAGAAGATCAAGCAGCGCCTCACCAAGCTCATGACTGAGGCTCAATCTTGCGAGTGCTGCTCAGCAGAGCTTAAGGAGCTCTTCAACCAGTGGATTGCTGGTCAGGAGGATGCAGCTACCACTAAGGCACTTGCTCCACAGATCGTAGCAGCTTGTGAGGCTTGCGGTTGCGACACCTGCAAGAACATCCTTACCTATAAGGATCACCTCGTTAAGCGCAGCCAGTGGATCATTGGTGGTGATGGTGCTTCTTACGATATCGGTTATGGTGGTCTCGATCACGTTATCGCTTCTGGCGAGGATCTCAACATCTTCGTTATCGATACTGAGGTTTACTCTAACACCGGTGGTCAGTCATCTAAGGCTACACCTCTCGGCGCTATCGCTAAGTTCGCTGCAGCTGGTAAGCGTGTCCGCAAGAAGGACCTCGGCATGATCGCTACTACCTACGGTTATGTATATGTTGCTCAGATCGCTATGGGTGCTGACCAGGCTCAGACTCTCAAGGCATTCAAGGAGGCTGAGGCATATCACGGACCATCCCTCATCATCGCTTACGCTCCATGTATCAACCACGGCCTTAAGGCTGGTATGGGTAAGAGCCAGGCTGAGGAGGCTAAGGCAGTTGAGTGTGGTTACTGGCACCTCTGGCGCTTCAACCCAGAACTCGAGGCTGAAGGCAAGAACCCATTCATCCTTGACTCTAAGGAGCCACAGTGGGATAAGTTCCAGGACTTCCTCAAGGGCGAGGTTCGCTACGCTTCAGTAGCTAAGCAGTTCCCTGCAGAGGCAGCCGAGCTCTTCGCACAGGCTGAGGAGATGGCTAAGAAGCGCTACGCTACTTACGTTCGTCAGACCAAGCTCGAGTACTAATCCTACTCAGCTTAGTTAAAATACAAAAATGGAGGGCATGTCAATTTGGCATGCCCTCTTATTGTTTTACTTAAGTGTTTGCAATGATTCTCGTGATACCTTCATTTTTGTCAAAAGGTATTGCAGTGAATTGAAAAATACCTTCCCGCTGTCAGGAAGGTATTCCAATGATTTCTGCGATACCTTCCCGTTAGCAGGACGGTATTCCAATGATTACTGTGATACCTTCTCGTTAGCATGAAGGTATTCTAATGATTCGGGTAATACCTTAATATTTCTTCAACCACTTTGGTCGAGCCTCATCGTTAGCGATTGCGATGCCGACGCTGAACATCATGCGAAGATTTGCCATGGTACCATCGAGATGCCAGTCATCACTCCATTCGTCACATGGCTTATGATACCAGTCAGCCCATAATGGTGTCTGCTTAGCTGCTTCAGGATCGGTATAATCTTTGCCATTGCGAATCACTACTGCAGGGACACCCTTGCGGATAAAGTTATGATGGTCAGAGCGGAAGAACCAACCGTCCTGATTGTTGGTGTCTACATAAACATAACGTCCCTGAGCCGCTGCTGCAGCCATGACGCGCTGATCGATGTCGCACTCACCACCTCCGAGGATAGGTACATCGTTGGTCAGGTCGAGCGGAGCCACGCAGTCAAAGTTGATGCAAGCGACGGTTTTCTCCATAGGGAAACCAGGAGCAGGATTGTCACAGTAGACTTCTGATCCGAAGAGACCGCTCTCTTCGCTGGTCACGCTCATGAACATCAGAGAACGGCGAGGCTTGATAGGCAAGGTCTTGAATTTCTTTGCTAGTGTCAACACCGTAGCTACACCCGAAGCGTTATCTGCCGCACCATTGTAGATGCTGTCTCCACGCTCATCAGGTTCGCCATAGCCGAAGTGATCCCAGTGAGCATTGAAGACGAGCAGTTCGTCCTTCTTGTCAGTTCCTGGCATGATACCAGCCACATTGTGAGTGAGGCCTACAGTGTAAGTCACATCCATTTGGATGCGGCTCTTCGCTTTCAGAACGAATGGTTTGAAACCAGGGCGCTTTGCTGCTGCAAGAGAGGCGTCGAAGTCGACTCCAGCTTTCTCAAAGATACGGCGTGTCGCATCTTCCTGAATCCATCCTTTGATAGGCATGCTGCTCATATTCATATCATCATGGCATACACCTAGGTTAGCCGACTGATGACCTGCACAGACGTTCCAACCATAAGACGCCGCAGCAGTGTTGTGGAGGATAAGACAGCCGACGGCACCCAGCTTCTCTGCCTGCTCGAGTTTATAAGTCCAGCGACCATAATAGGTCATGTTGCCTCCACGGAAGAGGTTAGCATCATAGTAGCCAGGATCATTGACCATGGCAATGACGATCTTACCCTTGACGTCGACGCCCTCGAAATCATGCCAGTTATACTCAGGCGCGTCAATGCCGAACCCGCAGAAGACGTACTCAGCTTCGCCCGTGTCGATCTTATCCGTGCCACGGTGTGTCCAGATGACTATATCGTCAGGGAACTTGAGATTGAGCGTACCCTTCGCACCTTTGACCACCACACGATCCTTTTTAGGACGAGAAACCGTGCTGATCTCTTTGACATCCTGGAAATAGCTGTCGCCAAAGGCTGGTTGCAATCCCAGTTTCTTCATCTCGTCAGCCAGATAATTGATCGTAATATCTTCATATTGAGTCAATGGCATACGACCACCGAAAGCATCGCTTCCGATGGTCTTGCATTGCTCACTGAAATAGGCCAGGTCTTCCTGCTCAATAGGAGTGAGCTTCTGAGCAGAAGCAAGAATGGGCAGGAGAGCTGCTATTAAAAGAGTTTTTTTCATCTTTCTATGCAAATAAATGCCAATACATTGGTTTTAACGGACAACCTGTGTAAATTCAGGAGCAGCACCTTCAGTGGCAGTAACATAAATCTGTGCAGCCGAGCCGTTGTTGTCGACGGTGAAAAGATACTCAGTACCATTGGCAAGAGCGCGACAGCCAAAGCTGACAGGAGTACCAAGTGGCATAGAGTAGCTGCTGCATGCTGCATCGAAGATCTGCTGCTCAGCCTCAGTCAGTTCCTTCTGCTCACTGAACTCAGGCAGAATAACCTTCTCGCCAGCTACAATACCGTTGTTGATCAGGAATTGCTTGACCTCAGCTGCAGCAGCTGCAATACGAGCATTTCGAATACCATAGCCAGGGAGGATGTTGGTATTTGGCAATGCAGTCTTCAGTTGATCAGCACTGGTGTTAAGGCCTCCGCTTCCGAAGGTGCAGAATGGGATGAGGACTTTGCCAGCGAAGTCTTCTGACTGCAGGAGTGCAGCGACTGGCTGAGCGAAAGTACCGAACCAGATTGGATAACCCAGATAGATGGTGTCATAATCTGCCACGTTCTTCTCAAAAGCTACAAGCTCAGGCAGAGTGCCATCAGCCATTTCCTGCTGACAACGTGCAATGGTCTGCTGGAAGTCACCATCGTATGCATTGACGGCTTTGATCTCTTCGATATCAGCGCCGGTCAGCTGCTGGAACGACTGCGCTACCTGCTGGGTGGCACTGGTTTGCGAATAGTAGAGAATCAGGCTCTTGGTTGATGGATCCTGGTTAGACGATTCTTTCTTTGAACAAGCTGTGAGTGCCAGAAGAGAGGCACAAAGGAGGATAAATGTCTTTTTCATATCACTGAATATTTTATTAATTTTCGGTGCAAAGTTAAGAAAAATACGGGAAATAAATTGATTTTCAATTTAAAATTTGGAAATATCGTGCAAAAAATATAAATTTGCTGCTGATATTTGAATATATTATATAATATGAGAAAGCAATTACTATCCTTATTAACAGTCATGGCAGTCATGCTATGCATGATTTCTTGTAAAAAACAAGCGAAAGCAGACGTCCCTATTGTCGATGCTAAAGTCTATGTCGATTCATCCCTGGTGTATGTTACTCGCGATATTTCTCCAGAGTCGCTCATAAAGATTTATCAGGCGCTCAATCGTCCTGTTATGGGTCGTGTGGCTGTCAAGATCTCAACAGGAGAGGCCGGTAACCCGAATAGTCTCAAGCCAGAGCTGATCGCTCCATTTGTGCGATCGGTAGGAGGTACGCTCGTGGAATGCTGCACCGCCTATGGTGGCAAGCGCGGCACGATCAAAGAGCATCGTAAGGTAATCCATGACCACGGCTATGACAAGGTCTCACACGTGGATCTGATGGATGAAGAAGGAGAGTATCGCATTCCGGTGCGTGACACGACCTGGATCAAATATGATATCGTAGGCGATCACCTGACCCGTTATGATTTTATGATCAATCTGGCTCACTTCAAAGGACATCCGATGGGAGGTCTTGGCGGTGCGATCAAGAATCAGTCAATCGGAGTTGCCAGTGCCAACGGTAAGGCTTACATCCATACAGCAGGTCTCCAGAATTATGTGGAGGGCATGTGGGAGCATGTCGATAATCAGGACGGCTTCCTTGAGTCGATGGCTGCTGCGGCACAGGCAGTTGCAGATGTCTTTGGCGACAAGATTCTTTATATTTCTGTGATGAATAATATGTCGGTCGACTGTGACTGTGTGGCTCATCCTGAGAAAGTCGAGATTGCAGATTATGGCATTCTTGCCTCACTTGATCCTGTAGCGCTCGACCAGGCTTGCGTAGATATCGTCTTCGGCATGGAGAAGACGGCAGAAAGTAATAATGAACCACTGAAAGAGCGTATCTCAAGCCGTCATGGCATTCATACGATCGAACATGCCGAGAAGATCGGATTAGGAACACGCAACTATAAGCTGATCAGCATTGACAAACCATAAACAAGATAAAATTTCGAATGGAATGTATTATTACACATCCTCAGACCGTTGAGGATGCAAAAAGTATTGCAGAATTTCAGGTATTGATGGCTCAGGAGACCGAAGGAGTCTCGCTTGATCTCCCTATAGTCGAAAAAGGTGTAGAGATGGCGATGGCCGATCCAGAGGATATAGGACGTTATTTTATAGCAAAGACAACATCGGATATAGTACTGTCAGATGGTACTAAGTACGCTGCTGGAAGCGTTGTCGGCAGTTTGTTTGTCACCAAGGAATGGAGTGACTGGCATTGCGAATGGTACTGGTGGGTACAGAGCGTATTCATTCATCCCGCTTTCCGCAGACAAGGTATCTATCATAAGATGTATAAGGCCGTGCTTGACGAGGCAATGGTTGCCAATGTGCATCAGGTCCGTCTTTACGTTGATCGGGACAATATCCGTGCACAGAAGACTTATCAGGCGCAAGGAATGCACGAGAGCCACTATCTGCTTTATGAGCAGGACATTTAGTCATAATCACATCATTTCAGTTTCTTATATTCCTTGTTTAAGAGTATTATAGAAATAGTGATGCTAAAGACATCAGCAATTGGCATGCTCCACCAGACACCATGGACACCCATGACAGGAGGGAGGATGAGGAGTAGCGGCAGCAGGAAGATAAGCTGACGCGAGAGGGAAATCAGCATCGAAAGACCTGGTTTGCGTATACTTTGGAAAAATGCAGTAGCAATCATCTGCGTACCGACAAACGGAAAAGTACACAAGCTGATACGTAGTGCAGGGACACAATAGTCGATCAGCAAAGGATCCTTCGTGAAGAGAGACGCCAGCGTGGCTGGGAAGATAGCAATGAAGATATAACCAGAAGTGAGGATCAAGGTAGCTGTCATCACCGCTTTGATCAAAACCTCACGTACACGGTCATAAAGCTGAGCTCCGATGTTGAAGCCAACGATCGGCTGCATACCCTGACTGAAACCTGCCACCATGAGGATAAGCAGCTGAGTGACACGGTTGGTAATGCCATTAGCACCCACACAGAGATCGCCATGCACGCCGCCTTGCTCCAGCAAAGCATGATTGAGCACCACAACGATAAAGCAACCGCAGATATTGACACTAAAAGGAGCCAGGCCGATCGAAAGGATCTTACCGATTATGCTAGTCTTGAGCTGTAAAACATTGCGCTTGAAGTGTACATAAGTGTCCTGACCAGGACGCAGATACCACGTAGTCATCACGAAGCCGCAGGTTTGAGCAATGACCGTCGCAATCGCAGCACCCTTGATTCCCCAGCCGAATCCGAAGATAAAGAGCGCATCGAGTATGATATTGACAATCACCGTGACCAGCTGAGACCGCATGGCCAGATTCGGATGTCCGATGGCGCGAAGCTGACCACTCATTCCCAGGAATGCATGATGGATGCAGATACCTAGCAGGTAAATGCGCATATAGTCGCGTGCAAAAGGAAGCGTCGAATCTGTCGCTCCGAATGCCGTCAGGATAGGATCGAGGAAGAGAAGCCCCAGTGTGGTAAGCGTCAGGCCGATGAGCAGGTTGAGCGTTATCACATTGCTGAATATCTTCTGTGCAATATCACGCTGCTTCATGCCCATGTGGACAGACGTCTGCGCAGCACCACCCGTGCCAGCCAACGATCCAAAAGCCGCAGAGATATTCATCAGCGGGAAGGTGATGGCAAGGCCGGCAATGGCGAATGGTCCTGCACCCTGACCGATAAAAATGGAATCGCAGAAATTATAAATGGACGTAGCAGACATAGCCACAATACTAGGAGTAGCAAACTGCCAGAGCAATTTGCTAATCGGTCTTGTGGCCAATATTTCGCTTTTATTTTCTGAGATACCCATTAATATATAAATATGGTGCAAATTTAATCATTTATTTGCAATACACCAAATCTGAGGACTATTTTCTGCTATCAATGATAGAAAAAAGTCGAAATGTAATCTCGGAGGCTCTTAGTGACATGTAATTGTGTCGCCTGGATGAGTGATTGACCAGAAAAGAATTCCCTTTTCATCAGCAAATTCCTTGAATCGCCACGCGGATTCATAACCAGATGCGACAAAGTGCATCGGCACGAACCATCGGGTACTGAAACGCTCAATGAACTGTCTTCCTCCTCGTGTATATCCGTTGCCAATACGTCCGTCGACGGGAAACATGACCAGGTCAAAGTCTATATATCCCAATTTCTCCGTCATGAGGCGACGGATATCCTTCAATTCACCCAGGTATTGCTTCTCTTCTTCCAGCGGATTGATCTCACCAAACTCCTCGCTGATGATCTTTTCAGGGATATTTCCTTCGTCTGAAAGAAAACGTGCGTACCAGTTGTTAAGATCACCTGCATGGAACAATCTGAAACCATTCTCTTTCAGTTCGACGACCCATGATACTCCGCTATCATTGCTACCTGTTGCCAGTACACGTATCTGTTCATCTTCCCATGTGGCACCTTTGACCATCCAGACATCGGCTGCATCTTTTTCAGCTCGACGGTGGCGAAGGATATCTTTGGAGAGGATATAAGTGATGTCCTTCTTGCTTTTCTTCCACTCTAGGATACGTGGGTTGTAGTGATCCTCATGAAAATGGCTGGCAAAGACATATATTGGTCTCTTGTCTTCGAGCAATCGGGGAATCATGTTGGCTCGATCGAGCCAAAGATCGAAGATAAGAATAAATTTCGCAGTTTCCAGTGCGAATCCAGAATGAAAGTTATATGTTAATCGGGGAAATTGATCCATGTATGCCTTGTTTTTGGTGCAAAGATAGCGAAAAATGAAGAATTATCAAAAAAAGTCCTCAATAAATTTGGAAACATCAATAATAATCGCTATATTTGCACCCGCAAATGAGAAATTTGCATAGCTGAAACGCTAATCGGAGAGTGCTTTTGCCCTCTCAAGTCTTAGCTCCAAAGCGCCCGGGTGGCGAAATTGGTAGACGCGTACGTTTCAGGTGCGTATGGTGCATGCCATGCGGGTTCGAGTCCCGCCTCGGGCACAAAAGTAGCCCTAAAAGCTGCTTCAGCTAGCCTCCAAGATCGAAAGATTTTGGAGGCTTTTTCTTTCTATATATCAAGCATTTAGCTCTTGATAAATCCTCTATGAAAACTAAAAAAGAGCGTCATCTTTCAGCCCTAAAAATGAGAGTTGCGGACTATTTGCGGATTTATTTTGATTTTTTTAGCGGATTTTTCAGTTTGTAAACTGCGGTTTACGTTTTATTATCTCTTCAATTATTTTCTGATGACTACTGCCAGGCATAGAAAAGGCACTATAATATACATTTAATTTGCATACATATACCAAAGAGATACATTTTAATAGAAAAGATGTATCTATCTCTTATTTTCTCTGCATATCCAGGTTGGTTTAAAACTCAAAGCGACCTCGGTTAACCAAGATAATCACCATTAACCAAATATAACCATGCTTAACCAAATTAAACCAATAATAACCATACTAATCCATGATTAACCATATTATGTGTAGATTGCAATGGGTGTACAATGGCATTCTTATTTGATACAGGTCATGCGGTCATATCAAAATCAAATTCATCCAATTTGGTCGTAGGCTTTATTATCTGCATCTTACTGCTCACTCTTCCTATAAGTAAATGTAAAAATCTTTTACACATGTTGTAAAGGAACTTTACACTTTTACAGCACCTCCAAAATACAATATTGCTGATTATCAAAATAATGCTACTTTTGGCACACTATTTGTATAGTTTTTAATATAAACAAAAAGTGTAATGTCAAAATGAAAAGTAATTTTACAAATTTAATATTGGTATTTTTACTCCTCGTCTGGTTCCATAGTGGAGCATGGGCCCAGGAGAAATTGCCCAACACAATGACGCTGCATGACTGCATGGAATATGCCATCAGTCATTCTACAAAGATGCGAATTGAAGCTGCGAATCGAAATGATGAGCAATGGCAGAGGCGTCAGTCGATCATGCAGGTGTTCACACCAAATGTAGATGCTCAGACCTACGCCTACAACCAATATGGCCGAAATCTGGATCCTGAGACAAACACCTATAATTCAGTCACCACATTTCATAATGGCTATAGCATTAGCGCAGGCATTACCCTTTTCGATGGTTTCAAGTCGATCAACAACATGCGCATGGCTTCTACAATGGTTAAAATGGGCCGAAGCAAGGAGCAACAGACCGAGGATCAGATCTGTCTTGCCACGATGGAGGCTTACTACAATGTTATTTATTACACCGAACTCGAAAAGGTGCTAACAGAGCAAGTCGGAACGGCAAAGTCTGCAAGAGACAAGGCCGTCCGTCAGGAAGAATTAGGACAGAAAGGACATGCGGATGTCCTGCAGATGGAGTCAGAGCTCGCACAAAAAGAGTATAAGCTCATCGACGCTACGAACAAGAGACGTGATGCAATGATCACTTTGAAGGATGTCATTTTCTGGCCTTCTGACCAAGAACTAGTGATTGAAAACCATGTACAGGAACCACTCATATCACTGACATCATCGTCGGATTTAGCAGAAACAGCCAAGTCCGTGCTTCCATCTGCGGAGATTGCCTCACTCAATGTAAAACAGGCTGGACTTGACCTAAAAATGGCGCAAGGTTCCTATTCTCCCAAACTATCTCTCTATGGTGGATGGTCAACGACCTACTATACCTATCCTGGGCGAACTGATTATAAGGCCCAGTCGTTCGGCGAACAGTTCAAGAACAATGCAGGCGAGTACGTTCAACTCTCGCTCTCCATCCCTATCTTTGATCAGTTTCAGCGACGCACGAATCTCCATCAGAAGAAGAATGCTCTTACACGTGCCAAGGCTGAATACGACCAGACGATGCGCGACATAGAGAAC
>JAZRVB010000232.1:0-70072 GCA_045598885.1 Bacteroidales bacterium
ATCGCCACGAACGACCTCCTCGAGGGTGCCGCTCACTGGGCTCACGAACTTAATCTCTGGATACTGCTTGTCGTTGAAGATCACATCTCCAGCCTTCACAGCATCACCAGCCTTAGCAGCAATCTTTGGGGTACACATCACGAAGTCATCTGGCACGAGGGTGACCTTAGCGGCCTCCTTCACGCTGACGAGCTTCTGCTCTGGTGTTCCTTCGAGGTTGATGTTCAAGCCTTTCTTGAGCTTAATAACATTTGCCATTTAAGAAAACTTTAATTTGTGAATATTTGTATAGATTTATCGTGTTAACATACTAACGCGTCGCGAAGATAGTAAAAATATTGATTTAATGGTATTAGAGGGATCGATTATTTTATAAATAATAAAACTAAGTGTATGGCAAATTTAGCGATTGATACATTCGGGTGTCAATTTTTGGAGCAATCCTCGTGCAGAATTGTTTCTAGATCTTCTGTTTTAATCTCCGAAATTAAGGTCTTTCCATAACCGTCTTTGAGTGTCAGAAGAGGGGTTGACGTGGTTACGGAGGCTTTTATCTGAAGTCTTCCATCAGCAACGGCGTCGGTTATCAATTGTGATTTTTCCAGCATTTCCTGCGTCTCCTTGCAAGTCTCACAGTCCTCACGATAATCGAACTGGAGGACAAATAGATTACATGTCCTGCTAAATGATTTTAGTGTATTTAGGTATACGTCTGGAGCATAGATCGGCGAGTCAGGTGTGCATAGATACTGGCGTACCAAGGGTGCAGAAAAGGCAAGAATAGGACGCAACAGTCGGCTTTGATCCTCTGCTTTCATGAGAGGCAGAAGTGAAAGAAAATCGACAAGATATTGTTCGTATTTTTCTTGGTTCTGATCGATGAGATCGATAGAAAGTGGTGTGCTGTCCCAATAGTGATCTGCAAGATATGCCAAACGATCCGCTGGGACTTGGATAGTCTCAGGGATCGTTGGTAATGAGAATAGGTCAATGGCGAATAAAAGGGCCAATAACTTCATTTATTGTTTATTTTACATCCTTGACACAGCGAATCTTCGTATTGGTAGCTTTGTCTGGCAGCTGCATATATCGAAGCATCGTGCCATTTGCTTGCGGATCACATACACCGTGATGTACATATCCTGTCTTGCCTGTGAGATAAGGCGCAGCTATGGTGCTGGTAGGGTAGAAGGTCTTTTCTGTAGGATTACCCCAACCATCCTGTAGACATAACATCATGATAGCCATTTCTCGATTGTTGGGCAGACGCCATCCTGCAGGAATAGTATCTGTAGTAACATCTACATCACGGTAGGCAAATGACTCATAAGGATAATTAAGATATGAGTCGTGTCCTACGACTTCCTGATTACTTTCATTAATGGTGAAGTCTGGCGTACGCAGGCTTTGCTCATCGAGCCATTTGAGCGAAATCTGATGCTTCTCACCATCGATTTGAATAAATGATTGTGGCACGATATCGTCTGAGGTGTATGAGTCATAGCCAAGAAGACGGATACAACGATAATCATAGAGTGATGGGCGTGACGCATCTAAGTACGAAGTATTTGACAAACTTCCATAAGGAGCGTATGATCCACCTTCTTCTGCAATGAATTCTTCACCATTGGAAGACAGGTAACGGTGGTTGTCTCGGCTTCCCATAGGGTAGAGTCTCACATCGTTTGGCAATGAAGAGTTGCCAATCCAGAGTTCATTGTAGTGACGTGAAGCTGCAGGAATCCACTTGAGTTCTTCGCGGTCAATGATTCCATTGCCATTTTCGTCACGATTTCGCTGTACACAAGCGTAGAGGAAGGTCGAGTACTTGGAGTTATCATTAAGCTGATTGCTGTAGTCCTCGTCATTGACATCGGTCGAGAGGTAACGGTACCAGCTCTGTCCCACCAGATCAAATTGTATCTTCTGGTTCATGATGGCATTGTCAGAAGTAAAGCCTACAGCCTCCCAAGGATTGATGATTTCTGCGCGTACCTGACCTGTCTCATTACGAGTTTCGACACCCCAGGCAATCTGAAGCGCAGAACTTGCATTCGTGTTATAATGAGTATGGATGGCACGCTGACGGATCTGGATATATCCGTTTGTCAGAGAGCTCTGCTTGTCAAGTGTCGTGTTGTTCTGACAGAAGATATACATCTCACGAGGCTTCTGGTTGACAAATTGCTTCCAGAAGTCGGTAGCACCCTTTTCGCCTGTCTTAGGATTACGGGTATAATAATTCTCATCAATAAACAAGGTGTAATATGCCTCACCATTGCGATCATAGACAGAGAAGCCCTTCTGATCTCTGCCTGAACGCAAGTCCTTGATCAGCTGCTTGATGTCAAAGACATTGTCCGGATCGTAATAAGAAAAAGATGTTCGGTTGTAGATGCTATCTGACTTCATATCGCAACGACGGAACTTAATCCAATCATAGTCGATAGCTTCGCTGGCAGGCTTTGCTCCATTGAACGCAGTTTCAATATCATCTATGTAGTATGTGCCAACATTAAATGGTGTCTGTACATAGAATCCTTGAAGCTCTGGATGCTCAAGAATGGTCTTGCGGTCGAAATGAATGATTGTACGGTCAAAATGAGCATCAAAGTCATAGAAATAAGTCGCAACAACGACATCTCCTTCACCACCATTTCCGATATCACTTGACTGTTCTGGCTGATCTGGCTCGTTTTCGGTTTCTACTTTCAGAATGATGTCATCGATGCCTCTGACAAGCACGTTATACTTATAGCTGGTATTTCGCATACATTCATAGTTGTTGTATGCATCTGTCCCGACATATCCTAAATGGATAGTATATTCGACATAGGCGTTATGGTGAGCCGGGTGACCTGTCTTTGCGTCAGTATAATCGTAGGAATACTGTCCTTTGATCTTGACATAAGTAGCATCTTTAGGCGCGTTCTTGAAAACACTGGTATTGATGCCAGCTTCATTCTTTTCCTTCATCTCTCGATCTGCCCATGCTTTAGCGCCAGTTCCCTTATGATTGTTCTCAAGTGCATAGAAGGTAAATGAAGAACATGGCAAGCCTGAAACAGCATCATTCTCAGTATTCTCGAACTGGAGAGCTTTGTCCATTGAAAAATACTTCTCTGACTTCAAACTATCCTGGCTGAAGAGAACTCCGCTGGACGGTGCATTGAAAACCTGCCAAGAAAGTGGAGTAAACTTCTTATTTGAAACTTCAGGATCTTCAGGATCAAGGCTGATATTGAATGTGATACGTGCATCAATACGCTGCAACATAAGCGGTTGTGGCAGTTTGTAATGTCCGATAGGCTTGACGTTACACAAGCCATCATTTGCAGAGGCTGAGGTTTCCTTATAGGTGCCAGACATGACAAGATGCCCAGAGTTGCGGAAGACGGTATTGGTGTTCAATGATGCCATAGCCTGCTGGAGTGTCTTGACATCTTTGATGGCTGATAAATCGTGACTGAAGGTGACGAGCGACTCAGAGTCACCGACATTGGCCAGAGCATAGATTCTTCGCTTACCAGACTTGATTGTGAATGATACAGAGTCTTTAGGGTTCTGGAAACGGAAAAGCTGACCGTCTTTTCCTTGCTCATCAAATATATAGAGCCAGAGATTATAGATCTTGGAATCAGCATTCTCAGAGATAGCAGCGCGAGTCTTTTGCTCCATAGAAAGAGATGCGAGCGAAAGGCTGACTTCTGTTTCTACAGGCTGGCTGTCGTCTTGAGAAGACAAAGTATCATAATCCTGATCATTGCAGGATGAAAGCATTCCGCAGATGGACAGGCATAGAGTTAATGACCAGATATATAATGAAGATTGTCTGAACATAGGGTATATGATTATTTGAAGACGACATTCTCGGGAGTTACATCCTTCCAGTTTTCTACCTTGATCTCCAGATCTGCTTCTGTCTGGAGACTGCGGATGGTAAAGATATACTGATTACCTCTAATGATATTAAGAGGTGTATCTGTGGCATAATCCTTGAGGTAAATTTTCTGTCCGAAGATTCCCGTATAAGGCTTTCCATCGCGCATAAACTGGAGGTCGATCTCGAAAGGTCCATCAGCAGGTGCTTCGCACTCAGGAACAAACGACTGCATTGAACTGTCTGGCATTTGTGTCAATGTCAGATCGGTTTTCTGCGAAGCATCAGGATTGAAGAACTTATTTGGGTCAAGATCCGTCAGAGAATTGAATGTCAAAGCATTCTTGGGAGCAACAAAGCCTGTCTTATTGACATTCTTGAGTACTACCGAGCCTAGTGTGATACCTGCATCGTAAAGATCCTGACTCAGCTGCACTTTAAGCATGGCTCCACTTCTAAGCAAAGGAACCTCTTCACAAGAGACCTCCAGCTTAGGATCAAGCTGCTGTTGGATATCCATAGCGCCATAGAGTGGGAGAGAAGGTACTGTATACTCATATTTCAGATGCTCGATGGAGGTTTTACTTCCATCTGTAGCTGGAGCATTGCCAAGTACGATCATCCTGCATTTGAGGAACCCAGAACTGATCGCTTCATTATCTGCCTGAATTATGGCATGTGCTAGATAAGTACTATCTGTCTTCTGATCGATGTAGGTAGTCTCTGCTTCGCCCAGGAATTTTGCACCAGTCTGGTCATAGATAAAGATCTTTAATCCCAAAGTATCAACATTCTTCGCTAATGGAACTGAAAGTTGATAGCTGCGAGTCAGCAGATTTTCCTGCTGTGCATTGAGAATACTGGTGTCTGTATCGTCTGAGCATGAAATCAGACCACATGTAAAACATGCTGCAAATGTCATGAGATACAGGCTGGTATATTTTTTTAATATCTGTTTCATTGTCGATAATTATCAATCTATATCAAAGGATTAAGTCGTTAAGAATGACGTGCCAGTCATTGATATAGAGATTACTCTGCTCCCACTGATTATTATCATTTAGGAAAAAGATGAAGTTCCAGTCATTCTGACGGTCAAGGTACTCCTGATCATCCATCTTATCATAGTAATAACCTTTGACGAGCAAAGCATATTTGATCAGTGGGATATTCAATAGGTTCTTATCCTTGTAAGTTGCCTTGAGTCGCATGTCCTGATCAAGCACCATGCGTGCAAGACTCATCTCTGCTAAAACGACCGTACCATTATTGGCGCCAGCCTTATTTGTCTTGTTATATGCGCGATACTCTCTCAGGTTATCTTTCAGCAACTGATTATTATAATCCATCAATCCGTTGTTAGCTTCGATGCAAAAGTCAAAATCGGAAGCATCCAGATCTGTTCCATCAATACGCTGAAGTACTACTCGTACATTGTTTGTATTGCGAACCAGAGGAACGATGAGTGTAGTGTCTTGCTTGGTCAGAATCTGTTCGCGTAACATGCCGTGATGGAGCTCTGTCAAAGGTTCGGAATGAATGATAACATTATCAGCGCCTTCCTGTCCTGCATTGAGCTTCGTTTTGAGCTGTTCGATGGATGTTTCCTCTAACTTAGGAGTGGTCGTCAAAGAGAAGGATGGGATAGGATCGTTGCCAGAGACACCACACCAGGCAACAAGATCATACTTGCCAGGATTGAGAGGCAAATCAATTGAATAATTCCCTTTTTTAAGTTTTTCCTGGTCTGTCTCATCGTAGGTCCAGATGAGTGACTTGCTGCTGCTATCCAGAACGAAAAGAGTCAAAGACTTGATTTCCGAACTGAAAGCATCAGCGTGGTTCATATTATAGCTGTCATCAAAACGCACCTTATAAGAAACCGTAGCTTCTGGAATCGAATCCGGTAGGGGAGACGGAGGCACTATAGGACATACGTCACCATCTTCAAAGACTGTGCCGCATGCACTGAATGCCAGAATCATACTGGCGAACAGCGAGTGTCGTATATATTTTTTCATTATCTGCAAAATGTTAATCCTGAAATTTATAGATCAACCTCCTGAGAGATTGTGTTCCAATTTATGATTCTTACTTTCAGTCCTATATTGTACTGAAGAATAGGATCCTTCTGCTCTGGAACAATAATTTCACCAGGATCAGGATCGCCATCATCTGGATTGATTGTAGGATCGTCCGGATCGTCATTCGGATCCTCCTGTCCTCCATCCTCTCCATCAGGATTATCCTCATCGTCAGGATTATCCTCATCACCGTCAGAATCCTCGTCTAAATCATCTCCCGGATTCCAGATACCCTCGCCAAAACTATTAATCGACTGAATGGTAATCTGATAGAAATGGTTGCGTACGACACCGTACTGGCCGATCTGATCTTCTTTGCCTAAGTGCTGGATCGGTGCAGCGTAATAACATTTGCCGCGACCATACTTGATGCCATCTTTTTCCTTTGCAAGTTCAGTATTGGCTTCTGCCACTTTCAACGAAATATATGATCCATTTTCATATTTGTAAACTTCTGAATCTGCATCTGCTTTCAGCTGGATTTTTACGTTAGCAGCATTCTTGCCAATCTCACCATTGCGTACGATACCATAAAGACTATCTGCAAGTGCAATATATTTGTCTCCTGTTTTTGTGTAATAAGGGTGTCTTGTGTGTACAAGATCCCTATAGCTCTTGGCTGTCATCAGGTTGCCATTGTATAAATACAAATTGGTTCCTCGCTTGACACCTTTGAGCTTGTACTGACCAACAATTAATATATGTGTAGAGTTCTGGATATTGAATTCCTTTGTTCCTGAGGTATTCTCTACACAATACTCTGTCAAAGCATCCGTCTTGGTAATTTCGTTGAATGTACGGTACTGATATGCATCGAGGTTTGAGTTTTCTTCGAGATAGTTAGGATCCGTACTCCAGTAACTGCGATGCTTTGCAGCGTCATTCCATGCAGATTGCCATTGCGCTGAAGTAAAACCATAGTTCTCGATATTCTTGATATAATAAGTCGACTTATTGGTTCCATTAAGAGCAATACCTTTCAGCGTGAATGTTACACCTTTATTATATAAGGTAGGGAGATTGACTTCAATATTATCCTTCTTATTGATCTGAACCTTAACTGCCAATCGGTCAAGATAAATGTCTACAGCCGAAGTTTCGACAACATTTTCCTTTGAAATTATAGTGTTGGCTTGCTTTATCTCAGTGCCATAGACAATCTTATCATTCTCCATATAAGAAGCACTGGTCATGATAAAGTCTCCAGCAGCATTGCAGTAGCCACTGGTGCAAGTCTTGGCAATGGCATCCTTCAGGCTAAGACCAGACAGGATTGTAGAAGCATTGTCTATATTGGCCCAAGCAAGAACTTTGGCAGGTTGCTGACTAGTATTAGTCGAAACAACCATCATCTCGCTGTTGATGTCCTCTGACTGGATTGAACTACAAGACAGATATTTTCCTTCTGCATCGTAAAAAGTCAGGACAAGCTGCTTTACGGCTTTCTCAACAGCTGAACCCTCAGAGAATCCATTGTCTGTACCACGAGTGGCTCCAGCATCATTGAGGTGCAGGCGGAATCCGAGATAATATGCTTGTGTATCCTCTGTCGCTTCCGTTGCTGTAAGAATATCCTCCTGATTGCTGCAAGAAGGGAGTCCGTATAGTGCGGACATGAGCGATAATAGGAGGAAGAATCGATTGATTTTCATCTTTATTTGTTCTATGGATGAATTAATTATCTTTCTGTAGAGATCTGATTGCCATTGGCCCAAGTTGAATCCCAGATTTGAATCTGCTCAATCTGTTCAATCATCTTGGTAGCATCATCGATACCTGCAGCCTGTGCAATCTTCAAGGCTTCGATTGCCTCATGATAATTGCCGGTCAAAGCATAGTAGATACCCTTAGCATAAGTAGCTTCGCGAGAGTAGCCAGCACGTTCCAGATGTCGACGGGCCTGAGCAAGATTGCCTTCTGCCATATTAGCATTGGCTGCATTGACATTAGCTGCTTCGTCGCTAGGGTAGAACTGAACAGCGGTGAGGAAGATCTGGTTAAAATCTTCAGTACCTTCAGTATATCCTTCTGCAGCTGTGTAGAACTCTGCGAGGCTCAGGTTGCTTGGTCTTGTCTTGAGAACTTTACGAATCTCTTCGATTGAAGAATAGCTTCGGATGGTATACTTGATTACATAATCAGAATGGCGAAGACGCATCAGGATATCGTTGCGCATGATGTCGTAGTCATCCGGATAGTTCTTCTTGATTCGAGCCTCTTTCTGATCGACATTCAGGCTCTTGCTGTTGATGATGTCGAGCAATTCTTTCCTGTGTGGTAGATCAGAGGCATCTACAAGTCTGCGGAAACCTTCCCAGTCTTCTGGCTCGGAACTGGTGGCGATTGCTTTTTTGTCGAACTTATACAACTTTCTTACATAGTTGCTCAATGCTTCAGTACGTCCCTTTGCCAAAATAGCATTCTTGTCATAAGGTCCATCAGGAGAAGCAAAGCCCTTGATGCTTAGTGAGCTGATCTTAGTGTCCGGATTATTGCGTACAGAGTCGATAGATGCAATAATCTTTCCAAGTTCCACTCTGTTATTGGCTCTGTCTGGCTGGATGTCTGTCTTGTTGACTTCAAACTCGATAAAAGCCTGACCTTCGAGCGAACGCTCTTTGACCGTCTCAGCAACAGGACGAACGAAGATATAGGATGGAACCAAGGCTGGTCTCTCAGGGATCTCAACGATCTCTTCAATGACAGGAGCAGGAACTTCTTTCCGTTCGTTGAAACGATATATAAGGTTGAGAGCCGCCTTAGTAGGCCCCAGATAGTTATACTTGCTGTTTTCAGCAACTTTCTGCTGACATCCTGCACATTCAAATTTGTCCGACTTGAGGCGCATATAACCAAGTCCAATTTCTGCAGAGAGACCCCAGTGACGTCCCCATTGCCATGCATAGCCTACCCCTAAGCCACCACCGATGAAGTTGCCTTGATATCGGAAATCCTTCATGTCGTGCATTTTTCCCCAGAAGAAAGGAAGTCTGTGATGGAGGTTACCGACATTGAACTCACCACCTAAAAAATGAGCTCCTACAAACCAATGGCTGAAACTCTCCTTGAACCAGTATCTGATCTCTGGCTGTACGGTCCAATGACGCCACTTGTGGTCATGCCATGCATCCCAGTTATTATACTCACCAGTAAGGTCAAAAGACCAGTGATCATTGATCATTGGCACTTCAATGCTGAGGCTTGGAGTCAGGAATGCATCGCTGATCAGATTAGTTTTGATGGCTAATAAAGTCTTGTATTTTGTGTTTTCTTGATTGTAGTCTTCTGCCTTCGCCTCAAATCCTATGGATGAAGATAGGCAAAGAAAAATAAGAAGAGAACGAAAAAAAGAGGATTTTGAATAATCTTGAATCATTTGCAGAGAGATTAATATTTCTGCAAATATACATAAAATAATGATTCATGCTAAGGAAAAGGTTATATTTTAGTCAAATTATTTTAATTTTATATATTATGCTTTCGTTCTGTTCAATAAACATAACAAACGACGCATTGTTATCTAGATGCGTCGTTTGTTATGTTGTTGAAATAAAGTTTGAGTACTCAGATTATTTTCCCCATTGTTTCTCCCATTCTGCACGGTCCTGTACCGTTGCAATGAGCTTAGTTGCGTCGTCGATACCTGCATTCTTAGCCTGCTGCAGGTAGCCGATAGCCTCGTTGTAATTGCCGGTCAGAGCCTGATAAACGCCGCGTGCATAGAGAGCTTCGCGTGACTTGCCAGCCTTCTCCAGATGGCGACGAGCCTCAGTCATCTGTCCGTCTGCCATATATGCATTTGCTGCATTGAGGTTAGCTGCTTCGTCATTTGGATAGTACTTGACCGCGGTGAGGAAAATCTTATTGAACTCCTCAGTTCCCTCTGTATAACCCTCGGCAGCAGTGTAGAACTCTGCAAGGCTCAGGTTGCCAGGTCGAGTTGCAAGCACTTCGCGGATCTCTTCAGCAGAAGTGTAGCTGTCGATGGTGTAGCTGATAACATAGTCAGAGTGACGCAGGCGCTTCAGGATATCACCACGCATTGTGTCATAATCGTCTGCAAACTCTTTGATGCGAGTCTCCTTCTGGTCGAGAGTGAGTTTCTTGTTGTCCATGATGTCGAGAATCTCCTGACGGTGAGGCAGGTCAGACGCATCGACTAGTCGGCGCCAGCCTTCCCAGTCCTCAGGCTCGTAACTGGTGGTGAGAATCTTGTCATCGAACTTATAAAGCTTCTTTACATACTTTCGCAACTGCTCGGTACGAGCTTTAGCCAACGCTGCATTCTGCTCGTATGGACCATCTGGTGAAGAATAGCCCTTGATGCTGAGGCTGAGGTTCTTGGCATCTGGATTGTTGCGAATAGAGTCAATCGATGCAATGATCTTGCCAAGTTCCTGACGATTGTTAGCAAGTTCTGGCTGAATGTCTGACTTGTAAACATCAAATTCTACATAAGCCTGGCCTTCAAGTGAGCGGGCTTTGACGGATTCTGCTACAGGACGTACAAAGAGGTAGCTAGGAACAATCTCTGGACGAGCAGGAGCCTTTGCTGGCTCAAGGTTTACAACCGGTGCGTATTTCTTCTTGTTGAAGCGATAGATCAGGTTCAGCGCCAGCTTGGTAGGTCCGACATAATTATAGTTGATATCTTTTTCAACCAGGGCTTTATCTCCCTTTGCCTCATATTTGTCTGATTTCAAGCGCATATAGCCGAATCCGAACTCAGCTTCAAGTCCCCAATGACGACCCCACTGCCAGGCATAGCCAACACCGAGGCCTCCACCATAAAAAGTGCCATCAAAGCGGTAGTTCCTTACGTCTCCCATTTCATCGACAAACGAAGGCAGACGATGCTTGAGATTGCCAAGATTGAACTGACCACCGAGTGCATGCAGACCTACGAAACAGTGATTGAATGTTTCGTCAAACCAGTAGCGGACCTCAGGCTGTACGGTCCAATGCTGCCATTTCTGCTTGTCCCACGCGTCCCATTGATTAATCTCTCCGGTGAGGTCGATGGTCCAATGTTCGGTACCTGTTGGGAATTCCAGGCTGAGGCTTGGTGTCATGAAGGCGCCGCTCAGCAGGTTTGTCTTGACGGCTACATAGTTTTGGTACTCTACATTCTGAGCCTTGACCTCAGAAATCTGTGAAGATGCAAGAATCAGCAGCATAGAGGCTGCAAGCTTAGGTGAGGTAAAATTCTGGATATTCATTTTTCTAAGAATTTTGAGTGTTGCAAAGATAAACGATTTTTTGCAATTTCCCAACTTTTACCCAAAAAAATCGTCCTCTATGCAAAGATTATTGCGTAGAGGACGAAATTGTAATTTGCTATTGACTATTTGATTATTGTGGCTGCTTGCCGATGTAGGCAAGGATACCGCCGTCGACGTAGAGAACGTGACCGTTGACAGCATCAGAAGCCTTAGATGCCAGGAATACAGCAGGACCACCGAGCTCAGATGGATCGAGCCAGCGACCAGCAGGAGTCTTAGCGCAGATGAATGAATCGAATGGGTGGCGGCTGCCATCAGCCTGCTTCTCGCGGAGAGGAGCGGTCTGTGGGGTAGCGATGTAGCCAGGGCCAATGCCATTGCACTGGATGTTGTACTCGCCATACTCAGAGCAGATATTGCGTGTGAGCATCTTGAGGCCACCCTTGGCAGCAGCGTATGCAGAGACGGTCTCGCGGCCGAGCTCAGACATCATAGAGCAGATGTTGATGATCTTGCCCTCCTTACGCTCCATCATCTCAGGAAGGACAGCAGAAGCGCAGATGAATGGTGCTACGAGGTCGATGTCGATGACCTGCTGGAACTCTGAGCGCTTCATCTCGTGCATTGGGATGCGCTTGATGATACCAGCGTTGTTGACGAGGATGTCGATCTGACCAACCTCAGCGTGGATCTTCTCGACGAGAGCCTTTACGCCAGCCTCGTCAGTTACGTCACATACGTAACCCTTTACGTTTTCGATACCTGCCTCCTTGTAGTTGGCAAGACCTTTTTCGAGAGCAGCCTCGTTGATATCATTAAAGATGATAGTCTTGATACCTGCAGCTACGAAAGCCTTAGCAATGTTGAAACCAATGCCATAAGATGCGCCTGTGATCCAGGCATTTTTCCCTTCGAGAGAGAAGTCCTTAAGTGAAGTCATTGTGATAAGATTTATAATGTTAGTGTATGTTTGTGCAATATAATAATGTATAAGCTCTGCTTAGATAGCACTGTCGCGCAAGATCAGGTCGTGGTTGACGATCAGATGCGCTGGGTGCTGCATCTCCTCCTCCTTATCCTCGCCAAGTCGGCTGAGCAGGATACGTGCTGCCATTTCTCCGATGCGATGCTGATGCAGGTCGAATGACGACAGTGGGGTAGAGAGATAATTGTCGAAAGGCTCGTTGGCCACACCGATGATAGCAATATCCTTCGGGACGTTGAGACCTTTGCGACGGAAGATGTCGATGGCCGTGATGGCAGGGAAATCTCCAGAAGAAAAGATGCCATCCGGACGATCCTCCATCTGCAGAATCTTCTGAGCAGCCTCGGTTCCAGTCTCGGTGGTGATGGAGTTCTTGAAGAGCCATTCCTCGCGAAGGGGGAGGCCTAGATCTTCCAACGCCTTGCAGTAACCCTTATAACGCTCTGTATAGACACGCTGGTTGAATGCACCTGCAAAGTGTCCGATCTTGCGACAGCCGATCTTATGGAGCTGCATCACCGCGTCATAACCCACTTGGAAGTTGTCATTGCAGACCGTATCTGTCTCCGTCGTTTCTGGTGTACGGTCAAAGTAGACCAGCGGGATATTCTGCGACTCAAGGAATTCCTCGTAGTTGACGTCATGAGACTCAACCGAGAGCGACATGGCAATGCCATCCACCTTCTTCTGTGCCAACGCCTGTACAGCTCTCTCCTCCTCAGCTTGACTCTCTCCACTTGCGGCAATGATCACCTGATAGTTTTTGCTGTTGGCTACCTGCTGGAACGAACTGATGATCGCTGCGAAGAAATTACGGTCGATACGTGGGACGATGATTCCCAACACATTTCCCTTGCCGGTGCGCAAATGGTGCGCAATAGGATCAGGGATGTAATGCAGTTCTCTTGCCAACTTCTGGACAGCCTCTCGCATTTTAGCACTGATGCGAGGATTATCCTGTAATGCTCGTGAAACAGTTGATGCTGTTGTATGCAATTGTTGCGCGAGATCATATATGGTTACTTTACCTTTACCACTCATGGGGAAAATCAGAATAATTTAGAACTAGCAAAAAACGTCTAATCTGCTTAGTTTTAATTAATGTATATCTTAAGAGAAGTTCCTTGTTTGAATGCTGCAAAGATAAAAGATTTATAAGCACGTTCCAAATTTTACTACGAAAAAAGTCATTTTATGAACAAAATTATTGCATAAACGACCTTTTCTCATGAAAAATGCTTGCAAAAGTAACTGTTTTGTGCAATAGTTTACGCTATTTGGAGTCACGCCGTCCGTTCCTGTAATAAAGAATGGACATTCTGGGCCCATGGCATCCATTCCTGTAATAAAGAATGGACGTCCTGAGGTCACGGCGTCCGTTCCTGCGTTTATTACACTAATGCCCAGTGTCCACGCGCAGCATAACCGGCCTCAAACCACTGTTGACAGTCGTTTTGCTCTGTATCGAAAATGCCAAAGAGGGCAGAGCCAGATCCTGACATGCTGGCATAGAGGGCACCGTGCTGGTAGAGGATATCCTTGACCTGCTGCAACTCAGGATGCAAGGGGAAGACCGAATCCTCGAAGTCATTCTTGATTCTGTCTTTCCATTCCTCCACGGGTTTGTTGAGCAAAATATTCAAGTCGGTCTCCGGTTTCATTGGATGGACGTTACTGTATGCTTCTTTGGTACTGACGCCAAACGGAGGCTTCACGATGACCATATATTTACCCTTGAGGCTCAGTGGATGATACTCCAGTTCGTGTCCGACGCCTTCGCAGTACTGAGCCGAGAGTTGTCCGCCATTGTCATTAGTATTATATAGGTTCGCGCAACGGCAGAAGAACGCGCAGTCAGCACCCATGCGTGCCGCCATAGCTTCAAGCTCTGCGTCTGACACTTGGAGTTCAAACATCTTACGGAGCATCAGCAAAGCGTGAGCACCGTCGCTTGAACCTCCTCCTAATCCTGCTCCGAATGGAATCTGTTTCTCAAGGTGCATCGACACTGCGGGAAGATCAGGGAATCGTTCTTGCAGCAGGCGGTAAGCTTTGACACAAAGGTTAAGCTCAGGGTCACAGTCGACGGTAATTCCTGTCTGCGAGAATCTTACGGTTCCCGGCTGCTCGTCGATGACAAGTATCTCAAGTGCATCGCGCCAGTCGATGGGGTAGAAGAGCGTCTGTAGGATGTGATACCCGTCTTCTCGTTTGCGTGTCACGAATAGTCCGAGGTTAATCTTGGCCTCAGGAAAAAGGATTTCTTTATCTGATGGATGGAAGTTCATAATGTATGTCAAATTTACGCTGCAAATATAGTTATTATTTTTAAATGTTGAGCTTATCTGAAGGTAAATTTAGTAAAAACTTGACATTTTGTCTTGGCACGAAATTTGCAAAGACACCAGTGGTACTTTGTCTTTAGGATCGACAGGTATCAAAAAACATTTATCATTGTTAATAAAAAAACAACTATATATGGAACAGAATACAATTAACGAAGAAGAGTTGAAGTCAAAGTCTGAGAACGCGGAAACTGCTAATGCAGAAGCTCCTGTAGAGGAGAACGCTGAGGCTGCAGAGGCACCACAGGAGGAGAAGGAACAGACTCCAGAGGAGAAGATCGCTGCTCTTGAAGCTGAGCTCGAAGAGCAGAAGAAGCGTTATGTCTATCAGGCTGCTGAGTTTGACAACTATCGTAAGCGTACCATCAAAGAGAAGTCTGACCTGCTTAAGTATGGTGCAGAAGGAGCTTTGAAGGCTTTGCTGCCAGTCATTGACGATCTGGAGCGTGCTATGCAGCATATCGACAAGGCAGAGGATGTTGCTTCAGTTAAGGAAGGTATGACTCTGATCTACCAGAAGTTCCAGAACTATCTCAAGCAGCAGCAGATGGAGGTGATCCCAGCCGAACAGGGTTGTGATTTCGACGACTCTATCCATGAGGCTGTGACCATGTTTCCAGCACCCGATCCATCGCTCAAAGGGAAAGTGGTCGACTGTGTTACAAAAGGTTATAAGTTGGCTGACAAGGTTGTTCGTTTCGCGAAGGTAGTTGTCGGGCAATAAGAAGAAGACCCACCCCTGGCCCCTCCACAAGGGAGGTGAATAATTACTATTAGTAATATACAGATGAGGGTTCGATTTATATATAATTAAAACCGTATTTCCCCCGCGGATGTAGATTCTATCTACTCCCCTCCCTTGTGGAGGGGTAGGGGGAGGGTCCATTATGGCAAAAAGAGATTATTATGAGGTACTTGGCCTCCAAAAAGGAGCCAGTGCCGATGAAATAAAGAAAGCCTACCGAAAGCTGGCTGTTAAATGGCACCCTGATAAGTGGAGCCAGGCTTCTGATGCAGAAAAAAAGACTGCAGAGGAGAACTTCAAGGAGCTTGCTGAGGCTTATGACGTACTGTCGGACGACAACAAGCGTGCACGTTATGATCAGTTTGGACATGCGGGCATGAGTGGCAGTGGTTTCGGCGGTGCAGGTGGAGCTGGCGGCTTCGGTGGTGCAGGCTTCGATCCTATGGATATCTTCAACGCCTTCTTTGGCGGTGGAGGTGGCCGAGGTGGTCGTACCTATACTTACACCAACATGGGTGGCGGTCCTTTCGGCGGTGGTTTTGGAGGCTTTGAGGATGCTTTCCGTAGCGCAGGCTTCGGTGGACGTACCATGAAGGGGCAGGATCTTAATATCACCTTGAAAATCACGCTCGATGATGTTGTCAATGGTGTTGAAAAGAAGGTCAAGATCCGTCACACCGTGGCTGATGGACAGGGTGGCGTCAAGCAGATAGAGGAGGTTATTCCCGTCAAGTTGCCGAAGGGTGTCATGGAAGGTCAGAAGTTCAAGGCTGCAGGTAAGGGTAATGCCGCTCCTGGCGGTCAGGGACAGCCGGGCGACCTGATTGTCAATATTGAAGAGATTCCACATGCAGAGCTGATGCGAGACAAAGAGGATCTTGTCTATAACCTGCTTCTCTCTTTCCCGACAGCAGCCTTAGGTGGACCTGCTGAGATTCCTACGCTCAATGGCCGTGTCCGCATCAATGTGCCAGCAGGAACTCAACCAGGCAAGATGCTCCGACTGAAGGGCAAAGGTCTTCCTGCCAATGGCGGTGCTACGACAGGCGATCTGATCGTGAATATTCTCGTCTATGTGCCTGAGAAATTGAATGACAAGGAGCGTAAGGCTATCGAATGCCTGCGCGACGAATCTAACTGTAATCCTAACGAGGAGAAGCGTCAGTCGCTCTTCTCGAAACTGAAATATTTCTTCTCAGGAGATCAGAAATAATAATTACCCCTAAATTATTTAAATTATGAAAGAAATCATGTATCCGACTATGGGCACCTGCAGCCGTTTCATCCACGTGGTGCTCGATGATGATAATGTAATCCAGAACGTTGAATTCATGGGTGGCTGTCATGGCAATCTTCAGGGCATTGCTGCTCTCGTAAAGGGTCAGAAGGCTCAGGATGTCATTGGCCGCGTCAAGGGTATTTCTTGTAACGGAAAGCCTACTTCTTGTCCAGATCAGTTGTCTTTGGCGCTTGCTAAGGCTATTGAGTCTGCAGCAAGATAATATGTCTTATTCCTGCCAAGATGCAATACATTGCACTGATTTAGTCTAAAAAAGCACTAAATCGGTGCTTTTTTTTGTTAAATGGTTGGTGGATTCGTAGAAAAATGCTATCTTTGCCGCATGAATTGTGCAAAAATCTGGCTGTCATTACTGGCAGCTTTCTCAATATTTTTCGCGCATGCGAAAGAAGAGGTCGTTCCGCCTATCCATCGTGACATTCATAAGCAGTTACAGGATATTCAGGCGGAGTCTCAGTCTTTCCAGGCGCTGGTTGACTCTGTATTGAGTGTCGATGACATCGGGGAAGAGGCTTTTGATCTCTTTCCTGCTCTTGATCTGTATGCGTCATGGAGCGATGCGGTCAACGGTCCTCTTTGGGACGCTAACGGACAGATTCCCGCTACGCTTGATATTGATGTTTCCTCTTTTCAGGCTCCGACCATTGGTATGATCACCTCTCCATTTGGCTGGCGCCGTCGTCGTATGCATAAGGGTGTCGATGTCAAGGTTTACGTTGGTGACACTATACGTGCTGCTTTTGATGGCAAGGTTCGTGTCAAGAAATACGAGCGTCGTGGCTATGGATATTATTATGTTCTCCGTCATCCTAATGGTTTAGAGACCGTCTATGGTCATCTCTCACGTCAGCTGGTTAGTCAGGATGCAGAGGTTAAGGCTGGTCAGCCTATCGGTTTAGGTGGTAATACGGGTCGTAGCACAGGTTCTCATCTTCATTTCGAGATGCGTTTCATGGGCATTGCGCTTGATCCGGCTGATATCATTGACTTCGTAAACTTTAAGCCAAAGACTCCGGTTTATGCTTTCAAGCGATCTCAGGCAGAGTGGGCTCAGAATAATAAAGGTAGGCGAGGTGCTAAGTATCGTGAGCCAAGTAGCCGTAACAAGCAAACGGCAGTTGCAAGCAATACGACATCGAAGTCAACTACTAATAAGAACAACACTTCGAATCAGTCATCTGGCGGCAGCATTCATCGAGTCAAGCAGGGTGATACCCTCTCGGCCATTGCCCGTAAGTATGGAACCTCGGTTTCAAAACTCTGTAAGCTCAATGGTATTCGTGCAGACAAGACTTTGCAGCTTGGTCAGAAGATCCGCTATAAATAATCTCAGTCTCTAAATGGCAGGTTCCCTTTGTCCTGCAAAAAATAATCAGAAGAATGGATCCAATTGAATTCATGCAGAAGCTTCTGCGTATTCTTTTCTACATATTCGTAGCCGTCACGCTTGTCTGCTATGCAGCAGAGCGCTGGTATGATTGGCCAAATACCTATTGGGTCTGGTGTGGCCTTGGTGCAGTTGGCACTTCACTGGTTCGTTTCTTCCTTCGCTTTGTATGAGAAGTATATTAATCATCATCAATCCTATTGCTGGCGTTCGTCCTAAGGATGAGATTCCTGCTTTGATCCGTGAGGTTTTTACGGATGACAGCGGGTGTGATGTTGATATACGTTTTACAGAATATGCAGGTCATGCCAGCGAGCTGGCGCATGAGGCTGTAGAGAAGGGGATTGACACCGTGGTGGCTATCGGAGGCGATGGTACGATCAATGAAACCGGACGCTCGTTGGTGGGCAGCAAGGTCAAGTTTGGCATTGTACCGATGGGCAGCGGTAACGGCCTTGCGCGTCACGTGCAGATTCCGCTCGATCTCACCCGTGCTCTTGAATGCATCCGCGAAGGCCATGCAGAACTTGTCGACTATGGTACGGTCAATGATCATATCTTCTTCTGCACCGCTGGTATTGGCTTCGATGCACGTGTCTCTGCCAGATTTGCAGAACTTGGAGCACGTGGACCTATCAACTATCTTCGCAGCTTTGTCAGTCTTTTAGGTGACTATAAGCCTGCAACCTACGAGATCTATACAGATGACGGCGAGGTTAAGGAACAGGCGTTTATGATTGCTATCGGCAACGCCTCACAGTGGGGCAATAACGCCTATATCACGCCACATGCCTCCATGCAGGACGGACTGCTCGATGTCTCGTTGGTCAAGCCATTCCCTATCATCATGGTGCCGCACATGGCTCTGCAGCTCTTTACCAAGTCGCTTGACACCAATCCGAACATCCTCTCGTTCCGTTCGAGCCACATGCGTATTGTCATGCCGCAGCCGGATGTCGTGCACGTCGATGGTGAGCCTTTGCAGATGGATGGCGAGCTCGATATCCAGACGCATGCCGGCCAGTTGCTCATCATCTGTCCTGAGAATCCTTCTTCCAACGTCCTTGAGCCTATTCGTTATGCTTTTGAGGATATTCACTACAGCATTCAGAGCAATCTGATGAAGAGTGTCCGTCAGTTGGAGGATTTCAATAAACCGGTCATCAAAGCAGCTGAGCAAGTAGCATTGCCAGTGGTGAAAGCAGCCGAGCAGGTAGCCAAACCGGTGATCAAACGCCTGCATACCCCCAAAAAGCGAAATAAGTCAGATAATTAATTATTCAATACAAATCTATTATGGCAAATCAGATTGAAGACAGCCTTTATGACGATCAGGAGGCTATCAAGTATATACAGTCACATCTTCCTCAGGAGGCTCAGGACAAGTTCAATGATGATGAGATTCTCTATATCTCCGACACTGTCTATGACTATTTCGAGTCAAATGGCATGTTGGAAGACGAAGAAGTCGATATCGACATGGAGGAACTTGTCGCTTATGTCATCAAGCAGTCAAAGCGCGACGGTTTCCATTTCGATCCTGAACTTGTATATTGGGTTGTAGAGGCAGAGCTCGACTATGAAGAGAGCCTGGGTTAATCGTTTGTTGTCAGTCTTTGCACTGATAGTCGTCATGCAGTTCTCCGTCTCGGAAGTTGTCGCTCAGAACTTTGAGCGCATGCCCGAGGTTGAGTCAGAACAGTATGGCGAGAAGGCCTTTGTCAATGGCGATTATGAGACGATGAAGGCCGTACGCCGTTTCTGGGTAGGAGAGGCTCAGCGTCTTAAGAGCAACCGTCAGCTTGAGTTTGCGCTTACGGGAGGTAATGAGGCTGTGCTGAAAGTTACCATCCCGGCACGTCTGCTCTTTGCTCAAGGCGATACTGTCTTTATGACTTCTGCTGAAAGTCATCTGCGTCCTTTGCTCTCATTGGTGAAGGGTCCTACTGCGGTGGCAACGATGATAATTGCAGCATATACTGATAATAACGGATCGGATAATTATCTCAACCGCCTGTCTACCAGTCGTGCTAATTCTGTGCACCGATGGTTTGCCAAGCAGGGCGTAGGTCCTTCTGATATCCACAGTTTCGGCTTTGGCAATAAGGTGCCACGCAACCAAAATGCAAACATCCGTGAGCGTGAGCGCAATCGTCGTGTCTCTATCTACCTCGTTCCGAATAGAGCGATGCTGCGCGATGCGAAGAAAGGAAAGCTTTGAGCGTAGTTGATAAATAATAGTACATAGTGAATGGTTTGGGTAATTCCAATTGTAAATCGTAAATAGTTAAATCGCAAATAATATTATGGCAAAAGAACTTAACAAAATGACCAAGCGTTCAGATGACTACTCTAAGTGGTACAATGACCTGGTCGTAAACGCTGACCTTGCAGAGCAGTCAGCAGTACGTGGCTGTATGGTGATCAAGCCTTATGGCTACGCCATCTGGGAGAAGATGCAGCGTGTCCTCGACGACATGTTCAAGCAGCAGGGCGTTCAGAACGCTTACTTCCCACTCCTCATTCCTAAATCCTATCTCTGCCGTGAGGCTGAGCACGTAGAAGGCTTCGCTAAGGAGTGTGCAGTCGTAACTCATTATCGTCTTAAGGCCGATGCTGAGAAGGGTGTAGTCGTTGATCCTGAGGCTCGCCTCGAGGAGGAGCTCATCGTACGTCCAACCTCTGAGACCATCATCTGGTCGACCTATAAGAACTGGATCACCTCACATCGTGATCTCCCAATCCTTTGCAACCAGTGGTGTAACGTCATGCGCTGGGAGATGCGTACCCGTATGTTCCTCCGTACCTCTGAGTTCCTTTGGCAGGAAGGCCACACCGCTCACGCTACCAAGGAGGAGGCAGGCGAGATGGCCATGAAGATGATCAACGTCTATGGCGACTTCGCAGAGAAGTGGATGGGCGTGCCAGTCATCAAGGGTCCTAAGTCTCCTAACGAGCGTTTCGCAGGCGCTCTCGACACCTTCACCATCGAGGCAATGATGCAGGACGGCAAGGCGCTGCAGGCAGGTACTTCGCACTTCCTTGGCCAGAACTTCGCTAAGGCGTTCGACGTAATGTTCACCAACAAGGAGAACAAGCAGGAGTACGTTTGGGCAACCTCTTGGGGTGTCTCTACCCGTCTGATGGGTGCACTCATCATGACTCACTCTGACGACAACGGTCTCGTCCTCCCTCCAAAGCTCGCTCCAATCCAGGTCGTTATCGTACCTATCTATAATAAGCCTGATCAGCTCGCAGCACTCACCGAGCGTATCCAGCCATGGGTCGACGCTCTTCGTGCCAAAGGTATCAGCGTGAAGTATGACGACGCAGACAACAAGCGTCCTGGCTTCAAGTTCTCTGAGTATGAGCTGAAGGGTGTACCTGTACGTATTGCCCTCGGTGGTCGTGATCTTGAGAACGGTACGCTCGAGCTCGTTCGTCGCGATACGCTTGAGAAGACCACCGTACCTCAGGAAGGTATCGTAGAGCGTGTTGTAGCTCTCCTCGACGAGATTCAGGACAACATCTTCGCCAAGGCTAAGGCTATGCGCGATGGCTACATCCGTCGTGTAGATACTTGGGAGCAGTTCAAGGAAGAGATCGAGAAGGGTGGCTTCCTCCTCTGCCACTGGGATGGTACTACCGAGACCGAGGAATATATCAAGGCCGAGACCAAGGCTACCATCCGTTGTATCCCATTCGAGGCTCACGACCCATCAGACCTCGAGCCAGGTGTAGATATGGTTACCGGCAAGCCATCGGCTCGTCGCGTACTCTTCGCACGTTCATATTAATATGAAGAAATACATCGTTCTTTTACGACAGACCTTCAAGAACCTTAATTGGTTCGAAATCATGCTACTGCTGGCGATTCTCTCGCTGGCAGTAGCATCTTTCATCATTAAGGCCGATCTGTCGGTCAACGCATGGATTGCTGCCATTGCCGCTATCCTTGGTGTCTTCTGTGTCGTCTTAGGAGCCAAGGGTTCGATGGCTAACTGGATCTTCGGTATCGTCGAGGCCTTCCTACATATATATATATGTTTCTGTACGCACATCTATGGCGACTTCCTTCAGCGTTTGCTTTACAATCTCCCGATGCAGTTCATCGGCTGGCACAAGTGGGGGAAGCGTAAGCGTCAGGATGACACAGGTACCATCCATACTCGCTATATGACTTGGGCGCAGCGTGGCTGGACGTTGCTCTCTGTCCTTGCTGGTACGCTGGTTCTTGGAGAGTTTCTCATCTACTTCGGTCCTTGGATGATCGTGCAGATTACAGATCTCTTTCACAGCCTCGGTTGGGGAGAGGTTGCCTTCAAGACGCTTAAGATGGATTACGATTCCACCTCGCAGCTCTGGCTCGACAGTCTCACCACCGTTCTCAGTATCGTCACCATGTGGGTATCGGTCAAGGCTTTCGTCGAGCAATGGTATATGTGGCTCATCATCAATGTGGCTTATATCGCGATGTGGATGATGTCCGATTCAGTCTTCTCTTTTATGACTGTAGCCAAGTATAGTGTCTACCTCGTCAATTCTTTCTATGGCATCTATATGTGGAACAAGTTATCTAAGAATTGATTTCGAATTTCAACCAATATAGAAACGATCGTTAATACAAATCGCCACTTGTATCTAGTTAGAACAGGATACAAGTGGCGATTTGTATTGGTAGGATTGGATTTATTCCGGAATATTCACTACCTGATAGAATGCTTTCTTCTTACCTAAGTTTCGGTCGAAAAGAAGCGGATAATTGACTCGATTAGGAATTGGGTAGTCATTCTTCCATGACACACCATCATGAAGACCCCAGAAAGTGACACGCGAAATCTTATCGCGCTTGTTATAGATGGTTCGCATGATCTCCTCATAACGGTCAGCAATCTGCTGATCCATCTCCTCGGTCAATCCATTCGCGTATGGATTGAGCCAGCGCATGAACTCTTCACGCTGCAGTGCTGGGTCGTACATAGCTTTACCGGTCATCTGACCTTCTTTTGAGAATGGCAGCATATCGATGTCGAGCTCAGTGATCATAACTTTCACCCCAAGGTCATAGAGACGGTCGATCGTAGTTTCAATGTCTTTGGTGCTTGGATAGTTGAGACCCCAGTGAGCCTGGATGCCGACACCGTCAATGCGGATGCCTTTCTCTTTCAGCATCTTGACGATGCGGACAGCACCGTCGACCTTCGTCTGACGCCACATATTATAATCGTTATAATAAAGCTCTGCATTAGGGTCACAGCGCTGTGCGGTGCTGAAGGCCAGGCAGACAAGATCATCGAGGTTGCCTCCATAATATTTTTCCCAGCCTTTGTCATTGCGATAGCCACCTTCTTCGTTAACGATCTCATTGACCACATCCCAAGCATAGACCTTGCCGGCAAAGTGAGTGACAGTCTTCTCGACGTACTCCTCAAGGGTAGCTCTCATCTCTTCTTGGGTTCGTACACTTCCGTCTTCGTTGAGCCAGAAGAAATCTGGTGTCTGATTGTGCCACATCAGGGTATGTCCGAGAGCCTTCAATCCGTGATCAGCAGCAAACTGGCAGTAAGCATCACCTGGTTCGAAGTCCCAGGTATCAGGGGTAGGATGGATGTACTCCGGCTTAAGGACACTCTCCGGAGAGACCGCGTTAAACTGTTCGCAGATCAGCTGGATGCTTGCCTCTTCATTGTTTGTGATGATAGGTTGTGCTACTGCAACACCTACAAGGAAATCATCCGCGAAAGCATCTTTCAATGCGATGTCCTTGAGTGCAGCAGGCTTTTCTGCACAGCTGGCACACAATAGGGTTGTGGCCAGTAACGAAATAGTTTTTGTTGTTTTCATATTAAAGGGGTTTTGAATGTTGGGCTATTTTTAGTCCATTAAGGTACTCTTTCTGTTCTGCTGTAATTCTGAAGCTTTCACGTGCCTTCTGTATGGTCTTATTATGAGTCCAGGGATCGAGGCGTCGTTGTTCTAGGTATGGGATCGTTGCATCCCACTGTTTTGCCAATGAAGTGGCAAAGAACCAGGCTATCATCATCTTTACATAATACTCATCGCTACGTACAGCTGCGGGTATCTCAAGGTACTCTGGCTTAAAGTCTTTGTCTAGATAGAAAGTCATGAGCATCTCTACCCCGAAGCGACAGGTGTAGGTATGTGATGAAGCGCTCCATCGGCGCACCGTAGGAATAAACTCTTCTTTGTGTTTGCCAAAGACCTTGGGAGACATAATATCACACACCGCCCAGTTGTCGACAAAAGGGAGAAAACGATCTGTGGCAATAACACATTCCTCAAAGTCCTTCATCAAGGAGATAAGTAGTCCGTGGAGCATATTCTCATCATAGTACTGATGGGGGAGCTCCAGCAGGAAGGACTTATGCGCCGGGTCCTTGAAATAATCTTTGGCAAAGGCGCGTAGTTGAGGAATACGTATGCCTATCATCGTTTCCTCATTGATGCCAGGGGTCAGCTTGGCCTGGAAAGCAGCATAGTTTATATCCTGCAGGGCGAAAAGGGATTTCTGTAACTCGGTCATTGTAGGATGCTTTATGGGGTATAAATAGGTGTTTAGTTGGCAAAATTGGCTGATTCGTACTAAAAATAGCCATTCTTTGCTCAATTATAAGATAATATTTTGTAGGAATCTAATTTATGCTTATATTTGCAACATAAAACATTATCCTATTTCATATCAATTACCATTACTAATCACGAATATGCCTTTATTGAATACTAAATCTTATGAAGCTTCCTATAATGAATTTCTGTCCTTGGTGGCCAAACATTATATAAAGGAGCATGAACTTGCCTTCTATGCAGATAAAATCGGGATTTCTACCCGACAACTCAGTAAGATTACTGATAGAATTGCCAGTACAACACCAAAGAGTATTATCGATTTGAAATTGATAACTCAAGCAAAACTGCTTTTGAAAAATACAAATCTCTCAATCTTTGATATTTCTAATCAGTTGGGGTTCAAGTCTCAGGTGACTTTCTGCCGATTGTTCAAACGAGTTGTCGGGTATACTCCTTCTGAATTCCGTAGCATGTGATTATTTCAAGATAGCACACCAGCCACCCGCTGGAGCGAGGCTAACTGTGAGTTTTTCGGCAGGTGAGACTTTCTTTGTCGAATGCTTATAGTCCGTTGCTTCACGGTCGGCATTGATGCCGTCGGCAAAGCTATCCATGGTCATCTCTGCAGAGAGGAACTTTGAGAGGTCGATAGTTAAGGTACGCGCTGTCCAGTTGTTCATGGCAGCAACATACCATGTATCTCCCTTTCGGCGTGCGATAGCGACATATTCGCCCATCTCTCCGCAGAGAGGAACGGTCTCATCGAACGTGGTAGGTACGGCAGCAATAAAATCGGTGCACTCCTGGTTCTGCTCGTAGTGGGTAGGACTGTCTGCCAGCATCTGCAATGGAGCCTCATAGATTACATACATCGCCATCTGGTGGACGCGTGTACCCTGACTCATCGGATGGTTATTGTTGCCGAAGAAATGGTCGCGTGTTGCATTGAGCATAGCACCTGGGGTGTAGTCGAGTGGACCAGGAAGCATGCGCAGGTATGGGATAGAGACGTCGTAGCGTGGCATATCGTGCACAGGACCATTGCCATTACGCTGTTCCCACTTACAGTTCTCCAAACCCTTGACTCCCTCGAAGTTTACGACATTAGGATAAGCGCGCTGTATGCCTGAAGGCTTGAGGCCGTGGTAGTCGACAAGCAAGTGATGCTTGGCGGCGGCTGCGGCAATTTCATAGGTAGAGTGGATGACCTCATAGTCGTCGCGGTCGAAGAAGTCGATCTTGAAGCCTTTAACGCCAGCAGAAGCATAATGGCTCATGTTGCGATCCATGTCTTTGATGAGATTGCGCCATGAAGACCAGAGGATGACGCCGACATTGCGCTCCTTTCCGTATGCTACGAGTTCAGGGATGCTGAGCTCGTCGTTGCTGTACTGCAGGAGGTCTTCCTCGCTGCTCCAGCCTTCATCGACGATGATATACTCAAGACCATTCTTCTGTGCGAAGTCGATATAATGCTTGTAGGTCTGCGTGTTGATGCCGGCGCGGAAGTCGACGCCTGAGATGTTCCAGTTATTCCACCAGTCCCATGCTACTTTACCCGGCTTGATCCACGAGGTGTCAGTGAGGCGGCAGGCTGGAGCGAGGCAATAAGGCGTGTCTGTATCGAGCAGCTGTGTATCATCGGTCGTGATGAGCACCAGTCGCCAAGGCAGAGCCTGCTTCTTCTGGAGGTCAGCAATATAGTCGGCACGCTTGACTGGCAGGAGGTTCAGTCGGTCAAAACCGCCGATGATGGTCTCTGTTGGGAGTGGCGCGAAGTCTGTCTGGAGCGTGTTCGCAGGGGATGCGTTGTTGCGATAAAGGAACATGCCTGGATAATCCTCCACACTGGTCTCCATGATAACAGCCTTCATGCCATCAGGCAGACAGACGGCCAGCGGAGTGATGGCGATAGAGTCGGCATACATGGCAGAGAGCTTCTGCTCATCGTAGTAGGATTCGAAACTGTACGAGTATTTCTCGCCACCACGATTGTCATTGACGTATGGGACGAAGGCCTGGTAGTCTGATGAGAAGGCAAACTCAGGAGACTCTTTGACAACGCGGAGTGACTTGTTTGACTTACTGACCAGTCGGTAGGCGCAACCATCGTTATAAGCACGGACGATGAGGTTGAACTCTCCGCTACAGTCTAGCGTCAACTCGTTGTATTCGTTCTTGACGACAGCACGCTTATACGCTACAGTCGGAATATTCTCGCTGATACTCTGCTTTTTTGACTTCTGTATTTTGGTCTTCTCTCCCCAGCTGTTTGTTGCTGTCTGGATACGGATGGCAGAAGGAGCAAGGACGGTGGAACCATCATGCTCGATGGACCAAGTAATCTGCTGATTGTCGCTCACCGTGGCCTTGAGATGTCCGTCAGGAGAGGTGACCACGTAGTCTTTTGCCTGCATGCTCATGCATGATAGGAGGAGGAAAGAGGATAATGATAGTGTTTTGGAAGCTTGCATAGGGTATTGTTTTATAAAGTAGTTACGCATGTGCGATAAAGATTATTTTCTGCGACCGATTTCTGCATCAGTACGTCGAGCGAACGCGTGTCTCCTTCGTTGATGGATCGAACCGCCGAGAATCCGGCATCAAGCAGTAGAGCCTTATCTTCGATGGCTCCCGAGAGCAAGATGGTTGTTACTCCTTGTTTCTTGGCTCTGGCAAGGACGCCCATCGGAACTTTCTTAGGAGCTGTCGACACATTATATATATTATATAGTGTCTGTCCGTCGGTCTTGCCTTCGCCTGTCAGGACGAGATCTGCGTCGGCTATCTGTTGGTCAAAGTGGATTGTATCAAGTACCAGGTCAATACCTGACGTGAGTGTGGCGTGGAGATATGCCATCAATCCATATCCTAAGCCTCCTGCGGCACCAGAGCCAGGGTGATTGGCCAGTTCGGGAGAGGCGATACCTGAGGCTTCTGTTTTGTGTGCGAAGTCCCTCAGTCTTTGATCCAGCAGTGTGACCTGCTCGGGTGTGGCTCCTTTTTGAGGAGCAAAGATATACGCCGCACCTTCTGGACCATAGAGCGGATTGCTGACATCCGAAGCTACAAGGATCTCGACAGGAAGGGGAAGATAAGGACGCAGGCAATCGATCATTCCCTGACCTCCGTCGCATGTGGCACTACCGCCGATGCCCATAATGATCTTCGTACAACCACGATGGATGGCGTCAAGAATCATTTCTCCCACGCCATAGGTGGTGGTGATCATCGGATTTCTCTTATCGGTCGGAACTAACGTAAGTCCACTCGCTGCTGCCATCTCCATATAGGCAGTTTTCTGCTCTTTATCAGTCCCTTCGTCTATCTGTGTAGAGATTGCATATTTCGCATTGATCTCATTCATCAGTGGATCGTGAACCTTCACGGTGATCATCTCCACATCCAGAGCCTCCGCGATACACTCCACCATACCTTCTCCGCCATCGCTCATTGGCAAGCAGACAACCTCTGCGTCCGGATATCGCTCCTGCAATCCAGTAGCTGCTGCATGGCACGCTTCATGTGCACTCATGCAGCCTTTGAAAGAGTCGAAGGCGGTGATGATCTTCATCGGATAAAATGACTTTAATCTGATATGTTGAGCAATTTGTCCATCTCCGCGAATAAGGGAGTAAACAATGTATCGTCTCCAAAAGCAAGACGCTCAGGATGGAATTGTACGGCGGCAATAGGGTAGGTGTCTGACTCAATGGCCTCAATGACTCCATCTGGCGAAGTGGCAGTGACGTGCAGCGTTCGTCCTAAGTCTTTGATTGCCTGATGGTGTGTGCTGTTGACACAGGCATGATCGACCTTAAGTACCTGATATAGTCGCGAGTCTTTATTTATGATCATGTCGTGGACGCCTGCCCACTCCGAATCAGGACGGGAGTGATTGATCAACGGTGCTAAAACATTTTCTGGTTGTTCTGGATACTCTGTAGGAAGATCCTGATAGATAGTTCCACCTAAAGCGATGTTGATGAGTTGATGGCCTCGACAGATTCCCATGATGGGAAGCCTTCTCTGCAAAGCCAACTCAAACAGGAGCATCTCAAATGCATCGCGTCTCTGATTGGGTACTCCTGCCAGCGGAGATTGTTCCTGACCGAACCATTTAGCTTCAATGTCGCCACCTCCCATGAATAAGAGAATGTCCAATCCATCGAGCATCTTCTTGCATTCCTGAGAGTCGAGTGTATAAGGAAGGACACATACCTCGTGGCCAACGCGCTCTACGGCATTGACGTAATTGACAGGAACGATAGGCGGTTCCTGAGGACAGGTATCTGGTAATCCGATGATCATCCGAAGAAGAGATAATTGACCAGAATGGCCGAAGTGATACCGATAAGGTCTGCCATCAAACCATAAGCTGCTGCATAACGGAACTTGCTGACACCCACCGAACCAAAGTAGACGGCAAGGATATACATCGTCGTATCTGTGCTACCCTGGATGGTACTACATACATGACCGACGAAGGAATCCACGCCATACGTCTGGAAGACATCGAGCATCATGGCACGTGCACCAGCTCCATTGAGTGGCTTGAGGATGGCGCAAGGCAGGGCAGGGACGAAATCGGTATTGAATCCGAGGTGAGCAAAGCACCATCCTAATCCATCAGTAATATAATTGAGAGCACCACACTCACGGAAAAGACTGATGCCGACAAACATGGCAATCTGGTAGGGAATGATCGTCACAACCGTCTGAAAACCTTCCTTTGCACCTTCGACAAACGTCGGGAAGAGTTCGACCTTCTTACGCAATCCTGCTAGCAAGAAGAGCATGATGGCACTGAAAAGCAATACGTTGCTGAAAACACTGCTATAGAGTGTCAGCTGTTCTTGAGAGAGAGAAGAGAAGAACCAACCGATGCCTCCAATAGTAGCAGCCGCGCCGAGGAAGGTACCGATGATGACCGGATCGAGCAGCTTGACCTTCTGCTTGAGACAGCAGAGGAACAACGCTCCGAACGATGAGCACGCCGTGGCTAAAAGTAATGGCAGGAATACATCAGAAGGATTAGCAGCTCCGAACTGAGCGCGATACATCATGATCGAGATCGGGATGATGGTTACGCCCGAGGTGTTGAGCACCAGGAACATGATCATGGCATCACTGGCCGTGTCTTTCTTCGTATTGAGCTCCTGCATCTCCTTCATCGCCTTGAGTCCCATTGGTGTCGCTGCGTTATCAAGGCCAAGCATGTTGGCACTGACATTCATCAGGATGCTACCTTGTGCAGGATGTCCGGCAGGAATACCAGGGAAGATGCGCGAGAACAACGGATTGATCAGGCGGCTGAAAGCAGCGATGACTCCTCCTTTCTCTCCGACTTTCATCAAGCCGAGCCAGAAACTCAGTACACCCGTTAAGCCAAGACAGATTTCAAAGGCCTTGGCCGATGAGGTGAACGACACATTCATCAGTCGCGACCAGATCTCTGGATCTCCACCAAAAGTAGAGATCAGGATGGCCGAGATAAAAGCCACGACGAAAAAGGAGAGCCAGATGTAGTTCAGCACGCTTTAGTTAGGAGTTAGGAGTTAGGAGTTAGGAGTTAGGAGTTAGGAGTTAGGAGTTTTTGCCCCAAGAACTAATTATAAAACTCCCTCCCTATGAGGGAGGGTTGGGGAGGGTCCTTTACTTTCCTGCAGCCTTCTTCAGTCCCGCAATGACTGCATGGTCAAAGCCTTCTTTGGTCATCTCATTGAGACCCTTGATAGTGATACCGCCAGGAGTGCAGACCTTATAAATCTCAGCGTCAGGCATCGAACCATTGTGTTCGAGCAATGCCACTGCACCTTGTACGGTCTGATCGATCATCTGCTTAGCAACGTGAGGGTAGAAGCCGAGCTCGATAGCACCCTGGATGGCTGCGCGGATATAAGCGAAGGCGTAGGCAATGCCACAAGAGGTGATGGCGGTACCTGCTGCCATGTGAGCCTCGTCGGTGACGATACTCTGTCCGAGTTCGTCGAATATCGCCTTGACCAACTGCTGCTGCGCCTCGCTCATCGCCTCATTAAAGCACATGAGCGTAGGGCTCATCTTGATGGCAATCGCGGTGTTAGGAATGACACGAGCTACTGGACGGATGTCTCCGGCCATCATGGCAGAAATCTGCTCGAAGCTGATACCTGCTGCCACGTTGATGATCATCGGATTAGACTTATTGATGGCAGGATAGATCTCCTCCAACACTGGCTGTACAAGCCAAGGCTTGATACAGAGTACGATGATGTTGGCATCCTCTGCAGCCTCGCGATTGCAAAGCGTTGTATTGATGGTAGGGATGTCTGCCTTCAACTTGTCAAGAGTTGCCTGAGTATGAGCAGTTACTACGATTTCTTCTGCTTTGATGATGCTGCCAGTGGCCATGCCACGAGCGATGGCGCCGCCCATATTGCCGGCACCGATGATTGCTACTTTCATAGTTGTCAAAAATAAATGGTACTTGGTAATTGACCAAATGGTAAATTAGAATACCTTAATACGTATATATTTCTTTGGATTTGCCTTGATGTCGTTGATCAATGAGTCAACGTCTGCGATGGTGCGGTTCAGCTGGTCATGCAGTTCTGACGTCTTGAGCATCTTTCCCACACTTCCATTCTCGTTCTGCATCTGTCGCAGCAATTCGTTGGCTGTCTGGATGGTGGCATTTGTATTAGCCAGCAGCTGCTTGATGTCAGCCTCTTTGGCCTGGACGGTCAATGTATCGAGGTTGGCCGTAGCGCTCTCCAGATTTGTCATGATGCCAGGGACGTCCTTACGGAGCAGCTGGTTCAACTGATTGACGGTGCTGTTAAGATGCTGAGTCAATGCATTGATCTGCAGCAGGCTCTCCTGCATCTTGCTCTCGTTGACCAGGACGTTGATGCCTGAGATCAATGTGTCAATCTTAGGCATGAGGTTATTGATCTGATCGACGATAGGATCCGCTTTCTCCAATAGACCAGGTTCTGCAGCTGGCGACTGGATGGTGTCCCATGGCGCATAGCACTGTGAGCTTTCACCCATTTCAATGACGATGTCCGAAGTTCCCAGAAGGTCTCCATGAACAGACACGCGACTGTCCACAGGGATCTTCAGGTCGCTGTCATAGACATTGAGCAATACGACAATACTCTTCGACTTTGTGTCATATTCCATCGAGCGAACCATACCTACCTTAAGTCCATGCAGGGTGATGTGGCTCGATACAGCCAGTCCATCGACTTTATCGCAAGTGAGGTAGTAGAATTGTCCTTCCTTGAAAGAGTTGATTCCCTTGAGGTATCGCATGCCATAGAACATGACGACAATGGCGACAATGGCCCAGAAGCCTATCTTGAGTTCGTTATTGTATTTCATATCATTTCAATTTGTTTCCTTCACTGTCAAACTTGACTGGGAAGGCGTCCTTAAAGAGTTTCTTAACCGTCTGCAAGTCCTTGTTCATCTGTGTTTTGGAGGTCGTATTACCGTAAGTGTACTTATAATATTTGCCATCCTTATAGTACTGCACAGGCGAGAGTCCTTTCAGCTGCTTGGCATTCGCCTTCAGTTCAACATCCGAAATGTAGAACTGGATGCGCCAATATACGTTGTCATCCTTCTTGGGGTTCGAAGATGTAGTAGGCTTGACGGTTTCTTCTTTCGTCGAAGGCTTAGTATCTGCTGGTTTTGTCTCAGCTACCGGTTCATCTTCTTCAATCTCCACCGTGCCGACATTCTTCAGCTGTCGCTTGTCCCAGGTCTTCTTATAATTGCTGACAGCGTAGTAGATGCTTTGAGCAAAATTATCCTGTGCAGCATCGGTGGTAATAAACTTCTCTTCAGCCAGATTACTCATATATCCGAGCTCGATGAGAACCGCAGGCATAGGAGAGTAGCAGAGGACAAAGAGGTTCTTCGGCTTGACGCCACGGTTGTTGATGCTCTTGGCATACGATGTCTTCTTGATGCCATTGATGATTGCGTTGTGCACCGAATTGGCAAATTCCATACTCTGCTTGTTGTGCTTCTCGCGCTGAGCCTGGCAGAGGATCTTGGTCTCAATATCAATGTCCGTATCAAAATTGACCAACTTACCATTGATGTCGAGGTTCTCACGTTCCTCCTCCATACGTTCCTTCAGTCGCTTCTGTTCGTCCTCACGCTTGCCTTTCTCTCCGGATACACCGAATACATAAGTCTCAAAGCCGCGGGCGCTGGCATCTGGAGCCGCGTTGACATGAATAGAAATAAACAGATCGCCCTTGGCATTCTTGGCAATTTGAGTACGGTCAGGAAGCGAAGGATAGATGTCTTTCTTGCGAGTATATACGACCTTGATATCCGAGTGGTTCTGTTCGATGAGCTTGCCGAGCTTGAGTGCAACATTGAGCGCGATGGTCTTCTCATCCTGCTTGCATTTTCTGTGGGGAGTTCCTATGTCTCCTCCACCATGTCCCGGGTCGATGACCACGGTGAACTTGCTTTTTGCCTCCACGACCATAGGCATGGCAAGGGCAAAAAGTAGGATAAAGATGATAGATATATAGGTATAATGCGAGCGCATATCTTCTTTTTTATATTATTTGGGTGCAAAAATAATAAAAAAATTTGTATCTTCGTCAAAAAGTGTCTATTTTTGCGCCAACTTTAGAATAATTTGACAAAATTGATTGATTATGACACTTAAATACGGTTTATTAGGCCATCCGCTCGGTCATTCGTTCTCTCGAAAATTCCACAATGAGCGTTTTCAGCGCCTCTCTATCGATGCAGAGTATGTTAATTTCGATCTTGAGAGTGTCGACCTTCTTCCTGCTGTCCTTGCCGCTGAGCCAATGCTCCGAGGCCTCAATGTGACCATCCCTTACAAGCAGCAGGTGATGCAGTTCCTCGATGAGCTCGATCCTGTTGCTGAGCGCATAGGTGCAGTCAATACCATCAAGGTGATACATGTCGATGACGGAAGTCAGACCAAGTTGCCTGGCCTGTATCTCAAGGGTTACAATACGGATATTATTGGATTCCGTGACAGCATCCGTCCTTTGCTTGGCGAAGCTTCCAAGGCGCTCGTCCTTGGCACGGGTGGTGCCAGCCGCGCTGTGTGTGTGGCATTAGAGGATATGGGTATTCAGCCAGTGTATGTGAGTCGTACGCCTGCTCCTGGCCGCTTGACTTACGAGGAGCTCACTCCTGCCATGATGACCGATTATCAGGTCATCGTCAACTGTTCGCCGGTCGGCATGTTCCCACATGTCGATGAGTGTCCTGCCATTCCATACGAGGCCTTAACGCCTCAGCATGTCTGCTATGATCTGATCTACAATCCTGCTGAGACACAGTTCCTTGCTAAGGCTAAAGCGCAGGGCGCCAAGACCATGAGCGGTGGTGCGATGCTCGAAGGCCAAGCCATTGCATCATACGAAATCTGGACGCAGGAATAATCATTTCCATGTCTGCCAGTCACCCATCATGATGTCAGGATCTTCCTCTTCATCTGTGGCGTTAGCTTCGCGTTCGTTCTCTAATTTTTGCAATATTTCTCCGAGCGTTTCCTCGCTCTCGCTGTTGGCTTTTTCGAGCACGTCAAGTATATGCAAAGCGCAAGGGATCGGAGGCTGGTCGATAGGGAATTTTACGTCGACGTGCATCAGGCAAGCTCCGTAGAGGCCAAGGCTGAAGTTCATCTGTCGCTCCAGATTCTCATTGCCATTCGGGATATAATAGCCTTCACTTTGTAGTGGCTTCAGGTAGTCATGCAAGGTGAGGGCTTTTACTTTGCCTTCAATGCCACTGATACTCAACGTCCACATGTTTTCTCCCAGTTGGCCGACGTGAGCTTCCCGCTCTACAAATATCTGGCATTCAATACCTCGGAAGATATAATCCCAGTGCAATGAAGCGCGAAAAGGAGAGATGCTCTGATCCAGGCGCACAGCACGTCCCAGCTGGCGCATCTCTCTGAAATACCACCACCTGTCTCCATTTGCCTGCGAACGAATCTGTGCAAACAGACTCATCGCCTCCATCTTCATGATGGCCGTACGCTTCGGATCACTTAGTGCCATGTCCCTAAATATCTATAATCCCCAATATCTCTAAAATCCCCAATATCCCTAAAATCCCCAATATCCCTAAAATCCCCAATATCCCTAAAATCCCCAATATCCCTAAAATCCCTAAAATCCCTAAAATCCCTAAAATCCCTAAAATCCCTAAAATCCCTAAAATCCCTTACTTATAAATAGGTACATCTTCCACTCTTCCTCATCCACTCATGATAGCATTCGTATGCCTGCCGATCCTGACAAACCCATAGGATCTGTGTTGCGAAGTGTGCAGGTAGGATAGGAGCAGGAGCCTGACCATCAGTGAGGATGATGAGTCCGTCATAATCAGCATGTTCTGCTGTATAGTCGATGATGGGTTGGAAGTTCGTTCCGCCACGGCCCTGTATCTTAATCTCACTGTGTGTCCGCTGCATAGGTTCGATAGGACCTAAGGCCGCATCAAACTGGCAGAGTTCAATCTGTGTCGTCCCGCTGCGGAAGAGCCGATTGATGGCCGAGAAGAAATCCTGCAACGCCTCCGTCGTGATACTGCCTGAGACATCAATTCCTACGAGCAGTTTTGTGCTATATTGCCGTGTGTTTCCCATCTGCATGAATCCCGTCCGTCGGTTGGGCCTCATGCGGGTAAACTGTCTCTGACTACTTAGCACCGCGCTTCTGAATCCATTCCAGATAAGGCGCGAATTGATCCTTGCCTTCGTACTTGCCTTGATCTTCTCAATGACCTCGGCAGGGATTGTTCCCCAGTCAGTAGTACGCTCAATTAGTTCATCAATGCGCTGACGCTGAATAGAATCCTCTCGCCATAGGTCCGCGGCATCCTTATAGTTGTTTTCTACTGATTCCTCTTGAGGATTATCCTGTTGCGAGTTATTCTGAGGCGATTGCCTTTGCTCCTCCGAGTCTTCTCTCTGCTTATTATCCTGCTGTTTATCCTCCTTCTTCTCCTTCTGTTCCTCGATATGCTTCGCGTACCACTCATAATACATTCCCATCGGCAAGTGGTAATAACCTGGCTCATGCAGAGGTAGCTTCTCCTTGTGCAGGGTGCAGTAATCATCCGCAATCGTCACGTTCGAACCAATGGCCATCGACTCACGGGAACAGCCTTCTGGTTCACGTTCATACGGATGTTTCAAGTAGAGGCGGATCAGTTCGATGCGCATCAGCTGCTCCAGTTCTGCATAGTTCTTATGCTTCAGTACCAGCGGATTGTATTGAATCTTTCCCTGTCCGCACCTGACCGCACACTCCATGTTCGCATTCTCCTCCAGTTCCTGCTGGCAGTAGAGTGCGAAGAAGGCTGGCTCGCGCAGGAACCAGTCATCCGATAACATCTGGAGCATTGTCTTATCCATTTCTATTCTTTTGTCAAAGCTTTAGTTTTCCTGCGAGGATCCTGTTCCTGACCGATTTTACTGCTGGCTTATAATACTCGATTTCCATACTTTTCAATGTGCGGATCAGTTCGTCCATCAGCTCTGGATAGAAATTACTTATGCGATAAGCAATCTTCATGCAGAGCGACTGGATGCCAGGATATTCATTCACATCGACCATGTGTTCGAGACAGAAATCCAGCAGATCCGTTCGCAGGTCTTCCTCTTTTATCTCCAGTCGAACGATGATATTAAGCGATAGGCGTCGCACCGAAGAATGCTCAGCGGATAACGCCAGGTCAATCAGTTCGTGCAGAAGAGGCTGCATTTGGCACAACTCCTCATCCGTTGCCTTGGTCAGGATCCACAGAGCGTTTCGAGCCACCTGATAGTCTTCATCATGCATATAACGCTGAGCGAAAGCAACGAAGTCATTCGACTGCTTTATCTCATTATATATGTTTTGTGCTTCGCTTTCGCTGCAAACACCTTTTAGTCTTTGATTATTTGACATCAGGTACGAGATGTTGATATTTCTGATTCATTATTTGCCATTCCGGATTCGCGACGTCCTATTTTTGACAACGGCATCTCTTCCACGGTACCGTGGAAGAGATGCCTTGATCAAGAATTTCAACGTTACGTACAGAACGTTGAAATCATGGAAGCGGGAAGTCAACACCACTAAACAGGTGTTGACTTACTGCCAGAGCTGCGGCGTCGGCCACCTCGACGGGTGCGAGACTTCTTCTCTCCACTCTGAGGAGCAATGAGATCCATCATCTCTGCAGTAGCTCCGAATGAACCGGCTGATGGCGCTTCATCATTTGCAACAACCTGTGGAGCCTCAGTAGGAGCTTGTGGCTCTGCCACTGCTGGAGTTTCAGTCTCCTCTGCTACTGGTGCAGCAACGCTTGCTTCTGCCTTAGCAGCTTCCTCGGCCTTGCGAGCCTTCTCGGCAGCAGCACGCTCACGATCAGCGCGACGCTGTTCTTCACGACGCTGCTGTTCTGCCTTCTCACGCTCGGCCTTCTCTGCTTTTTCGCGTTCGGCACGCTCACGCTTCTCTTGCTCGGCTTTCTCTCGCTTTTCCTGCTCAAGACGCTTTTGCTCAGCCTTTTCCTGCTCGCGCTTCTCTTGTTCGAGACGCTTCTGTTCCTCACGTCGCTGCTGCTCCAGTCGGTCACTGCGACGCTCATGACGGTCACCTGCACGGAATCCTTCCATCCAGAGGCGGAGTGGCTTTTCGAGGGTAATGGCTTCGCGCATGTTGACGTCCTGCATCCACTGACGAGCAGCTGCAACCATGAGGAAATGATACTGACGGGTGTACTGATCGAGGAGTTTGAGGTCGTCCATGGTGAGCACCATCGGACGCTGTGGCTCATAGACAGCACGCCAGGTCTTGTCGTCAATCTCGTTGGTGCGCTGCAGGTCGTCGCACATGCCAAGGCTGCGGATTCCCACCGAAGCGTCGTTGGTGAGGAGGAGAACCTTCTTGCCCTCAGCGAAGAGTTCGACGGTGCGACGGATGATGGCAGGATCGGCGAAGGCGGCATGGTGACTCTCGCTGCCGATACCCTCGATGCGCAGACGATTTTCCTTCTGCTGGCTGAGCATGAGGCGCTTTGCTAATCGTGCTGCCACGTTGCGACAGAGGATCTCGTCCTTCCAGTCGGCATCCTTATAGTTGACAGGTTCCTGTATAGAGGCAAAACGATCTACCTCTTCGTAGGTCTCGCTCATGATCATGAACTTACCACCTACGCGTTTCATCATCTTGCTGATGAACTCCAGCTGGCGTTCGAACTGCAGACGTGCATTAACACGTGGATCGGAGTGGCTGCTCGTATGACCGATAAGGAGCTCAAGCCAGATGTTGGTGTCGCTCAACACAATATCGTAGTCGAGGACGTTGGCCAGGATGGCCTCCATAATCATATAGCGCTCAGTAGCATCCTCGTAGGTTAGCTGCTGGATCTGCTGATCATTCAACAGCGGGATGCGGCTGCCACAATTGGCCAGATCGCAGAAGTCCTTGATGATCAGGTTCTGGGGCATGCGAGGCGCTGGCTTGACGTTAGGTCGCTGCTGCTGTGGCTGCTCAGGAGCAGGCTGTTCCTGCTTTGGCTCTGGCTTGACAGCAGGCTTAACCTCCTGCGGTGCTTCTGAAGCCTTTTCTTCTGCCTTTACCTCTAGTTCAGTGTTTTCGGCTGCAGGAACTTCGGTCGCTGTGTTTTCTACTACTGGAGCCTCCTCTACAGCAGAGGTCTCCACATTCTTGATCTCTTCTTTTTCCACCGGGGCAACTACCTTCTTGCGGGAGCGGGAAGTCCTTTTTTTAGGAGCCGCATCAACCTTAGGAGCATCGTTAATTGCTACCTGCTCGGGTGCTTCAACGGTGGTGTTTTTCTGTTTGTTTGTTTTCATATTTAAAATTAAAGGAGTTATAAGGGAGTTATAAGGAAGATATAAGGAAGTTAAAAGGACGATAGTTCTGCTTCTTGGAAGTAGGGATATTGAGTATCTGATGCAAATGTCCTTATAACTTCTTTTTTACTTCTTTTTACTTCTTTTTTACTCCATTGATAAAAGTTCTTCGATATACTGACGAGAGTTACTCAGACGTGGGATCTTGAGCTGACCACCGAGCTTGCCCTTCTTCTGTGCCAGCCACTGGTCGAAGCGACCGGTAGGGGCGATGTGCAAGTCAAGGCGATCGAGGAAGATTCCTTTATATCGCTTAGCTTCATAATCCGAATTTACCTCCTGAAGGTGTTTGTCCAGGAGTTCAGCAAACTGCTCCGCATCTGCCGGCTGCTGAGTGAACTCGATGACCCATGTATGATGAGCCTTCTTGCCATCAGTAGCAAAAGTTGGAGCTGCTGTATAGTCTTTGATCTGCGCGCCTGTCTCACGGCAGGTGAGGGTGAGGGCCTCGTCGGCATTGCTCACCATCAGTTCCTCACCAAATGCATTGATAAACGCCTTGGTGCGGCCTGTGATGTGGAACTTATAAGGATCGCGCTGCGTGAATTTGACCGTATCGCCAATGATGTATCGCCACAAGCCCGGTGTCGTAATGACCATGGCATAGTTGCGCCCTAACTCAATATCGGTCAATGGGATAGCATGACGGTGCTCGACATCGTCAAACTCGTCCATCGGGATGAACTCGTAGAAGATGCGGTTGTCGATGATCAACTGCATGGCAGAATCGTCGAACGAGGACTGGATGCCGAAGAAACCCTCTGAGGCGTTGTAAGTCTCAAGGTAGTGCATCTTGTCCGACGGGATGAGCTGACGGTACTGCTCGCGATAAGGTGTGAAGGCGATGCCACCGTGGAAGAAACATTCCAGATTTGGCCATACCTCCGTGATGTCTTTCTTGCCAGTTTCGGCAAGGATGTTCTTGAGGACACCCATCATCCACGAAGGAACGCCGCTGAGGTTGGTGACATTGACGTGCTTTGTACTGTCGCACAAAGCACGCAACTTGGCTTCCCATTCGTTCATCAGCGCCACCTCCTTACTTGGGGTGCGGATGAAGTTGACGGCAGGAGTGACGTTCTGGATGAGCGTGGCGGAGAGGTCACCGGTGTGGATTCCCTTTGGCCACTTCTCGTCGGTAAATGAGCCACCTAAGATGAGCCCCTTGCCGCTCATGATCTGCGACTTAGGGTTCAATGCCAGGTAGATGACCATGCAATCCGTGCCACCACGATAATGAGTATGCTTCAGAGCATAGTCAGTGACTGGAATGTACTTTGACTTATCGCTCGTCGTACCCGATGACTTGGCAAACCACTTGCAGAGGCCTGGCCACAAGACATTTTCCTCGCCTTGCAGCATACGCTCGATCCACGGTTTCTGTTCGTCGTAGGTCTGGAGCGGTATGCGCTGAGCAAATAGCTCGTAGTCAGCAGCACCCTTCTTGCTGAAATCCGACAGCATGTCCTTGAAGCCATGCTTCCGTCCGAATGCCGTATCAGCAGCATGCGCGACCAGCCAAGTCAGCTGGTCGTGCTGTAATTGAGGTGCCTGCGTAGCGTAACGCTGTATCTGCTTGTAGCGACGCTCGAAGACCAACTTATAGATCAGTCGAGTAAGATTCATCGATGATTACGCTTTGCGATAACTTCTGCGACGAGGCTTGGCCTCACCGTCAGTAGTAGCACTGTCAGCCTCATTGATGATGGCGATACACTCGTCGTAGGTCAGGGCGTTGAGATCCTTGTTGCGTGGCAGTTTGTAGTTCTTGCCACCCTTTGCAAGGTAAGGACCGAAGCGTCCGTTGAGCATCTGCAGGTCAGCATCCTCCTCAAAGGTGCGGAGTACACGCTTACGATCCTCTTCACGCTTCTCCTCGATGAGTGTGATAGCCTCCTCCAAGGTGATGCTGAGTGGATCATACTGCTTAGGGATAGACACATAGCTGCCGTTGTGACGCAGGTATGGACCGAACTTGCCGACACCGACAGTGACGGTGTTATCTTCAAACTCACCGAGATCCTTTGGCAGATCAAAGAGTGAAAGCGCTTCCTCAAGGGTAATTGACGCAATCTTCTGACCCTTCTTCAGTGCAGCGAACTGAGGCTTCTCCACTTCGTCGGCTGTACCGATTTGAACCACAGGACCGAAGCGGCCGATCTTGACACATACGGTGCGGCCAGAGGTTGGGTCAACACCAAGAACGCGCTCGCCGGCCTTATGGTCGGAACGCTCCTCAAGTGCATCGGTTACGAGTGGGTGGAAGAGACCGTAGAAGCTGTTGATACACTGGCTCCACTGCTCCTGACCCTCTGCAATCTTATCGAACTCACCCTCGACAGTCGCGGTGAAGTTGTAAGACATGATGTCTGGGAAGTGCTCAGCGAGGAAGTCATTGACTACGATGCCGATGTCGGTTGGTACGAGCTTACCTTTCTCGTTAGCATAGGTCTCCATCTGGTTGCTTGAGGTGATCTTGCCGTTCTTAGGATTGAGGCGAAGACGGGTGATCTGACGCTTCTCAGCTGGTGCGTCACTCTTGGCAACGTATTCACGAGCCTGAATGGTGCTGATGGTTGGAGCGTAGGTTGATGGTCGGCCAATGCCAAGCTCCTCCATCTTCTTGACCAGAGAGGCTTCGGTGTAGCGGAGTGGATGCTGGGTGAAACGCTGCACAGCGTCTGCGCAGTCGAGCTCAAGGCTCATGCCATTGGTGAGCTGTGGAAGGCGGCTCTCGCCCGTATTCTCATCCTGCTCATCATCATTGCTCTCGAAGTAAACCTTGAGGAAACCATCGAACTTGATGACCTCACCGGTAGCCACGAACTTGAGTTCTTTCTCGCCTGAGATGTTGATCTCTGCGACAGTCTTCTCGATGAGCGCATCGGCCATCTGGCTGGCGATGGTACGCTTCCAGATGAGCTCATAGAGGTGCTGCTCAGCGGCAGAACCCTCGATGGAGCTATTATTCATATAGGTAGGACGGATAGCCTCATGCGCCTCCTGTGCACCCTTTGAGTTGGTCGTATAGTTGCGGGTGTGCAGATATTCCTTGCCCATGGTGTTGAGGATCTGCTCCTTCGATGCACCAAGGCAGAGGGTAGAGAGGTTGACGCTATCGGTTCGCATGTAAGTGATGAGACCGGCTTCGTACAGACGCTGGGCGATGCTCATGGTCTGGCTGACGGTGAAGTGCAGCTTACGTGCGGCTTCCTGCTGCAGGGTAGAAGTGGTGAATGGTGGCGCAGGAGTGCGATGCAATGGCTTCTGCGAAACCTCATTGACGCTATACTGAGCCTTGGCAGCCTTCTGGAGGAAAGCCTCAGCCTCATCCTGTGTCTTGAAACGCTGGTTGAGTTCAGCGTTGAATGTGACGATCTGGCCGTTTGCATCTTTAGTGGCGAAAGTACCTACTACGCGGTAGCTTTGCTCGGTCTTGAAGTTCTCAATCTCACGCTCACGCTCTACGATAAGGCGCACAGCCACTGACTGTACACGGCCGGCAGAGAGCGCTGGCTTGACTTTGCGCCAGAGGATAGGAGAGAGCTCGAAGCCTACGATACGGTCGAGGACACGGCGAGCCTGCTGTGCATTGACAAGACCCATATCGATGGTGCGAGGATTCTCAATAGCGGCAAGAATAGCTGGCTTGGTGATCTCGTGGAATACAATACGACGAGTATTCTTAGGATCGAGACCGAGTACTTCGCTCAGGTGCCAGCTGATAGCTTCTCCTTCGCGGTCTTCATCGGATGCCAACCAAACCATGTCGGCTTTCTTGGCGGCCTTCTTCAGGTCGTTGACCAGATCTTTCTTGTCTTCTGGAATCTCGTAAATTGGCTGGAACTGATTGTCGAGGTCGATGCTGAAATCGTGACGCTTCAGGTCGCGAATGTGACCGTAACTGGAAGTTACTTTATAGTCGCCTCCCAAAAATTTCTCAATAGTCTTGGCCTTGGCAGGAGACTCGACGATTACTAAATTCATATCTGTTTTGCGGATTTATTAGTGTCTGCTTGTTTCTATTCTGGCCATTAGCCATTCAAAGCGGCCGCAAAGATAAAGAGAAAAAACGGAATTCCACACATTTTAAATATATTTTATATATAATAATGTGTAAAATGAGGTTTTTGGCATGTATAATGAATAAAAGACCCTCCCCCGGCCCCTCCACAAGGGAGGGGAGTAGATAGTATAGAGCTTTACACAAGAATACATTGTGCGAAAGAGTACATCTTACTCCCCTCCCTTGTGGAGGGGCCGGGGGAGGGTCCATTTATTTAGTAGCACATCGTAGGCAAGCTAGCATGTCCGTCCTTGATTGCTCGGATAGCATAGAAGAAATTGTCTTTGCTGATCGGGAGCTTCACCTGTTGCTTTTCGTTGGTCGATGCAGGTGGACAATCCTGATAGATCTGCCATACCGATTGATCCGTCTCGCGATAGAGTACCTGATAGCTGACTGTCTCGTCTACGCTGCCATCGGCCTTGAGAACCGGATCCCAGTCGAGGAGGGTGTAGTTGCTCAATGCATTGGCATTCGCGATGCTTGCACCCTTTGGCTGGGTAGGAGCCTCTGCCAGATTCATCACGGCTGCGAGGTTGACCTGGATGTTCTTAATAAGATATGGTACGCATACGCCCGCGGGAACGTCGCCATACTTGATGCCATTTTCTTCGCGTACCACCTGATGGGTTCGGTCATAGTTCTCATAATATTCGCACATGCGGATGGCAGGATACCCATTCTTGAGGAAAGGCGTGTGGTCGCCACCTCGGCGATAGCGGTCATTGCGGTAGATAAGCTTTACCTCGTGGGTAGGGACGTAAGTGCCAGCCATCTCCTTGATGTAGCGTGCCAGCTGGCGTGCATCGCTGTCTTCGCCCTTAGGACTATCCGAGAAGCAGCGCACCATGTTGGTAGTCATAAGGCCTGTCTCGCTGGCTTCTGCATTACCGATCATGTCGTTGTTGAGCACGGCGATGACTGGCCAGTTCTTCTCTTTTGCCACGTCTGCCATGTGTCCGGCACCGAGCAAGCCGTGCTCCTCGCCGCTGACGAAGATACACTTGACCGTCTGCTGGAGTGGTACCTGCGAAAGGAGACGTACGGTTTCGAGCAGACAGCTTACACCACTGCCATCATCATTAGCACCAGGTGCGTAGGTCTCGCCGTCTGAGTTGTCGTTGACACGAGTGTCGATGTGAGCCAGCATGATGATCTCCTTCGAGCCTTCTGTGCCAGGCAAAGTCACCATGACGTTAGGCAGGTTTACCTCTCGGCCGAGGCGGCTCTTAGGTCCTCCTGTGTTGTATCGTACAATCTCGACGATAGGCTTCGGTCGACCTGCTTGAGCTGCATCGGCATAGCGCTGGCAGCGGGCCTCGAGATACTTCACTGCGGCTCCTAATCCTTTCTTCGCATCCGTCTGAGTACTGAGGTTGTGACGGGTGCCGAAGGAGATGAGTTCCTGAATATATACGTTGATGCTGTCTGCACTGACACCAGCAAGTGTCTGCGTGATGACTGGATCAACAGTCACAGAGGCTTTCATCGTGGTAGCCGATGCTAGGAGCATCGCACCAAGTAAAGCTATTTTGAAGGGGCTTTTCATATTCTTTACCATTTTTGTGTATGTACCTTCTCCCACTGCAATTTCTCAGTGTCGTAAGGCTTGCGCTCTTCTCCGATATGACCGATGGCAAGGACGTTGAGTACCTCATACTCAGCAGGAATCTCAAGGATCTGACGGACAGAATACGGTGCAGGAACGCCTTCTGCATTCTCTCGCATTCGCATCTGGCACCATACAGAGCCAAGGCCGAGGTCGGTACACTGCAGCTGCATCTGGATGGTGGCGATCGAAAGATCCTCGATCCAGGTGTCCGAATCCTCAGGGTTGGCAACGACGGCGATGGCGAGTGCAGCATTGGCAATCTGCGCCGTACCCATGGCACGTGTCTCGCTGAGCGCCTTGAGCTTCTCTGGCTCATCGACGACAACGAAATGCCAAGGATTTTTACGCTTGCCTGCCGGAGCCATCAAACCGGCTTCGAGGATGAGGCGGACCTGTTCGGGGTCAACAGGTTCGCCAGTATATTTACGGATGCTGCGACGATGGCGCATCAATTCGTGGAAATTTTCCATATTTTTTATTTCTTCAGATTGTTCAACAGGTTCTGCACGGCCTCTGCATTCTTCTTGAACTCAGGGTTGCCGGTGTTTTGTGCCAGATTGTTCCAAAGGTTGAGTGCCAACGAGAGGTTACGCTGTGCATCGCCGAAACGACGGATGGTATTCTCGCACTGCACCTGACCGCACTTGGTGTGGATCATGGCAATGTCTGCGATGAGCTGTGGATCGAGACGCATGTTATTGAGCACGCCGAACTGACGGATCACCTTCTCGTATGTGCCACACTCTGCCATAAGGCCCTTGTTCTTGTGCTGGAGGTCACCAAGTTCGAGCGCTGCATTGATGATAAAGTGAACGACACGACCGTCGCGAGGGAATGCCTTGAAGCAATCCTGTGCCAGATCCATATTGCTGCGCAAGAGGATGCTGAGGTCATGCTGAGTCTTGTTTTGCTTGCGGTAATACATGCCGAGCATGTGGTTGGTGACGCTGAGAGTCAGACGGGTGATCAGACCTTCCTGAGACATAAAGCCAGGCTTGTTCTCATTCTTTGCAATCTCCTCGTCCTGACGCTTTACGGCAGCGAGATGGCGCATCTGACGGATCTGAGCCTCGGTATAAGCCTCGTAGCTCTCCTCGTCGCGTCCCAGATGGTTCTGGAGTTCACCGATGGTCTGGTAGTAGTTGCAGAGGCGCATCTGGAGAGCCATATCGTTCTCCTCCTCACGCTCCTCGTTTGCCTTAATACCTTCAATATATGCATTGATGAGCGAAATAGTTGCATCCGAATAGTTGGTAAACTGCTCCTGGAGCTGCTGAGGCAACTGATAGTAGAGCTTGCTGAGGTCAATGTGCTGGTCGATGATACGTACGCCGAGGATCTCTGCACGCTGGCTGTCTTCCTCCGACAATTCTGCCTCGTTTTCTGCCTGCTTCTTGGCCAATGCGCCGATCTGAGCCTGCTCCGCCTTGATGATCGACTCGAAGATCAGGGTGATAGCCTTTGGCTGAGCCATCTCCTGACAGATCTTGAGACAGAGCCAGTACTGACGTACCTGCTCGTCGCTGATGGTCATTGGATCGGCCTGCTGGAGAGGTGGCATCAGGTAGTTGAGCGCGCCGATGAATACCTGCTGAGCCTGCTGCTCGTGAGCCTTCGACTCTTCGTCATTCTTCTGCATGTGAGCCTGCTGAGCCAGGATGCGCTCGTTCTGAGCGATGCGGAGCTTTGCTACGCCGAGGAGGACGGTAATATCCTGCTCACCGTTCTGGATGAGTCCAGCAACGATCTCATGGAGACGAGCAACGACTTCCGACTGTCGCTTTGGTTCATTGACAATGGCCACACAGTCATTGAGCATCAGCAGGAGGAGCTTGTGCAAGTTTACCTTCTCGCTCTGTACCAATGGCAGGTCATAGATGCACTGCTTGACATAATCAGGACCGTCCTTCAAGCCATTGCCCATGGTGAGGGTGGCCAGGCGGAGAGCCTCGCCCTCTGCTTCGCTGATGTATTCTGCCGCTGCCGCTGCCTCGTCGCCATCGAGGAGGAGATGCATGATTTGCACGGTACGAATTGGATCGTTGGCGTCACAGTGCTGCAGGAAGTGATAGCCGATATCGCTGGCACAAGCCTTATAGCTGCCCTCGCCGACGAGCTTCTGAAGCATCTCGCGGATAGGAGGGAAGTTGAAATCATAAAGTGGAATGGCATTGAGGCTGCGCGTTACGAACAGCTCGAAGCCAAGGCCGGTGCGTAACTGCTCGAAGACCTCTGCATTGAAATCCTCGCCGATGAGCGCCTCAAGGTCAGAAGCACGAAGGCCATTGACGGCACTGATAATATATCTGAATGGCTCTGCCACCTGGTCTTCGCCAAGGGCTGGAGCTGCTACGTCGATGATAAAGTCGTAAAGTGTTTTTGCGTCAGTTTCTGTCAGGTTTTCTTTCTTCTCGCACACAGCTTTCACCTTCTCAAAGATCTCTGGCTGCAGCGACTGCTTAAATTCTTCGATTGTCATTAGATTTATATTTAAGTTATTAGTAGTAAAAAGGTAGTAAAAGAGTAGTAAAAGGGGAGTAAAAGGGACGATAGTAACGGTTTCGAGAAATCCTTAAGAAAGAGTCAGGTTCAAAAGGTAATGTCCTTTTTACTACCTTTTTACTCCACTTTTACTTCTCTTTTACTCCCCTTTGTTTTACAACGTCTCGCACTCCCTCAGCCACAGCGTCGCACAAGCATCGCTTGGCATACGCCAGTCGCCTCGTGGAGAGATGCTTACCGTACCCACCTTAGGTCCGTCAGGCAGACAAGAGCGCTTGAACTGCTGCTGGAAGAAGCGGCGGAAGAAGGTCTTCATCCACTTCTTGATCGTCTCGTCATCGTAGTTGCCTTCGCGACAATCCGCATACTTCTGATTCTGGAAAGCTTCCTTGGCCAGCATGAAGATCTTGCGTGGCGAAGCACCGAAACGGAACGAGTGGTAGAGGATGAAGTCATGCAGCTCGTATGGGCCGACCAGATCCTCGGTCTTCTGCGCAATGTCACCCTTTTCGTCCGTAGGGATCAATTCCGGAGAAATTGGCGTATCAATCACGTCAAAAAGTATGTCTGCAGCAGAGCGATCATCCTTATTTACGCTCTTTTCTTCCTTCTGCAATTTCTGTGCCACATATTTCACCAGATACTTCACCAGCGTCTTAGGGATGGAAGTATTGACTGCATACATCGACATGTGGTCACCATTGTAGGTACACCAGCCGAGGATGAGCTCCGACAAGTCGCCTGTGCCGATCACGATGCCGTTATATTGGTTCGATGCGTCCATCAGGATCTGCGTACGCTCACGAGCCTGGCAATTCTCGTAGGTCACATCATGCACGCTTGAGTCAATGCCAAGGTCAGCGAAGTGCTGGTTGACCGATGGCACGATGCTGATTTCCTTGAGCGTGATGCCCAAGGCTTTCATCAATCCGATAGAGTTATTATAGGTGCGTCCCGAAGTACCGAAGCCAGGCATGGTGATGCCGATGATACGCTTGCGATCCCACCCGAGCTTATCGAACGCCTGTACCGTCACGAGCAATGCCAACGTACTGTCCAATCCACCAGAAATACCGATGATGGCCGACTGGCACTTGATATGGTTGAGGCGAGTCACAAGGCCCTGCACCTGGATGTTGAAGATCTCCGAGCAACGCTCCTCCATATCGTCGTCATTCGATGGTACGAATGGGCGAGGAGCAATATATCTGCGAAGGTCAGCAGCAAAATCCGGAGCCGTCAACTTGGTCAATCCAACGGTGTAGAAACCATGCTGAGTAGGTTCATAGATGCGACGGAACTCTCCATAAACCTGCTGCTCCTGCTGCACACCCATTTGTGGCTGCAACTGTGTGAAGGTCGTCTGCTGACGGCGAAGGACGTTGAGTTTCTCAATGTCCACATCACGTACCAGCAGGCTCGACTCGAGTTGGAAACGCTCGCTTTCACCCAGCAGCGCACCATTCTCGGCGATGAGTCCCTTGCCTGCAAAGACAAGGTCGGTCGATGACTCGCCGAAGCCAGCACTTGCATAGACGTATGCACAGACGAGACGACCCGACTGCGCCTGGATCATTCGCTTCAGGTAAGCATGCTTTCCCAATACCTCGTCGCTGCATGAGAGGTTGACGATGACGTTAGCGCCAGCCAATGCCATGCGGTTAGATGGTGGGATAGGAACCCACAGGTCTTCGCAGATCTCTATGCCGAGAGTGGCTCCCTCGAAGTCGAAGAGCAGATTCTGTCCGAAAAGGATATTGTCGTAGTGCTTATCGGCCAATGCGCCCAGGCTGATCTTAGCTCCTGCAGCCACCTCAGCACCGCTGGCAAACCAGCGAACCTCATAGAACTCAGCGTAGTTTGGTAGATAGATCTTTGGCACGATGCCCACGATGTTTCCGTCACCGAGCAGCACCGCGCAGTTATAGAGACGGTTCTGATAGGCGAGGGGACAACCCACGATGATGGCCATGTCTATGCCACGTGTTGCCTCTGCCAGATGCTTCAGCGCCTCACGAGCACCCTTGATGAGTGGCTCGTGATGGAAGAGATCTGCACAGGTATATCCGGTGAGCGAGAGCTCTGGGAACGCCAGCAGCTGCACACCCTGCTGATGCGCCTCACGTATCAGCTGTATATGTTGCTTCAGGTTATACTCCACGTCAGCCACCTTCACTGTAGGGATGGCGGTAGCGACGCGCAGCAAGCCGTAGTCTTCAAATATCTTCTTAGCTTTTGCCATAATCTTTACTTTCTTCTTCTCTTAGCAGTAGACTTCTTTGCACCTGGTCGCTGGCTCTTTGCCTTCGAGTTGACACCCTCCACACGACGCGTCTTCACGTTCATCAGCTTCTGCTTATCATTTGCAAAGACGTCATCGAAGGTCTTAGCCTTCTTCAGTTCCTGTGTCTGCTCGATCTTGGCGTTGAGCGCCTTCTGTGTCGCCTGCACCGCTTCGTTCTTGGCCTGCTTGTCGGCGCTTGAGTGGCCACGGGTCTTGATTGCCTGTGCCTGAATAGCCTCGTCGCGCAGCTGGCTCAATGACTTTTTCTTGATGGCCATCTGCTGGCTCAATGTCATGTTCTTGCCAGTCTTGACGCTCTTTCCGCTTTTTGATCCCTTCTTGCCCTGGCGGAGCAGCTTGCTCTTAGGGTTCATCTTCAGGCCTTCGATGCGCTCTTCCTTCATCATGTTATGCTCCACCCACCAAGGCGTACGCTCAGCCTGTTCGATGAGCACATCCTTGCTGATGGCGTTAGCAAGACGGTTGTTTGGGTCGACCTTCTGGCCGTCTACAGTCACGATGTCACGCTCCGTATCGATCTGCATGCCGATACGAGCTGGCTTGCCGTTGACCTCCACACGTCCGCTCTCGATGACTTCATCTACTTCGCGACGACTACAGACACCAGCTTCGCCTAAATATTTGTTGATTCTTTCAAGTTTTTCCATTTTTCTTCGGTTTTATGAGTGTTTTTCGTAAAAAACGGTGCAAAGATACACATTATATTTCAAAAAATCCTATCTTTGTCCCGAAATTTGATAAGAAATGAAGAAAAAAGGGATCATATTTGCAGCTTTTGTACTCTACTTCGTACTTATGGCTGTTATATTTATGTTCGCGTACGCGGATTTGTTTCAGGATTACAGCTTCTCAGACAAGCTCAAGGCCATTGGCTACAGCTTGCCACAGAGCCTCTCTGTCAGCGCCTGGATCATGCTGCCGGCCTTTGCTGTCGGCATCATCTATGTGTTTATCCGTGGCGACTGGCACCGTCGCTTCATGATCTGGTACATCACGCTGGCCTTTCTGCCTGTGCTGTTGCTTACCTGCATCGACATGGTGCTCTACGGTTTCTGGGGTTTCCGTCTCGACACCACTCCGCTCATCTATATCCTTGATGATCCAGCTGCCGCCATGGCCGAGTCGCCTGTCTGGGCACCGTTCGTCAGTGGAGGCCTGATGCTCTTCTTCGGCTGGCTCATCTATCAGGTCATGAATATGGTCTATCCTCCACGCCGTCGTGGTGCGTCGAGCCGCATGAGCCGTGGAGCAGAACAGGTGCGCGAAGGCTGGTGCAATGTGGCTCTTACCCTCGCTTGCTGGGCACTTGCCTGGGGAGGCGTCGGCAGTTTCAGCTACGGCATGAGCAGCGCCTATCATACAGATCAGATGCCGCTCAATCATGCTTCCACCAATCCTGTCTACAGTTTCTTCCACTCTCTCCGTCAGCAACGTACGCCATTTTCCGAGCAGTATCGTTTCATGAGCGACGCTGAGGCGACAGCGGCTTATAATGACCTCGAAAGCGGTGCGCTTAATCCAAAGAATACAGAGGAAAATTTTATAAATGCAGATTCGTCATCCATTTCGTCTGACGAATTACTCCTCACTCCTCACTCCTCACTCCTCACTAAGTCCGCTCCCAACATCCTCCTTATCCTCTTTGAGAGCTTCAGCGGTTCCGCCTGTCATTATCTCTATCCAGCGGCAGACAGCACCATCATGCCGAATGTCAATAAGGCGATGGCTGAGGGCATTGCATTCACCAATTTCTATGCCAATTCCTTCCGCACCGAGCGTGGCATGGTTTCCGTTCTCTCAGCTTTCCCTGGTCAGCCGACGTATTCGCTGATGACCGATACTTTACGCACTCAGAAACTCTCTTATCTCAGCCGCGCCTTGTTCGATCAAGGAGGTTACGAACCACAGTTCATTCATGGAGGCGATGCAACGTTCTGTAACCTTACGCAATTCATGCATTACGGTGGCGTGACCGATGTCATTGGCAAGGAGCATTTCCCAGAGGATCTGCAGGATTGTCAGTGGGGTGTGCATGACGAACACATGTTCGATTTCATCCACAAGGAAATGTCTGGCAGCCAGCGCTTCTTCAAAGTTTTCCTGACACTTTCAAGTCACGAACCTTTCGAGGTCCCATACAATCAATTCCCTGATGATCCATACCTCAATAGCGTAGCTTACACAGATCATTGTTTCGGTCAGTTCATTGAAGAAGTCAAGGCTGACACCGCCATCTGGAACAACCTCCTTATCATCGGTATGCCCGATCACTGCTACGCTCAATATCCAGCTGGCGTACAGCAGCATGATCCGCTCCGCTACCACATCCCGATGTTCTGGATAGGTGGCGCCGTCAACGGTCATCACGACATCAGCATCATAGGTCAGCAGACCGATCTCGCTGCCACCTTGCTCTCTCAGCTCGGTTATGATGCCAGCGCTTTCGCCTTCTCGCACGACATCCTGAACACCTCAGCACCTCACTACGCCTTCTACGCCTGGCCCGATGGCTTTGGCCTTCTCTCCGGAACTGCCAGCTATGTGCAGGACAATAACTACGACGGCCATCCGCTCCAAGGTAGCAATGACCCCGATGGCAAGGCTGAGCATTTAGGAAAATCTTATTTGCAGAAGTTATACGATAATCTCTCGCAAATGAGCAAATAATAAAGAAAATTTGAAGATGTATCTAAGGGGCTAAGCCTTTTGATACATCCTCAATTATTGAAATCATTCTATAAGCGTGACGACTGGACGTATTGCACATCCAAAATAACGATAATGTGCATTTTCAGAATTGACGAATTGAGAACCGAACCCCAGCGACCATGCCTTACTTGGCACCTCCTCATTAAGACTTGCACCCCAATATCGACCTTCATTCTCATTTCGTAAATCAGCTTTAAATCTTAATCCAGTGCATGGTAAGAAAATAAAGTGAGAAGTATCATTCTTGCTTATTACCTTGTATCCTGCCTGTCCACCAAAAGCATTATCTTCGGTAGCCCTTATCCATACCCAAGAACAATTATCAGCCAATGACACAAGCTCTTTATGTGTAGGCATTCTCCAATTGCCTTTCCAATTTTTAGATGCAGCATCATCTTCTGATTTAATTATAGAAATCCCATCAATAGTTCCATAATCTCCATATTCACTGGATACACAATATTTTGTCAAATCATACTCATCAGATCCTCTGCTCCATTTATATGCATCCCAAAAATAATACTCACGTAAATAATTGTTTGCATATGTGTAATTATGAAGATTAGAGAGATCTTCTTCTCCAAAAGCAATTGTTTCTCCCCATGCAAATAAACCACCTTTATCCCATGAATTATCTGCTCCCACATTGCAAGTCGCCCAAAAAACAGTACGACCTTGATCATCTTTTATTCCAAGATCTACGTATTTATGACCATTATGCATGTTTGCATCAGCATCATCCCATCCATCAGGAGTAAGATTCGCTCCTGTACCACCAGTAACCTCTGTAAGTATCAAACGATATGCTTTTGCTGCTGAGTAAGTCTTTCCTGCTCCCTTAAACTGATAGGTCTTACCTTCCGTATCAGTAACGGTAATCAAAAGATTCTTATCTTGCATATTTGCTGGAGCCATCATCATCAAAAGAGAAATTGTCTGATTTGCAGATACAGTAGACACATTAGTCAATCCTAAATGAATACTGTGTGCATAAGTCTTTGGTGTAATAGCAGGAGATGCAGAAGTCAAGTCTATCGTTCCAGTAATTGGGAAGTAATCTCCTTCAGCTTCCGTCTCGACGATGACATCCGTATAGCTAGAAGCTACAGGCATTGTAAGAATGAGGTTGAGCAAACTGCCCATATGCTTCATCGCAAGATTCACACTACCGGTAGATGTAGGCTCTACAGCTGCTGCTGCAACATAGTAATAGCTACCGAGATGTGCTGTTGATGCATTACCATTCTGAGACTGACCTACATAATTCACAGGAATCTCTGTCTGTGAAATCATGTAATTGTCTTTGCTGAATGGATAATAAGCCGAGTACTTGACAGCTGGACGCAAAGCCCAAGATCCTCCGTCGAACTTAGCAGTAGATGTTCCAGCACCTGCTGAAATTGGGAATGCAACCTGATCACCACCTATCGGATAGATACCAATAATATCTCCCTCTGTCCATTCTGAAAGAAAGCCTTGTGCGTCACTAACAGTATGAGTTGTTCTTGTCTGACCGTCAAAGGTCATTGGTTCAAGAGTTGCGTTGATGTTTTTAATCGCACTGATTCCTCCAATTTTCTCTTCAGAAGAACAAGCACAACACATCAAGCACATAATCGCAAAATATAAACTGTGCTTCATAATTGAGAATTTATTGTATTAAGACAAATAATCAACCCCATGGATCTGGTGTAAGGTTGCCACCTGTACCATCTTCATTAGGATCTTCTGAATCACTACCACTGGTTGCAATGATGTCTGCACTATTAATCATTACCACATAGATTTTTGGCTGCTTGTACTCTTTGCGGCCATTCTCATCCAAATTTGCCATAATGCCTGATGTTTCTCTTGCTTCCATCAGAGAGAAGTGTCCTTGCACTTCAACGCGTATAAACATAAAAAAGATGTGGAAGCCTATTGTTCTTTCCCCGATTACAGGCTCCTGGCATTGGCCTTTGACGTGGGATCAAACAATAGACACCACACCTGAGGATAATATCAAGAGCCAATATCCCTTTAGGGGTCTTGGTGAAATATTATCAACTAGATGTGATGCTATTGCCAATCAACCTTCACGTCAAAAAGAATCTGCCAGGATTCGTAATCAGAAGAATGATTTCAATAACATCTTTTCTGTTATCAATAAAATCAAAATGAGTGGTTCCATCCGTTGATGGCTCATTAAGATGTTGCAAAGATAAGCAAATATTTAATAACTTGTACTAAAATGAAGAAAAAAATGATTTTTCTATGGTATTTTTGCTGTTTTGATCAGATGCTATTGATTACACAGGCTTTATTTACAGGTGTGGTACCGTGCAATATCGGCATACTTACTACTCATAAAGTAATAAAAAAACAGTATATCTGTATATAGAAAAGTTATAGAGGGTAACATTAAGAATGCCACCCTCTATAATATAAATGATGAAAAGAAGACTATTTCCTAGATAAAGATTATCCCATCATCTCATACAGAGCTACAGCTCCAAGATGCCAGAGCTTGGAGTCTTCTTGCTGCAAGTCTTGGTACACTGGTGAAGCATAGAAACGCTGCATGGCTTCGAGCATAGTGCAGTGTTCCTTGTCGGCTATGATAGCAGAAACGTTGGCAATCTTTCCCGGGAGGAAGAGATAAAGATTCTGCTGGGTTACTTCGAGTTGCATGCGAGTTCTATTTTATGAGATTCTTTGAATTTGAGGAATTTCAATGCTTCTGGTGTGTGGAGAAGCAACTGATCAACGAGATCATATACTTTGAGCATCGCCAGAAGTTCCTGCTTCCCGATGAGATGAGCCTCATAAAGAGCGAAGGCTGCATACACACGGTCATTTGCCACAGGACCATAGACGAAATCATAATTGTGGGTGAAGCCAGGAGTATTTCTGTTTCCATCGACAAAATCTATCCATTCATCTGTCGGTTCGTCAAACCATAACGTGTTGGCTTTACGAACGGCATTCATATCTATCTCATAGATATTTACGTATCCAACTTGCGCTTTCTTGCTGTGACGACTGACCCAATCACATGCCTGCTTGTAATCGGTGGTGGTATAGAATCCCGCACCATAATCGAGTGTGCGATTTGGTAGACGAATTTCAGGGTTTGCTACGATTTCAAGGCTTCCGTGATATACTTCCATTATACTTCTATTGGTTTTGTTTCAGGTATTCATCGATTTCTTCCATGAGCCATTGTCTGCTCTGTGTATGAAGCACTTCAAAATTATCTGCAAGGTATGATGCCACACCTTTCTGGAAGAACAGTTGTGCCACATCGGCGCCATCCATCCCTTTTGCTGCTTTATACTGCTCAATGCAGAATGCGACGAAATATGACTTGTCATGTTCTCGTGTAGACATAATACACCACTTTAGCTTCTCGTTGATGTGCATTATATACAAAAGTGGCCGGCTTTCAAACGAAAGACGGCCAAATAATTTTTGTCGGGATGAGGCGACTCGAACGCCCGACCTCGCGCCCCCCAGACGTGAACTCTAACCAACTGAGCTACATCCCGAACTAAAAATAGCTTGGCGGCTTTTGTATTTTTGCGGTGCAAAGATAGGGAATATTTCTGGTACTTCCAAATTTTTTATCAAAAAACGTTATCATGATTGTCAAATGATATGACAACGCAGCGATTTCTCGATCCGGATAGTCCGATCAGGTACTCAGTCGGACTATTTTGCATCATGGACAGTCCGATCTGGTACTCAGTCGGACTATTTCGCATCACGGACAGTCCGACCTGGTACTCAGTCGGACTGTCCTGCATCGTGAAAACTAACATCGCGAACCAAGTGTTGAAGTTTGGGATGATATGGTGCTATTTTGTTTTCAAATCTAAGTTTTTTTGTCGGATATAGTGATTATTTGAAATATAATACTTATCTTTGCACCAAATTGCAAGTAATATGAAACAGACGCTCCCACATCCACTCATTTCGATACTTCCTCTCGCTGCGCTTGTTGCGCTCATCGTCACCGTCATGCAGGTATTGCCTGATGATGCGCTCAGTGGAGCCAGCCAGATAGCCATGCTTGTGGCAGCGACGATCTGTGTGGCGCTGTCGATGTTTATCTACAAGACTCCCTGGAAGGTTTTCGAGGAGAGTATCAAGGCGACGATCGGTGACTCGACCGTGTCGATTATGATCCTGTTGCTCATCGGTGTGATGTCGAGCTCTTGGATGATCAGTGGCGTGGTGCCGACACTTATTTATTATGGTGTGCAGCTGATGGCGCCATCGGTATTTCTGCCATGTGCTTGTATCATCTCTGCGCTGATTTCGCTTATGACTGGTACCTCATGGACGACGATTGCGACCATCGGTATTGCACTTTTGGGTATTGGCAATGCACTCAGCATCCCTGAAGCATTCACGGCAGGTGCGATTATCTCTGGAGCTTACTTCGGTGATAAGATGTCGCCGATGTCAGATACTACCGTGCTGGCTTCTTCTGTGTCTGGTGCAGACCTCTTTAAGCATATCCGATATATGATGTATACCACGGTGCCAAGCATCACGATCACGCTGATACTCTACCTTGTCATGGGCTTCTGGTATGGTGGCGAGCGCGTCGAACCAAGTGTCTATCTCTTAGGACTTCAGCAAGGATTTAATATCTCGTTATGGTCGCTGCTTGTACCTGTATTCACGGGTATACTTATCTGGCGCAAGGTGCCTTCGTTTATCACGCTTATCCTCTCGTCTTTGGCTGCTGCGATCTGTGCATTGATACTGCAGCAGGACGCGCTGCTTTCTATTGCTGAGACGGCTGAGAGTGGAGGCAAAGCCCTCTTCGTCGGACTTATGAAGATGAGCTATACACACACACAGATCGATACGGGTTATGAGGTGGTCAACAGTCTTGTGGCAACGCGTGGCATGGCTGGTATGCTCGATACGGTGTGGCTGATCCTCTGTGCGATGTGCTTCGGTTCGTGTATGGTGGCGAGCAATATGCTCAAAAGCCTTACGCATGTCCTGCTCAAGACCATCCGTAATACCTTCTCGCTGGTCACTTCGACCGTCGTATCGGGTGTGCTGCTCAATCTGGTGATGGGAGATCAGTTCCTTTCGATCATCATGAATGCGTCTATCTATCGCGACGAATATGCGGAGCGTGGTTACCGTCCAGAGTTGCTCAGTCGCTCGACGGAAGACTCATCGACTGTCACTTCTGTACTCGTTCCCTGGACAGCTTGTGGCATGACACAATCGACGGTACTTGGCATCCCGACGCTGGTCTATCTGCCGTTCTGTTTCTTCAATCTCATCAGCCCTGTCATGAGCTGTCTCGTAGCACTTTTCGGCTTCGTACCTGATCCGAAAAAGGAGCAGTAATGTGCCATTCTTGGCGCTGAGGAGTCTAATATGACGTCCGATTGTGCATTTCATGAGCGAAAATTTGCACATTTTAAATATAATAATTATATTTGCGCGTGATTAAATTATAATATCATGCGCAAATTCTTTTTTCTTATTCTCATGACTGCACTGTCGGTCATTGCTGTAAATGCTCAGGAAAAGGCCACCGATTATGATATGGGAGAGGCTCCTGGCTTTGAGTTCGTATTTGAAATCCGCGCCGAGATAGGCGAGGCTTACCAGTGTGGTGAAGCTTACTTCGGTACACGAAACATCATTCCTATCACCGGTGGTACTTTCTCGGGTCCTGCCGGCCGTGGCACCATCATCCCAGGTGGCGCTGATCATCAACTCGTCGATAAGGCTACGGGTCGCACACAGCTCGAAGCCATCTATACCATCCGTACAGACGATGGCGTGAATATCCATGTCCGTAACGTCGGAATCCTCAACAATGGTCCTGACGGCTTCTACTTCCGCACAGCGCCGAAGTTCGAGGCTCCACGTGACAGCAAGTATGGCTGGCTCAATGATGCCATCTTTGTATGTGTCCCAGGCTTTGGCGACGGATATATTTCGCTCAAGATGTGGAAGGTCAATTAACTTGACAAATACCAAGTAAAAAATAACAGATAAAGCTTGCGACATTTCCTCTACATAATTCTGTTCTTACTGATGCTGACAGTCACCAGCTGTCGCGTAGCACGTCACATCCCTCAGGGAGAGGCTGTCGTGAGCAGGGTGGAGGTTCGCATTGACGGACAGACGACGAGTACATCGGAACTGAAGATGGCGACGGTGCAGAAGCCTTATCATCGCACCTTCGGTTTCCTGCCGATGGGAGCGTGGATGTGGCACCCTGACACCTTGACCGTCTGGCACAGGATGCGAGGGAGGCTCGGCTCTGCGCCACCAGTATACAATGAGGAATCTGCCAAGCGTACTGAGCGTGCCATGCAACTGGTGATGCAGCGCAAGGGTTTCCTCGATGCTGAGGTTTCGCACCGTACTGTCGTAGAAAATCAGAAAGCGCGAGTGATCTATAATATCACGAGCAATCGTCCTCGCCGTCTGGCAGAGATTCGTTATCTGGTGATGGATACGACGCTGAATGCTACGATAATGGACGATGCTGATCGCAGTCAGCTGCATATCGGTCAGCTGCTGGATCATAGCACACTCGAAGGTGAGCGTCAGCGCATTACGACGATGATGCGTGAGCATGGCTACTGGGATTTCAATAAGGAGAATATTTCGTACATTGCTGACACGCTGCAAGGGAAGGAGGCTGTCGATCTGACTGTACGTATTGATGGCAGACACCAGCAGTGGCGCATCCGCAAGGTACATTTCCTCGCTAACTTCAATATCCTGTCTCAGACGGGTACGGATTCTTTGACACAGCAATTCCGCGAGCTCGATGCACCGGGTTATGACCTGACTTACTCGGGAGATAAGTGCTATCTGCGCGATCAGGTATTGTTGCGTAGCTGTGAGGTCATTCCTGGCAAACTCTACAGCGAGAGTGCCGTCCGCAACACATACGCTGCTTTGAGCCGCCTGCACATCCTGCGCTACGTTAACCTTCGTGTGGAAGCTGTCTCGGCAGAAGGAGAGGAGCCGGCGCTTGACTGCTTTGTTTATCTTTCTCCGCAGAGCAACCACGCTGTGCAGTTTGAGGTCGATGGCACCAATACGGCTGGAGACTTGGGTTTTGCTGTTGCGCTTTCTTATCAGCATCGTAACCTTTTCCGTGGTAGTGAGGCATTTACTGCACGACTGAAGGGTGGCTATGAGGCATTGAGCGGTAATGTGGAGAATCTGGTCAACAAGAACTACTCGGAGTATGCCGCTGAGTTCGGGTTAGACATTCCACGCTTCATGTTCCCGTTCCTGAGTGAGGAGACGCGTCGCAAGAGCCGTGCTTCTTCGCAGTTCAAGGCGAGCTTTTCGCACCAGAGCCGTCCGGAGTATACGCGTATCATCACACAAGGTGCTTTCGGCTATAAATGGAACTCGCTGTCAGCTCATCATGTCTGGGATATTCTCAATCTCAGCTACGTGCATCTTCCGGAGCAGAGCGAGACCTTCAAGCAGCTGATCGAGAACTTAGGTCCGATCAGTTACAGCAGCTATAGCAGCCACTTTATTTTAGGTATGAACTACACGCTCTACCTGGGCAACAATACCCTCACCACTGGTCGTCAGCAGCAGACACGCCAGCGTCTGTGGTCATTGCGTATTAATCCTGAGATAGCGGGCAATGTGCTCTCTGGCTTTAGTAGTATGTTCAATGCCAAGGAGGTGGACGGGCGATATAAGATTGTAGCACAGCCTTTTGAGCAATATGCCCGACTGGACATCGACTGGAGTAGCAGCCTCTTCGTCTCTGAGCGCAGCCGTCTGGCTCTGCGAGCTGCCGGTGGCGTGGCTGTACCTTACGGCAACAGTGACGTGATGCCATTTGAGAAACGTTATTACAGCGGTGGAGCCAACTCAGTGCGCGGCTGGTCAGTACGAGAGCTGGGTCCTGGAAGGTATAAGAGTGCGGACACGAAGAAGTTTAACTACTTCAATCAATGTGGCGACGTGCGACTGGATGCTTCTGTCGAGCTGCGCACTAAACTCTTCTGGAAGTTCGAATCAGCGATGTTTGTCGATGCAGGAAATGTCTGGACAATCAAGCCTTACGAGCATCAGGAAGGAGGAGAGATTACTTCTGATTTCTATAAACAAATTGCTGCGTCATGGGGATTAGGTCTGCGTGTGGTCACGGATTTTGTGATACTGCGACTCGACTGGGGTTTCAAGGCGCATGATCCATCAGCAGATGCAGACGAGACATGGGCCATCCAACATCCGTTCCGTTCAAATCATAACACAGTGCATTTTGCGGTAGGATATCCGTTCTAAGTTAGGACAATTTATAAAATTCTATATACAATGAAAGAAACTTATAATGAATTACTTGAAGAAGCGATACAGACGTATTGGACGTTACCTGCTTTGAGTAATTTCGAAGCCGAGAGTTATACTTATGCTCAGGTGGGTGAGCGTATTGCCCGCTATCATCTGGCATGGCAGGAGGCTGGTTTGCAACCAGGATTCCGAGTGGCACTCTGCGGACGAAACAGTGCTGAGTGGTGTATTGGCTTGCTGGCTGCTTTCACGTACGGTGCTGTGGCTGTACCTTTGCTCAATGAGTTTACACCAGACATGGTAATCCGTCTGGTCAATCACAGCGAGGCGCAGGTATTGCTCGTCAGCCAGCAGATCCTGAAGACGCTTGAAGCGATCGATATTAAGAAAGAATTGCCTGAATTGCAGATCTGTACCTTTGAGAAGCAGGATTTGGTTGATGAGCTCTTCGCTAAGCGATATCCAGAAGGCTTTAAGCCTGCGGATGTCACCTATCACAAACAGAGTGCAGACGAATTGCTGATGATCAATTACACCAGTGGCACTACCTCAGAACCGAAGGGTGTCATGATCCCTCAGCGTGCCGTGTGGAGCAACATGGCTTTTGCAAAAGAGGTCCTTCCTTTCTTGGGCAAGGGACAGAAGGTTGTCTCGATGCTTCCGACAGCTCACCTCTATGGCATGGCTTTCGAACTGCTCTATGAGTTCATCGTCGGCATCAATATCACCTTCCTCAATCGCGCCCTGAGTCCTAACATCATCCTCAAAGCGCTGACTACCGTTAAGCCAGATCTGATCGTCGTGGTGCCAATGATCATAGAGAAGGTAGTACGTAAAGGCTTGATGCCTAAGTACAATGCACCGCTGATGAAGGTGCTGCGCAACATACCTTTGGTGGGAAGTATCGTCAAGAAGAAGTTCCGAGAAGGACTCTACACCGCGCTCGGTGGCAACTTCTACGAGGTCATTATCGGTGGCGCAGGTCTCAATGGCGAGGTGGAAGCTGTGCTGAAAGACATAAAGTTCCCATACACCGTCGGCTATGGCATGACCGAGTGCGCTCCGATCATCGGATACCGCGACTGGCAGTCGTTCGTCCCGACCTCTTGTGGCCGTCCGGCTCCTCGCATGGAGGTTCGTATTGACAGCGCTGATCCTGCTAACACACCTGGCGAGATCATCACCCGCGGCATGAACGTCATGCTTGGCTATTATAAAAATGAGGAGGCTACTCAGCGCGCCATTGACGCTGACGGCTGGCTCCATACCGGCGATATGGGTGTGATGGATGCTGATCAGAATATCTTCATCCGTGGACGTATCAAGAACATGCTGCTCTCTCCATCGGGTCAGAATGTCTATCCAGAGGAGATTGAAGCGGTGGTCAATGGCCTTCCATACGTCGTAGAAAGCGTTGTCGTACAGCGTGAGCACCGTCTCGTAGCCCTTGTCTTCCCGGATCGAAAGGCAGCTGCTGCCGCTGGCTTGGCCGATGATGAAGCTATCCTGAAGCTGCTTCACAGCCGCCAGGGTGACGTCAATAAGAACTTCCCATCGTATGCTCATATCAATGCTATTGAGCTGGTGCAGGAGGAGTTTGAGAAGACACCGAAGAAGTCGATCAAGAGATTCTTGTATACGTAAACCCCTTAAAATTATATGTAAACCCCTAAAAATAAATAATAATGAAGAAATCTATCCTTTCACTCCTCGCTCTTGCTGCAACCACAGCATTCGCACAAGAAGCTATTACTCCAGAAGTTTTGCAGCAGTTGCAGCAGAAGGAGACCCCTGCTGATAAGGCTATCCGTAATGCATTGGCTGGCAACAGCGTGAATGTATTGGCTACTGATGTGTCTACGCTCATCCCTGCCGATGATCACTTCACCTATCGTGTACCTAATAAAGGTATTACCAACCAGGCAAGCAGTGGACGCTGCTGGCTCTTCACCGGCATGAACGTCCTTCGCAGCAAGGCCATTAACCAGTATAACCTCCCAGGTCTTGAGCTCTCGCAGTGCTACCTTTTCTTCTACGACCAGTTGGAGAAAGCTAACCTCTTCCTGCAGGGCGTCATTGACACACGCAAGAAGCCAATGGACGATCGTATGGTCGACTGGCTCTTCCAGAACCCACTCTCTGACGGTGGTACCTTCTGCGGCGTGGCTGACCTTGTACAGAAGTATGGTGTGGTTCCATCAGAGGTGATGCCAGATACTTATCAGGCAGCTAACACGGGTCAGATCACCAACCTTCTGAAGCTCAAGCTCCGTGAGATGGGGCTTGAGCTCCGTGACAAGGGTAACAATGTGAAGACCCGTCAGAGCGACATTGCTATCAACAAGGATCTTGAGAAGACCAAGGTTGAGATGCTTGGCACCATCTATCGCATCCTCACTCTCGCTTACGGTGTCCCTCCAACAGAGTTTACCTGGACACAACGCAACGCTAAGGATGAGGTAGTCAGCACCGAGACTTATACGCCAATGTCATTCTATAAGAAGTTCTGGCAGGATGAGGCTCTCTATGATAACTACCTCATGGTGATGAATGATCCGACCCGTGAGTATTACAAGACCTATCAGATTGAGTATGACCGCCACACCTACGATGGTCACGACTGGGTTTACCTCAACCTCCCTGTCGACGAGATCAAGCCATTGGCCATCGAGTCATTGAAGAACAATACTGCCATGTATTTCTCTTGCGACGTGGGTAAGTTCTCTGATCGCAAGCGTGGCATCCTCTCATTGCAGAACTACGACTACGAGTCGCTCCTCGGCACCAATTTCACTATGGACAAGCGTCAGCGCGTCATGACCCATGCTTCGGGTTCGAGCCACGCCATGACCATGGTCGCCGTTGACATTGACCAGAATGCCAAGGATCTCAAGGTCAACAAGTGGATGGTAGAGAACTCATGGGGTGCTAGCAGCGGCCATAAGGGGCACATGATCATGACCGATGAGTGGTTCAATGAGTATATGTTCCGCCTTGTCATCAAGAAGGAATATGTTGGCCAGAAGTACCTCGACATGCTCAAGCAGAAGCCAACCATGCTTCCAGCCTGGGATCCAATGTTTATGGGTGAAGAATAAGAATTTTATGAAAGCGTTTGACATCAACTATATTGACCAACTCAGTGAGCAGCAGGTACGTTATCTGTTGCGCTCTGAGTTGGAGCGTAATAAGCTGCTTATCAACCGAAATAACTTCAAACTTTTCCGTTATGAAGTAGGTGAGGATGTCATGGTCATCCTCTGCAATGATTCAGAAGGGAAACAGCAGCATCTTGCTTTTGAGAATTTCAGCAAGGTTTCTCCGAACTATTACTTCGATGAGGTAGTGCATCATAATATTGTGAAGATTCTCAATCGTGTCGTCTGCGAACCGGATTTCCCGAAGACAGGCACACAGGAGTTTATGAACAAGGAAGGTACTGAAGTATGCACCGAGTATACCTGTCTCTTCGACAATGAAGGCAAGGTGACTACTGTTGTCGGTCAGTTCCTGGATGTCTATCTGACACGTGACAGGATGCTTGAGACCATCAAGATGCTCAACGAGCAGATTGCCATGACTGACATTATGCGACACTCGTATGAGACAATGATTTTCATTGATTTGCACGATTATTCTTTCAAGCTTCTGCAAGGTACTGCTGCTGTACGTGCAGCCAGTCAGAAGGTGAATAACGTACTTGAGTTGGGTGAGCTTTTCTGTCAGTACTATGTGGATGAAGAGTTTCATGACGGCTTCCGCAATTTCATTAGTGAGATTACGCTCAATGACCGCTTCCAGACAAACCGCTTTATCTCGTATGAGTACCTGACAAAGAATATCGGCTGGTGCCATGCTCGTATCATGCCGGGTGAGATGGATTCTAAGGGCCAGTATATGACCGCTATCTTCACCACAGAGACAGCGGCAGACCATCACAAGGAACTCAATGTCTTGCGCGTGGCGGCTATGCGTGACGCACTTACGGGCATCATGAACCGTTATTCCGGTGAGCGAGCCATCAACGATATGCTTCGTCGTCGAGAACCTTCCATCTATGCCATCTTCGATTGTGACTACTTCAAGATGATCAATGATAAGCTGGGTCATCCGGTAGGCGATCAGGTACTTATAGAGGTGGCTCGTTCTCTGAGCGAGGTGTATCCGCACGATGTGGTGATGCGCCTGGGTGGCGATGAGTTCGTTGTCTTTATCACCAATCCGGAAACTGTGACACAGGGTCAGATGGAGGGAATTCCTTCTATCCTGGCTCCACTCAAGGAACGTTTGAAGAAGATCAAGATCCCTCAGCTCCGTTCAACGCCATGCCTCAGTTGCGGTGCAGTATTTGTCCCTGCGGGCTCAGAGCATGATTTGCAGGAAATCTACGAGTTGGCTGATAAGAAACTATATGAGGCAAAGATCAGCCACAACGGAAGTGTAAGCTGCACGGAGATCTGATTTCTGATAGCTCCTCCCTATGCCATTCTGAATAAAACTATCACCCCATTGTCATCCTGAGCACAGCGAAGGACCTCACACGAAATCGAGAATCTCGAATTTGTCTCGTGTGAGGTCCTTCGTTTCACTCAGGATGACAATGGGATGAATCCTGCTTGGCTTATAATCTCGACTTCTTTACCGGATCGCAAGTCAATCCTACGCCGAGCTTCTTGAAGATCTTACGATCCACATCAGAGAGCATAACGGTACAGTGTACCTGACAGCCGCGGAGCTTAGGCAGCTGAGCCAGCGCCTTGCGGCAGTTCTCGTCGTGCTGAGAGAGTACGCTGAGCGCTACGAGCACCTCATCGGTGTGTAGGCGTGGATTGTGGCCACCGAGGTACTCTACCTTGGTCTTCTGGATTGGCTCAATCATATCCTGTGGGATGAGCTTGAGCTCGTGGTCAATCTCTGCGAGGTGCTTCATCACGTTGATGAGCAATGCGGCGCTACAGCCAAGGAGCTCACTGCTGTGTGCGGTGATGATGGTACCATCTTCGAGTTCCATAGCCGAAGAGGTGTGGCCTGTCTGCTCCTTCTGCTCACGTGCAGCCACCGTGGTCTTGCGGTAAGCGCTGTTGATACCAGCCTGCTTGAAGAGGAGAGCGATCTTGCTGACCTCATGCTCATTACCCTCACCGTCAGCCATGTGATTGAGTGCGGTGTAGTAGCGACGGATGATCTCGTCCTTCGATGCATTGCAGCAGACCTCATCGTCGCTGATGCAGTAACCTACCATGTTGACACCCATGTCAGTTGGAGACTTGTATGGGTTCTCGCCATAGATACCCTCAAACAGCGCATTGAGCACAGGGAAGATCTCAATGTCGCGGTTGTAGTTGATGGCGATCTTGTTGTAAGCATCCATGTGGAATGGGTCAATCATGTTGACGTCATTCAAGTCAGCTGTAGCAGCCTCGTAGGCGATGTTGACTGGGTGCTTGAGAGGGAGGTTCCATACAGGGAAGGTCTCAAACTTAGCGTAACCAGCGGTGATTCCGCGCTTGTGCTCGTTGTAGAGCTGGCTCAAGCACACAGCCATCTTACCGCTACCAGGACCAGGAGCTGTGACGATGACGAGTGGACGAGAGGTCTCTACGTAGTCGTTCTTACCGAAGCCTTCATCCGAGTCGATGAGCGCCACGTCGTGAGGATAACCCTCGATAGTGTAGTGATAATAAGCCTTGATGCCCATACGCTCGAGCTTCTGGCGATAGGTGTCAGCGCTGCTCTGTCCGTTGTAGTGGGTGATGACTACCGAGCCGACCATGAAGCCACGGTTCATGAACTCTGTGCGCAGACGCAGCACGTCCATGTCGTAGGTAATACCCAAGTCCTGACGCACCTTATTCTTCTCAATATCAAGAGCAGAGATGACGATGACGATCTCTATCTGGTCAGCCAGCTGCTTGAACATGCGCAGTTTGCTGTCTGGCTGGAAGCCTGGAAGTACGCGTGAAGCATGATGATCGTCGAAGAGTTTACCACCTAACTCGAGGTAGAGCTTGTTGCCAAACTTGGCAATACGTTCCTTAATATGCTCAGATTGGATTTTGAGATATTTGTCGTTATCAAATCCTATTTGCATAGTAGTTTTCTTTATATATTAATAAGGAGTGAAAAACACAAAAATAACGCGTGCAAATTTACTGATATTTTTTTGTTTTAACAAACGATTGCCCGATTTTTTTATTCTTCAATAGCATTTTTTTTTCTTTTAATGTATGTTTTAAAGATTATCGTGCCATCTTCTTTTTATCCGAAAACTTATATTTCAGGCAAGTCATCCAGAAAGGAGTTGTGCTGCGCTGCTCTATCTGTGTATGATAGAAATAGGTGATGAATCGCTCATTGCGCGAAGCATGCTCGAAGAGGAACTTTGAGAATACAGGACTCTCGAGCATTTTCTGATAGCCGCAACCTTTCTTGATGATAGCGTGCAAAACATCTGCAGACGAGAGGTATTCTGCTAGGTTTCCACTGATCAGGCTCTTTGCAGCATCATAGCCGCTCTGCAAGGCGTAGAAAATACCTTCTCCGGTCAATGGCTCGACCAAACCGGCTGCGTCGCCCACAAAGAGCACATGATCCTTCCAGAGTGGCTTCTTCATCACATTGCCAAAGGGGAGGAGTGCGCCTTTGAATGGATATTTCTCTATATTCTTCACGCCAAGCATTTTGCAGAAATCGCGCATAGATGCTTGGAGATCAATATCTTCATTGTATAGCTTGACAAGACCTAAGCAGACCTTCTTGCCTTTGGCGAAGAGCCACGCATAGCTTTTAGGGATGATGTCAAAATAGATTCGGACACCGTCATTGTCAAGGTCTTCACGATCCACATTGATCTCAAGACAGGTACAAGTGCCAGGACCTTTCCCCAGGAAATCCTTACTATATTTCTTCAGCAGGTTTTCAGTACGGCTTGCTGCGCCATCTGCTGCCACAAGGTATTGGTAGCTGATGGTTTGCCCAGAGGAAAGAGTCGCTATTTTATTTTCAAAATTAATGTCTTTCAATCCATTACCCTCGATGAGCTGGCCTCCCAACTCCTGATAATGACGGAGTAGATAGTTATCTAAGGTTGGACGATCAACCAGATGGATATAGCCATCCCATCCTGTCCCGTCATCAGGAACTCCTATCAATTCTGCTGTATGTGGCTGGTTGCACCCCACCAGTTTCTTATCGCGCAGCCATAAACTGAATTCTTTTTCTTTGCTTACAAGGACTTGGCTCATGGCATTGGCATAAACTTCAGGGCCAAGAATGCTTAATAAAGACTCTTGAGACTTGTGGGTGAAGAGTCCTGCGCAGAGCTTCACGCGTGGAAACTTGGCTTTATCGACAATGCAGCAATCCACGCCGGCCTTCTGCAGCGTAATGCCGCATGAACTTCCCGAAGGTCCTCCACCGATGATTAGTACTTTTACAGAAATGGGTTCCATGTTTGACATTCAATTATTTATTGTTGCAGCCTGCTCATTATGTGTGCAAAGATAAAGAAAAAATGATAAATTTCCAATAATCGTCGAAGAAAATAGGGTAGATGGTCGAACAATCGGAAAAAAATGCAGGTTTTCGTCGAAATACAGGGGTGTTTTCGTCGAAATCTATTTTTCTATCGTGTGAAATCATGCTACCTTTGCGGTGTCAAAAAGTAAATATTAACCCATTGTCATTCTAAGTAGGATGACATATTATAAATAATAATTATGAAAACGAACTCAACCCTGTTCCTCACCGCAGGAATCCTCCTCGCATCAGCTATGACCACTCCAGCACTTGCGCAGAAAAAGAATAAGAACGCGAAGGCTCAACCCAAAGTATCTTACGAGATCGCTGACTCTACCACCAACGAAATCGGTGTCGTACATAATCTTGACGAATTTGTTGTCGCTGTCCAGAAACCTCTCATCAAGGTCGAGGGTGACAAGATAGCTTACAGCGTCAAAGATGATCCTGATGCCAAGTCAAACACCCTGCTTGAGATGCTCCGCAAGGTGCCAATGGTCACTGTCGATGGAGAGGATAATATCCAGGTCAATGGTAGCTCCAACTTCCAGATCTTCATGAACGGCAAGCCAAGCCCGATGCTCAGCGGTAGTCCTAAGGACGTACTCAAAGCCATGCCTGCGCAGAGTATCAAGCACATAGAGGTCATCACCAACCCTGGTGCCAAGTACGACGCTGAGGGCGTGGGTGGCATCCTCAACTTCATCACCGACCAGAAGCAGGGCATGGAAGGCTACACAGGCAATGTGTCCCTGCAAAGCGGTAACCGTGTGACTGGCGGCAATGCTTACGTCATGGTGCAGAAAGACAAGCTCACTCTCTCGGTCAATGCCAGCGATATGTATATTAACACTCCGGAAATTGAATCCACTTCTGTGAGAAAGAACCTTGCCGAGGGTTCCACCGTTACCTCCAACACCACGACCAAGGGTAGCAGCAACATGGCGTTCGCTACGGTCGATGCAAACTACCAGTTCGATGAGAAGAACACTCTTTCTGCCACCGTGAGCCTCATGGATATGAACTCAAAGACAGACATGGACATGCTCACCAGCACCGTGCCTGGCAGCGACTACACCCAGACCAATAATAATAAGATGCGCAATACGTCGCTCAACGCCAGTGTCGACTATACGCACACCTACAGCGACAATCCACGCCACACTCTCACCACGGCTTATCGCTTCAGTACTGCCCCTCGCAAGAACGATATGCTCACCGAGTATTCGGGTATTAATATGACTGATTATGATCGTGTTGATAAAAATAATATGACCGAGCACACCCTACAGCTCGACTACACCCGTCCACTCTCTACGTCCAATACCTTCGAGGCCGGCGGTAAGTACGTCTATCGCAAGAGTACCAGTATCTCTGATCTGCTCGATTATGAGCACCAGAACTCCATCGGCGCCCTTTATGGCACCTTCTCGCAGACCTTAGGCAAGGTGACCCTCAAGGCTGGCCTCCGCTATGAGTTCACCTCGCAGGATGTGACTTATAATAAGGGCAATGGCGAGAATTTCAGCCTGACCTACAACAATTGGGTACCAAACCTCACCCTCTCTTATGCGCCAACTTATGGCAATAACCTCTCGCTGAGCTACAATATGCGTATCAGCCGCCCAGGCATTTCGGTGCTCAATCCTTATCGCAACACCCAGGATTTGCACAACATCAGCTTCGGTAATCCTAACCTCGAAGTAGAGAAGTCGCACAACCTCCAGTTTACTTATAACTACTTCTCTGCCAAGGCGATGTTCAATGCCAGCCTCCGCTATTCGTACCTCGACAATGGCGTAGAATCTTACTCTTACCTCGCCGATAACGTGCTCTACAGCACCTACGGGAACATCGGGCAGCGCCAGAATACCGCACTGAGCCTCTTCGCGTCGTTGAGCCTCACCCCCAAGACCCGACTGACCCTCAACAGTACCACCTCATACATTGACCTCCGTGCTTCGCAGATGGGCTATAAGAACAGCGGTTTTCAGGAGATGGCCATGATCAACCTCCAGCAGACCCTCCCTTGGGACCTCAAGCTCTCTGCCATGTTCATGGTCAATACCCCTTCGGTGACCCTACAGGGCGAGTCAGCAGGCATGAACATGCACATGCTGGGCCTCACCAAGACCTTCCTCAATGATCGCCTCAGCGTGGGTATCAACACGGTCAATCCATTCCATAGCACTATGACCATGAAGATGACCTCAGAAGGTACCGGCTACACCAACGAAAGTACCACCAAGGTCTCTATGGCCACCATCCTCGCCAATGCCTCTTATCGCTTCGGTGACCTCAAGCTCAAGCAGCAGACACGTCGCACCGAGATTGAGAGTGATGTGCTCGATGTGAAGAGCAGCAGCGAGCAGATCAATGGAGTCTTCCAGGGAATGTAATTACTTCACACTTGAATTATCATAGATTGTCACGAATTATATCATACATTATTATGTAGTTCCCTGAAAAAACTTGACTGGATTTATACTTAACCCTACCTTCAGTTGACTACTTTGATGTCTTAACCCTGGTAGGTCTTTACTATGCGAGTTAACCCTGACTTTTCTTGACATGGGAAGTGGGAGTCTTCATC
>JAZRVB010000233.1:0-2671 GCA_045598885.1 Bacteroidales bacterium
GAAAGTAACAATAATATATTATATAATATGAGTCCATTTGGAATATTTGCTACCGTTTTCACGTTGGTTATCGTGATCTATTATGCAGTGGTCATCTGGTTCGACCTGCATAAGATGGGGAAAAAGGACACGGGTCATGGCGAGACGTTCAAGGTCGATGACATGCAGGATGAGGAGCAGCCTACCGTGGTACCAGAGCCAGTAGCCCCTCCGCATGAGGAGGAGCCAGAACCTGAAGAGGAGCCGGAAGACAGTGCTGAAGGTGATGAGCCTGAGCCGCCGAAGGAGCCTACTGAGGCAGAGAAGAAAGCCGAGTCAGAGACGACGCAGCTGGAAACGCAGGAGAAAGGCTATCTCAGCGACATGTCCATGGAAGACTACCAGGACGTTATCCTTGCCAGCCAGCAGCAGGGCCCGAAGTTCGGCATCCATCCACCGAAGGAGGTGGATCTGGATGAGGAAAAGGAGAAACAGACATAACACGTAGGATGGAATAGGATGAAGAGAATACCGTTACTGATGCTTGTCTGGCTCCCTGCCGTCTCTGCCTTCGCCCGATGTGGAGGCGTAGATTACAGCTGGGGAGCGGATGCCCTGGCCTCGATGCACGACTATGTGGTTACGATGATGCTCTATGTTGTATATATCGTCTATGCCGTAGCGAGTGTAGTGGCTATCGTTGCTGCCCTTCAGATATACATGAAGATGAGCCAGGGAGAAGAGGGAGTAGCCAAGGCGATCATGCTGCTTGTCGGCGCATGTCTTTTCCTTATCGGTGCTACGATGGTGATGCCAGCCTTCTTCGGATATGGAGTCTGATACGGTATCGGCCTTGAGCTGATACCATGAAAAACACACTTTTTACTTTTACTGACCTTACTGAAAGACATAGACAGGAGAGACACTCTCCTCTGAATTTATAACTCCGTTGCAACGAGTGTATTGTGTTTATAACCTTTTTTGTTTAACCTTAACAGAGAATCTAAATCGTGAAAATCTCTTTTCTTAAGAACAAGAAGAAGAGCATGGGTATCGGCAATGACGTATGCCGCATGTTCCGTGGTCTTGGCGTAAGTGTGCGCAAGACAGTGTTTAACAAGCAGTTCATGATGACTGTAGCCGTCATGTTGTTCGGCTGCGGCTTCGTGATGGCCCAGAACTCCGCTGGTGACTATTCGGCAGGTACTACTGCCCTTGCCACCGTCACTGAGGAGATCGCCAAGTACGTACCTATCGTCGTCAAGCTCTGCTATGCGATCGCAGGTGTCGTAGCCGTTGTGGGTGCTATCTCGGTGTACATCGCCATGAACAACGAGGAGCAGGATGTCAAGAAGAAGATCATGATGGTCGTTGGTGCCTGTATCTTCCTCATCGCTGCTGCCCAGGCTCTTCCTTTGTTCTTCGGTATCGGAGCGTAAGCCATGAAGGACACGAATGAGGAAGGCCGTTCTGAGTACCCGGTCTTCAAGGGACTGCAGAGTCCTTTGGTGTTCATGGGTCTTCAGGGTCGGTACATCTATTGGGCCGCCGGTACTATAGGTGGTGGTATAGTCGGTTTCTTCATCTTCTATATCATCTTCGGATTTCTTGCCGGCATCATTGTATTGGCTGCCGTTGCAGCTGTGGGCACCGTGCTGATACTTGTCAAGCAGAAGCGCGGCTTGCATTCGAAGCACATAGACAAGGGTATCTTTGTCTTCAACGCCTCGAAGCGACTCTGAAAGAGGGGTACAGTACCTCTTTGTGCTGTACCCCTTTACAATTCTTTCTTACACATATATATAATTATATGTAATTACAAGAAATAACAATATCGACGTATATGTATTTGAAAATCAGCATAGGCTTAGTAGCCTCTATGATGGCAGTGATGATGCTCTCGTGCTCTGGTAAGCATCCCGAGCAGCAGACACCTATGGCCAGTCGTATGAGTGACTCAGTGAAGGTTACATGGCAGCAGCCAGAAGAGGCGGTGTTACGCATCCATCTGGAGAGTGCCCGTCCTACAGACCTTCTCACAGAGGTCACTGTCAAGGGAGCTGGCATCGCTCAGGATGTTTCTGAGACTGCACTCTCCAAGCTGATGACACATCCTTTCGAGAGGGATTTCTCTATCGAGCCATGCGAAGAGCAGACAGATGTTATGGTCATGGCTACCGTCGGAGGAGAGACCGTACAGACCAGGACGATGGTACCGCATCTGTTGAAGGGTACGCGCACACAGCTCAACCTCTATCTGGAGAGAGGACATATGCGTATTGTCAGCAGCTGGATCACCGAGACTACGGAAGGCGCTATGGCCTACCGCGCATCGGAGGACAGCATCGGCAAGGGGTTCTTCCTGCATGGTGACGGCATTGTCACCCGAGAGAAAGGGGAGGATGCCGTTGCCATCGTCATCGAGACGGACGGAAGACATGGCAAGGCGGTTGCCTTGCAGGATGTCGAAGGCATGTGGCTCTATTCAGGAAGCGGAGCCACTTCAGGAGCATATTATGAGACCCTTGACGGCGAGAGGTCGGAGGGTACTATATATAACAGTAAAGTAGAGGCAGATTCCACTCAGCTCATCCGCTACTATCCGGAACTGAGGATGCCTGAAGGTGCAGCATTGGCACGAGAGGAAGGCTATGATTTTTGTGATTCGCTCAGGAGCCGTTTCCCAGTACAG
>JAZRVB010000234.1:0-4380 GCA_045598885.1 Bacteroidales bacterium
CATACAGATTATATACTCTGAACGCAATCACTCTGTCTGAAATCTCATATTCATCGGCCTCATCACTGTTGAACCTGGTCATATACTTCAGTTCCTCCGTATCATCTATCAGAAATTCGTCTATGACCGTTCCGTCCAGGGTGACGTGCTTCGAACAGAAATCCTTGTACAGGACGAATCCCTCTCCCGACGGTGCGTCTGCCCAGCTTATGTCATCATACTCCATTGGCAGCACCCACTCGAAGCTGCCGTTCCTAATCAGGCCTTCCTTCTTATCCTTAGTCGGAACGAACATATCCGCCTGCTCAATATAGCCGATAAATGAGTATTCCTGCGGTACTACCCACTCGCCCTCACGACTGAGCAGACCCTGATATCCGTCCCTGTTCTGAATGCAGCAGACACCGTGCTTGAACACATAGTCGTGCGACGGTATGTAGTCCAGTTCCGGAGCGATGACATAATCTCCGTTTCCGTCAATGAATCCCATCTTACCGTCAGGTTCCACTACAGCGGCAAGCCCCTCTGAGAATATCCATGCGTGTTCATACTTTCCTTCGATGACAACCTTGCCGGTATTGACATTCAGGAATCCACGTTTACCATCCTTATCGCAGAAAACGGTTAGAGAATCCTTATCCGGAGTACTTGCCACCCATTTCAGCCTTGGAGTGACATATTTCTCCGCCTTCCGGTCATATACTCTGACTGCGTTTTCACGAAAGTGATGGACGCAGATATTCTCACTCAGATCCGCATCCCAGTAATGAGCATCCCATCCATAGTGCTCTTCGTACTGCTGGCGTGCGGCTAACCAGATTAGGATGACACAAAATACACCGATAGTCGCCAATGCCGACTTCCAACAGACATTCAGCACTCTCCTGGCCTTCGACCTGAAACGCATACAATTGTTTCTCTTTTTTATAAACACCTGATAATAGATCACTTGTGCTGACTCTTCTTGTGTCCGCAATTCTTACAATAAGACTCCTGCCAGACTTCACCATTGGTAATAGGAGAAAAGCCTGAACAGCTACACCCCACAGTCCCATTGCAATGTGTTCCCTGAGTCGAAACGTGTGAAGTCATTGAAAGATGCTCATGCTCACAGCATTCAACATGCTTTGTGTCCGCTAATGCAGATACAGCAACAACAGTTGTCAAAATCAAAGCAATACCTAAAACCATCTTTTTCATATTTCCTGCACTTTTCCGTGTCGTGCGCAACCTCAAAATGTAATTATTCATTGGTATATGTGCCGATGGCTAATAAAGTAACCCAACATTCTCGTTTATTTCGCAACTTTCATTCAGAAATAGAGTACCAGAAAGGCGAAAATCTATCAGTACTCACATTATCCTAATAGATATCGCCTTGGTCAAAATGACTTCTAATGCTCAGGCAATCAGAGATTGCGCCATCATATCTGATAGATGACACATTAATATCTGATCTGAATTGTCATCGTACCGTAATATTAGTTGAAATATATTGCCCTTCTTTAACTGAGGCGAACGAAGTGACATACGAATCGGAATAACCATAAGTGAGGACAAATGTACCGGCTTCCTTCATTTCCTTTTCGAATGTACACGGATATTCATTTGAGCGACCTATACATTCCTGATCAATGAAAGCAAATGCATAGCCTTTGGTGACATCATTTTTGGATGTCACTGTTATCACCAATGAATCACCGACAGCGAAACTACGATTATTCAACGAAAGACTCACACCATTAAAGTAACAGATCCCAGCATTGATATCAATTTCAGTAGTTTGTATTATTTCTCTTGGAGTACAAGAAATTACAACAAATATTATACAACAGGCAAACAAAGAAAGACAAGACACAAACTCCTGCCAAACCTTACCATTGGTAATAGGAAAACCCAAAAAATCCTTCTTCATAATTTCTGCACTATTCCGTGTCGTGCGCAACCTTAAAATGAAATTACTATTTTTATATACTACTCAACTTTCCATTCAGATATATTGAGGCTGCATACAATGTTCGAATCATGTGCGGTACTATGACCTCAACTGATTTATCGTCACTGATTCTGTGGTCATAAGACAGTGATACACGGCCATTTGTTCGAATCACCGCTTTAATATACTTAACCTCTCTATTTATTTCATTCACCACTTCATCAAGTTCTTCCCTGGAGCAAGCGCAATTCTTGGCAACATGTGGAATTAATATACGAATCATTTCACCACCGGATTTTTCAACGACATTTACGAAATGAATACCTCTATAGATAAAACACACCCATCCATTTTGTAGCACCGGCGCATTCCCACAAAACCGTTTTATTTCATCAAATACTTGTTTCTGCATTGTTACTTTCTTCTCAGTTTGCACACATATTCATGTCATAAGGCGGTATCATGTAACCCATATAGCAGAAAAATATAGAATCATCAATCCAGCATAACAAAACAAGCCCAGTAAAATGGTTCCGGGTACTTTGCACGAATCATAGATTTGGCCGCATCAAATGCCTTCCGTTTATTATAGTTGTTATTTTTATCCATAAGGTTCGCATAGAATAAATTCATAAATTCATAACAGACCATGTCGCCAACATTCCACAATGACATAACAAGAGTTTTGACACCAGCTTTCTTGAAAGCACGTTGCAAACCATACAGGCCCTCGGCTGTCACCTGGCCATTCCCTGACTGACATGCAGAAAGAACAGCCATTTCAGTGTTGCCAAGATCAAGTCCGGCGATGTCGGAAGCCGTCAGAATACCATCCATAACGCCATCAGGCACTTCACGTCCCAACCAGGCCGCATTCCCACCGGCCAAGACCAAGCCGGACAGCGACATCGCATCCTTATACCCCTGCAGGTAATCTATCTTTTGCGCCTCATCCGGAGAATAGAAGAAACCATGTGTGGCAACATGCAGAATCTGCGGAGCATTGCCACTCATGCAAACGAAAGGAGGCCGTAAAATGAACTGTGTCAAGCAAAGAAAAAGGATATAACTTTGTAGACACAGTATGATAATGAATGAAGATGTAGATTTCAATTCCTTCAAGACTCAGATTCTGGAGGACATCAGGGCAGGCAAGCCCTTGTTTGGAAAGAATGGAGCATTGGCTCCGATGTTGGAGAACATAGTGAATGCGGCTCTAGAGGGTGAGATGGATGCCCATCTTACCCAGGAATCCCGCGAGTCAGGTAACCGCCGCAACGGCAAGATGCAGAAGCAGGTTCAGACACCTGTCGGTGACATTACAGTGAGCACCCCTCGCGACCGTGATGCCTCATTCAACCCTCAGTTCATCAAGAAACGCGAGACGCTCCTGACTGAAGGCATGGCAGACCGCATTATTGGTCTTTACGCCTTAGGGACCAGCACCCGTGACATCAGCAGTTGGCTTGAAGAGACTGTCGGCACTTCGGTGTCGGCAGAAACCATAAGTTCGATTACAGACAGAGTGTTGCCCGAACTGGAGTCATGGCGCAATCGCAGCCTTGATGATGTATATCCGGTAGTCTGGCTTGACGCCATCCATTACAAGGTCATGGACGATAAGAACCGTCCTGTGACCCGAGCCATATACAATGTCCTTGGCATAGATCGAAACGGTCACAAGGATCTTCTGGGCATGTACGTATCAAAAAGCGAAGGCGCAAACTTCTGGCTGAGTGTGCTCACAGACCTGCAGAACCGCGGTGTTAAAGACATCCTTATCGCTTGCGTTGACGGACTTAAGGGTTTCCCGGATGCTATCAAAAGCGTCTTTCCTGACACTTCGGTCCAGTTGTGCATCGTTCATCAGATTCGCAATTCCGTCAAATATGTCGGCAGCAAGCACCAGAAGGAGTTCATGAAGGATCTCAGACCCGTTTACGGTGCGGTAACCAAGGAAGCAGGTGAAATGGCTCTTGACCAGCTTGAAGCTAAATGGGGCGAACAGTATCCTATCGTAATAAAGTCATGGCGCGACAACTGGGACCGGCTGAGCGAGTTTTTCCAATATACAGCGCCCATACGCAGACTCATTTATACGACAAACACAGTGGAGGGGTACCATCGCCAGATAAGGAAAGTCACCAAAAACAAGGGAGTGTTCCCAAACGACACTGCCTTGGAGAAACTGGTCTATCTGGCTTACCGCAACATACGGAAGAAATGGACAATGCCCATTTCTAACTGGGCCCAGATATCACAGCAGCTTGCCATTAAATTTGGCGAACGATTCAAATTGATGTAGCTTTGCAAAATGAGAAACAAACCGACCAATGTCTCGTCGGGGGCTGCTCGCCCCCTTGGCGACGCCGTTCCCCCGGTGTTTTTCATAGGTATTTTAGAAAACGTGATTCAACGCTTGACACAGTTCAAATGACGCCCCC
>JAZRVB010000235.1:0-27740 GCA_045598885.1 Bacteroidales bacterium
CGTTCTTGTCTGCCAGATAGGTACAGACAGCGGCGATGATACCTACGGTATCTTTGCCGACTACGGTGATAATGGCCTTATTCATAGATGAAAAGTATTAATTACAGATTACTAATTACGGATTATTAATTACTAATTCAAGTTTCGCAAGTAGTAACTTGCTCATATTGAGAAGTTATAGGGAATTTATAAGGAAGTTAAAAGAAGTTATAAGGACAATACCTACAATTTGGGAAGATAGAAAGAAGTTTCGATTAAAGAACATTCGTCCCTATAACTTCCTTATAACTTCTGTTTTACTTCTCTATAACTTCTGAGTTCCGCACTTGCGAAACTTAAATTATTTAAATTTGTCACCAAAAGTTTAACAAATCGTCTTTTTTAAGTTAATTGAGGGTAAAAAATTAAGATTTCCGAGAAAAAACTTGGTCATGTTAACATTTTAAGTTAATTTTGCAGCAGATTTAACAGCAAAAATAATGAAGAAACAGTCTATTTGGTTTATCAGCATCGCATTGCTCATCGCTTTGATCGGTATCTTAGTGATGCAGTTCACCTATTTAGGCGAAATCATCAGCACCCGAGAAGAACAGTTTGACGAAGCTGTCCGCCGCTCGCTCTATGCCACACAGCGTGAGCTTGAGAGACAGGAGACACTCAAATATCTCAACGAATATTATACCCCTGATCAGCGTAAATTCATTGAGCAGCTGAGTCACAGCTCTTCTACGCCTTTCGGCTTTGGCAGTGAGACAGACTCTTTGGCGTTTGGGCAGTTCAGCCTCTCTCCGAAGCATGGTCATAACTCCATCCGCAACATCCAGCGCTCCAACCAGGAGATGCTCATGTGGCAGTACATCTACCAGCGCGACCTGCTTGACGATGTGATACTCCGCATCATCAATCAGACCAACGACAAGCCGATCATGGAGCGTCTCGACATCGAAGAACTTCGTCAGACGTTCAACGACGAGATGGAGAGCCGTGGCTATACGCTCGACTATCGTTTCTGCATCGTCGATCCTGATGGCCTCTATGCCTATAAGTCAGTAGGATACAATGAGGAGGATGCGCAGAGCATGGGCAACTATCGTCAGATGCTGTTCCCGAAGACTACGGTCGCTCCTGGCGTTCAGATGCCGTCGCGCGTCAGCAATCTGATCATCTACTTCCCGGGCAGACGTCGCTTGTTGGTCAATTCGGCCTTGCATTTCATGATCCCGTCATTTATCTTTACGGGTGTGATGATGTTTCTCTTCATCTTCGTCATCGTAGTCGTCTTCCGTCAGAAGAAGCTCTCCGAGATCAAGAATGACTTCATCAACAACATGACGCATGAGTTCAAGACCCCGATCTCCAGCATCTCCCTGGCCTCACAGATGCTCAATGATCCTGCGATGACCAAGTCGCCCGAGATGATCAAGCATATCACCGGAGTGATAGCCGATGAGACCAAGCGCCTCCGTTTCCAGGTCGAGAAAGTGTTGCAGATGTCCATGTTCGATCGTCAGAGGACCAATCTCAAGCTGCAGGACATTCCAGTCAATGCCGTCATTGAGAGTGCCTGTAGCACCTTCCGTCTCAAAGTTGAGAAGGCTGGCGGAAAGATTGAGGAACACCTTGATGCAGAAGACGATATCTGCATGATCGATGAGATGCACTTCGGCAACGTAATCTTCAATCTCATGGACAATGCGTATAAGTATTCGCGCGAGGACGTTCCTTTGCATCTCACCGTCTCGACCCGCAACCTGGGAGAGAAGAAGCTCGAGATCCGCGTGCAAGACAACGGCATTGGCATCAAGAAAGAAGACCTCAAGCGTATCTTTGAGAAGTTCTATCGCGTACCTACCGGCAACCTCCACAATGTCAAGGGCTTCGGCTTAGGCCTTGCCTACGTCTGGAAGATCGTCAAGGATCATGGCGGAGACATCAAGGCCGAAAGCGTAGTAGGAGAGGGCACCACTTTCATTATCACCCTCAATTTATTAGAAGAATAGAAAATTTAAAATTATACGATTATGATCAATCCACAACCAGACAAGCTTCGCATCCTTCTTTGCGAAGACGATGAGAACCTCGGTATGCTCCTCCGCGAGTACGTTCAGGCAAAAGGCTATCTCTGCGACCTCTATGGCGACGGTGACGCAGGCTATAAGGCCTATATGAAGGGTCGTTACGACTTCTGTATCCTCGATGTCATGATGCCAAAGAAGGACGGCTTTACCATGGCACAGGAGATCCGTGCGCTCAATGCAGACATTCCAATCATCTTCCTGACAGCCAAGTCCCTTAAGGAAGACATCCTCGAAGGCTTCAAGATCGGTGGCGATGACTATATCACCAAGCCATTCTCGATGGAAGAGCTCCTTTTCCGTATCGAAGCCATCCTGCGTCGTGTCAAGGGCAAGAAGGGTAAGGACGTCGTAGCATATCGTCTTGGCAACTTTACTTTCGATGTGCAGAAGCAGCTTCTTATTAATGATAGCATCGAAGGTCAGACGCAGGCCAAGCTTACCACCAAAGAGAGCGACCTCCTCGGCCTTCTCTGTTCACATGCCAACGAGATCCTCGAGCGAAACTTCGCCCTGAAGACCATCTGGATCGATGACAACTATTTCAATGCCCGTTCGATGGATGTATATATCACCAAGCTTCGCAAGCATCTCAAGGACGATCCATCGATCGAGATCATCAACATCCACGGAAAGGGCTATAAGCTTATTGCTGAGAACATTGCAGTCGAAACAAAATAAGTTTTGACTTTCCGATATTGCAAAAATTATAGTTTTGTGCAGGTTTTTTGCAGATTTTTCTCAAAAAACTTGCACAAATTATTTATAGTTCGTACCTTTGCAGTGCAAAAAAATATTAAAAACGTTTATTTAAGGTTTAATTTTTATTTATTATTGCGCTATGAACACTGAAACTATTGGAATGAATGCAGGTCTTATCTGGAACGCTCTCAATGAGAACAAGTCAATGACTCTCAAGGATCTCAAGAAGGCTACCAAGCTCAAGGAGAAGGAGTCTTTCCTCGCCCTCGGCTGGTTGGCACGTGAAGGTAAAGTAAGCCTTGAGGAGGCTGAGAAGGACGTAGTTATCACCCTTCTGTAATTCGCAATTTCTATTCAATCATTATAAAAAGAGGCAAATATTTCGATATTTGTCTCTTTTTCTTGTTTATGTCACGGATTGTTTGTAAATTTGCGGAGTAAAATAGGTTCTATAACATTTATTGAGGGTAGAATGAGCCTGGAAGGCTGCACTTGCCAGGATGCTCTACAGCCTGCACTTGCTTAGATGCTCTACAGCTGCACTTGCCAGGATGCTCTATAGCTGCACTTGCTTGGATGCTCTACAGCCTGGAAGGCTGCACAGCCCGTAGGGCGGTCTATAACCGGGGGCGAAGCCCTCGGATAGATGATAACTCACCCCCAACTTGTCTGGAAGACAATACCTTGATTGGAAGTGCTGTCTTCCAGACAGATAGGGGGAGGAGAGGGGGGGGGCTTATCCGGCAGCACCTTCGGTGCAACCGGTTATAGACCGCCCTACGGGCTGTGGAGCCTTCCAGGCTCTATCTACCCATACTTATAGAACCCAAATAGTAATCTGTAATTAGTAATCTGTAATTAATACTTTTCATCTATGAATAAGGCCATTATCACCGTAGTCGGCAAAGATACCGTAGGTATCATCGCCGCTGTCTGTACCTATCTGGCAGACAAGAACGTCAACATCCTCGACATCAGTCAGACCATCGTCCAGGAGTATTTCAACATGATGATGATCGTTGACATCAAGAACTGTTCCGTTGCTTTCGACGAGCTTCGTGAGTCGCTTAGCCAGATCGGAGAAGAGAAGGGTGTGCAGATCAAGTGTCAGAAGGAAGAGATCTTTGACAAGATGCACAGAATCTAAACAAGCAAAAAATGAAATTTTTTGCTTGTCATCCTGAGCAAGGCGAAGGATCTCATATCATAATGAGTTACGAGATCCTTCGGCAAGCCTCAGGATGACAAGCAAAAATAAACAAGCAAAAATAACACGTTATTTTTACTTCCTATGATCAACATCTCTGAGGTCCTTGAGACCAACAAAATGATAGAGCAGGAGAACCTCGATGTCCGCACCATCACCATGGGTATCTCCCTCCTTGACTGTGCCACCGACAGCGTGCAGCAGACCTGTCAGAACATCTATGAGAAGATCCTGCGCTACGCCAGCAACCTGGTGCGCACAGGCGAAGACATCTCACGCGAATACGGCATTCCTATCGTCAACAAGCGTATCTCCATCACCCCTGCCGCCATTGTCGGATCGAGCTGCTGCAAGACCCCACAGGACTTCGTGCAGATCGCCAAGACGCTCGACAAAGCCGCAAAGCAGGTAGGCGTCAACTTCATCGGTGGCTACAGCGCCACCGTGCAGAAGGGTATGACCCGAGCCGACGAACTCCTCATCCGCTCCATCCCTCAAGCCATGAAGGAGACCGATCTGATCTGCTCATCAGTCAACGTCGGCAGCACCAAGACGGGCATCAATATGGATGCCGTGCGTCTCATGGGCGACATCATCAAGCAGACGGCCGAAGCCACCAAAGACAAGGATTCCCTCGGTTGTGCCAAGCTCGTCGTGCTGTGCAATGCACCTGACGATAACCCGTTCATGGCCGGTGCCTTCCACGGAGTCAGCGAGGCCGAAGCCATCATCAACGTCGGCGTCTCTGGTCCTGGCGTCGTAAAGTATGTCCTTGAGAATCTGCCAGAAGGCACCAATTTCGAAGTCCTCTGTGAGACCATCAAGAAGACCGCCTTCAAGATCACCCGTGTCGGTCAGCTCGTCGCTCAGGAGGCCAGTCGCCGCCTCGGCATCCCATTCGGCATCATCGACCTCTCGCTTGCACCGACCCCAGCAGTCGGCGATTCCGTTGCCGACATCCTACAGGCCATCGGCCTGGAGCGAACCGGTGCACCGGGTACCACCGCAGCCCTTGCGTTGCTCAACGATCAGGTCAAGAAAGGAGGTGTCATGGCCAGCTCATACGTCGGCGGCCTCTCAGGCGCCTTCATCCCTGTCTCTGAAGATCAGGGCATGATCGATGCCGTCAACGACGGCGCCCTCACCATCGAGAAGCTCGAAGCCATGACATGTGTCTGCTCCGTAGGTCTCGACATGATTGCCATCCCAGGCGATACCCCAGCCACGACCATCGCCGGCATCATCGCCGACGAGTCTGCCATCGGCATGGTCAACCAGAAGACCACCGCTGTCCGCGTCATCCCAGTCGTCGGCAAGAAGGTAGGAGAGAACGTCGAGTTCGGTGGCCTCCTCGGTCACGCGCCTATCATGCCTGTCAATCCGTTCGACTGCAGCGTCTTCGTCAACCGTGGCGGTCGCATCCCTGCGCCGATCCACTCGTTCAAGAATTAAAATTGGTTGTCAGGGTTGCAGGAAGTCCCTTTATTTTGTGGCATCCTTATCACGGTACAGTGGAAGATATGCAATAGTCATGAATTTCAACATTGTGTACCAGATGTTGAAATTCACGGCGTAAAATGGCACGAGATGTTCCCACAAGCCAGGATCTGCGGCCATCGTGATCTGCCGGGAGTCGCTAAGGCCTGTCCTTGCTTCGACGCAGAGAAAGAATACAAGTACATTCAGAATTAAAGAGGACCAATTTGACCCCCATCATCACCATCTCCCAGCTTTACTTTGACACTAAAAGAGGATCTGAGATCCCCATCCTCTGTGACCTCCTCCGGGCTCTCGAAGTTCATGGAGCGCAACCTCAGATGCACGGCAAGAGAGTATCGTGAGAAAAGAATCCACGGGAATCGACAGAAACGATAAAAAAACACTTATCCGCTCTTTGATATCCTGTTATACGTATTTTTGATCAATAATTCGCACACTTGCATTCAGGGCGTCCGATCCCGCATCCAGGATCCGACGCCCTGATTTCGGGTATACGAATCCCGCATCCAGGATCCGACGCCCTGATTTCGGGTATGCGAATCCTGCATCCAGGATCTGACGCCCAGAATCCGACTATGCGGATCTTATTTTCCAGACACAAATACTGCGCTTATTTCTGACAAAACAAGAAAAAGGCGGGAAAAAGTGAGGGAAGTTGCAGATTTCAGCCGAAAGATTTGGAAATTACGGGAAATATTGGGAAATTTGCGCACGAAAATCATATTCGACAAGGCAATACTTTCACAATGAAATTATATCACGGAATAGATACAGTCGTTACAAAACCGGAAATCCGAATCGTAGGTTATACCAAGGACTTCGGATATGGTTTCTATTGCACCCAGATGGAACGACAGGCAAAACGATGGGCTGTGTCAAAACGCAATCCCCATATTGTCTGCATCTATGAGTATGAGCCAAATGATGAACTCAGCATAAAGAGATTCCCTGAGATGACAGATGAGTGGCTTAACTTTGTTGCTGCATGCAGGCATGGAGAAGCACACTCATACGATATTGTCGAAGGACCGATGGCTGATGATGAGGTATGGGATTATGTGGAAGATTTCCTTGCTAACCGCATTACTAGAGAAGTATTCTGGGCATTGGTAAAATTCAAGCATCCTACGCACCAGATTATATTCTGCAATGACAAGGCTCTATCAACGTTGAAATACATTGACCACTACGAAATAAAGTCCAAACAATGAGCAATATCTATTTCCCTGACGAAGAGATCACCTTCAACGACCTCTATTTCGTTTGCTACATGATAGAGCGTGTGGCACGCAATATCAAGCAGCGCAACCGCTATGTTGTGGCGCAGATTGGCAGCGATGGTCTTGCTCGTCAGCTCTCCATTGCTGAAACGAATCATTGTCTGAATCCTGAACAGGTCGTAAGCGATTGGAAACAAGAATACAATCTGGCAGAGGGAAACGTAGATGTGACTCAGGTAGATAGCGAATATACCCAGAAAGTCCCTACGGCACTGCAGATGGGGAAAGTCTACGCCCGACTGATAGACTCCATCGCAAAGCAAGGACAGGATCTAATACAAACCATTCATGCCGTTTACCAATCTCCAATCTGCGAAGCGATAGATAACTACAATTCCAGTGCTTACTACGAGCCTAGCTACGTTCAGACACGAGCATTTTACAACGGAAGCTTCTGATTTGAAGACTCTGCGAGTGCACACAACAATTATCTGTCAGCGCTCTCAGACTTCTGGATGGCCTACTACCGCCTCTGCTCACTGACCCTCTATGACTTCTATCATCATGTGCCGCTGGGAGCTCAATGATATCGCAGTAAAATAAAACACCCTCGCTATTGTGTCATCACACATTTAGCGAGGGTGATATTTGATATCTGATATTTGATTTACATGCGCTCTGGCACCTCAATGCCGAGGAGCTTCATAGCGGTCTTGATGACACGAGCTACGCAGGCTGAGAGGACGAGGCGGAACTGACGCTTGTCGGTGTTCTCTTCTTTGAGGATAGAGGTGTCATGATAGAACTGGTTGTACTCCTTGGCCAGGTCGTAGGTGTAGTTAGCGATCTGTGCTGGTGAGTACTCCTTGCCGGCACGGAGCACGACGCTCTCAAAGTCGACGAGCTTCTGAATTAGGGTCTGCTCCTTCTCGCTGATCTCGACGTCACAGTTTAGAGTTGAGAGATTAGAGTTGAGAGCTTCTGCTTTGCGGAGCAACGACTTGATACGAGCGTGGGTGTACTGGATGAATGGACCGGTATTGCCGTTGAAGTCGATCGACTCGGCTGGGTTGAACACCATGTTGTTGATTGGGTTCACCTTGAGGAGGAAGTACTTCAAAGCACCGAGACCGATAATGCGATAGACGTTCTCCTTCTCGTCCTCAGTCATGTCTGCGAGGCGCTCAGAAGAGGCGGTACGGGCGTCATCGATCATGCCTGCCATGAGGTCGTCTGCGTCGACCACAGTACCCTCACGACTCTTCATACGGCCGTTAGGAAGCTCTACCATGCCGTAAGAGAAGTGCACGAGGTCCTTGCCCCACTTGAAGCCGATGCGGTCGAGGAGGAGCGAGAGGACCTGGAAGTGGTAGTTCTGCTCGTTGCCTACGACGTAGATCATCTTGTCGATAGGGAAGTCCTGGTAGCGAAGCTTGGCGGTGCCGATGTCCTGGGTCATGTAGACCGAGGTGCCGTCCTTGCGGAGGAGGAGCTTCTGGTCGAGACCCTGCTCGGTGAAGTCAGCCCATACAGAGCCGTCGTCCTTGCGGAAGAACTTGCCCTGCTCCAGGCCTTCGAGCACGAGATCCTTGCCTTCGAGGTAGGTGTTTGATTCGTAATAGATCTTATCGAAGCCGACGCCCATTTGTGCGTAGGTCTCATCGAAGCCTGCATATACCCACTCGTTCATCTTGGCCCAGAGAGCGCGAACCTCAGGATCGGCAGCCTCCCACTTGCGCAGCATGGCACGAGCCTCCTGCATGAGTGGAGACTTAGCCTCGGCAGCAGCCTTCTGTGCATCGGCGGTCTTCTCGGCATCGACTTCACCAGCTTCGTTCTTGACGACGATGGCCTGGATCTCTGCGTCGGTGGCAAGGATGTCCTTGACCTCGGCCTTGAAGTGCTTGTCGAAGGCTACGTAGCAGTCGCCGATGAGGTGATCGCCCTTCTTGCCGGCCGACTCTGGGGTAGCGCCGTCGAACCACTTCTGCCAAGCCAGCATAGACTTACAGATGTGGATGCCACGGTCGTTGACGATATTGGTCTTGACGACCTTGTTGCCGCATGCCTCGAGGATCTGGCTGAGTGACCAGCCGAGGAGGATGTTGCGGAGGTGGCCGAGGTGGAGTGGCTTATTGGTGTTAGGCGATGAGTACTCGATCATGACGAGTGGCGACTCTGGGGTCACTGGCTGGAGGCCGTAGCTCTCATTGCTGTAGATGCCCTGGAGCTTCTCGACCCACGAACCTGCATTGATCGAGATATTGAGGAAACCCTTGACGACATTGTACTTGGCTACGGTCGACTCGTTGGCTACGAGCCACTCACCGATGGCCTGGCCCAGCTGCTCAGGGTTCTTGATAGGGGTCTGCTTCATGAATGGGAAGACCATCAGGGTGAGATGGCCCTCGAACTCCTTGCGGGTAGGAGAGAGCTGTACCTGCTTATCGGACAACTCAAGGTCGTAAAGAGACTTTACGGCAGCCTTGATAGCGGCTGACAACTGCTGTTCAATTTCCATTATATGGTTATGTTTTGTATTTTTTACTGAAAAAGCGCGGCAAATATAGTGAATTTTTCTTACACATTTTAAATATATAAATAAAATCATTGATAAAAAGAAATATTTTGATTATCTTTGCGCCCAAATTATAAATGGATATGACAGAAAACGAAATTTTAGAGATACAGAAACAGGTGGTAGATGTGTGCAAACTCGTCTATGACCCTGAGATCCCGGTGAATATCTATGACCTCGGCCTGATCTACGACATCGACGTGCAGGAGGGTGGCCATGTGAAGATCAAGATGACACTCACTGCGCCTTCTTGTCCTGAGGGCGACTTCCTGATGGAGGATCTGCGTATGAAGGTGGAGGGCCTGCGCGAGGTAGCGTCGTGCGAGGTGGAACTCACCTTCGAGCCTGAGTGGAATCAGGATATGATGACGGAGGAGGCGAAGCTGGAGCTGGGGTTCCTTTGACCCTCCCCTCCCTCTCTCAAAGGGAGGGGGATTTAGAATTACTTTTTTAGTCGAAAATCTATCGGAATAAGTTTTTATCATTTATGCTAACTTCCAAGGATCAGCTGGTGAACTCCCTCCCTATGAGGGAGGGTCGGGGAGGGTCCGTATTTTTTTTAAGTGACCTCCACCTCGGTGCTGGTACCCTTTCAGATCCGCTCGCTTACGAGCGTCGTGTGGTGCGCTTCCTGGAATCGATCGAGGATGACTGCGAGGAGCTTTATCTGGTGGGCGATATCATCGACTACTGGTTTGAGTTCAAGTATGTCGTGCCGAAGGGTTTTACACGATTCCTGGGGCAGTTGGGCAGGATGAGCGACAAGGGGATCAAGATCCACTGGTTTACGGGCAATCACGATATCTGGATCTTCGACTATATACCGCAGGAAGTGGGATGCGAGCTGCATAACACGGCGCAGGAGATCGAGCTGCGAGGCAAGAAGCTCTATATTGCACATGGCGATGGACTCGGGGAGGACTCGAAGATGCTGAAGTTTATGACAGGATTCTTCCATAATAAGTTCTGCCAGTGGGCTTTCAAGCTGATACATCCGGATCTGACCACACAGTTCGCTCATTGGTGGAGTAAGAAGAGCCGACTCTCTGGCGATGACTTCCCAGAGTTCTTTGGGGAAGATAAGGAACACCTCGTGCAGTTTGCCAAGCAGAAGATGAAGGTGGAGGAGCCTCAGGGCAAGCATACGGATTATTTCATCTTCGGACACCGTCACATCGAGCTCGACCTGATGCTATCGCGCAACACAAGACTCTTCATTCTGGGTGACTGGATCAAGCATTTCTCCTACGCCGTGATGGATGAGAAAGGACAGATGTGGATGGATAACTTTGAGACCCCGGAGGGATTCGAGGAAGAGGAATCTCGCCAAGGAGTGAGTATAGCTTTCTGAAGGGTAGTAAAAGGGGAGTGAAAGGGTAGTAAAAAAGGAGTGAAAGGGACGTTAGTACTATTGCGTGCAACCTTTTACTATCGATATTCCCCTAACGCGAAACCGTTACTATCGTCCCTTTCACTCCCCTTTCACTCCCTTTTTACTACTCTTTAACTACCCTTAAGATAATGAATGCAATGATATTTGCAGCGGGATTAGGAACCCGTCTGCGTCCATTGACCAACGACCGACCGAAGGCGCTGGTAGAGGTGGCTGGCAAGCCACTGTTGCAGCATCAGATAGAGAAGCTGAAGGCTGCAGGATTTGAGCATGTTGTTGTCAATGTGCATCACTTCGGCCAGCAGATCATCGACTTCCTGGCTGCACATGATAACTTCGGATTGGACATCAAGATCAGTGATGAGCGTGAAATGCTACTCGACACGGGTGGTGGCATCAAGGCTGCCATGACGCTCTTTGACAATGAGGATCCTGTGCTGATACATAATGTGGATATTATCTCGGAGATAGATTTAGCAGATTTGTACAAAAAGCACCTGGATGCACAGCAGGAAGGTGACGGAAGTGCAATCGCAACGTTGGCCATCAATCAGCGCAAGACTTCGAGGTATCTTCTGTTTGATGACAAGCATCGGATGCGTGGCTGGACGAATATTTCGACTGGAGAGGTCAAACCCGCGACCTTGTGTAATGATCTGCATTGTACTCTGGAAGAAATGGGATATGAAAAGTATGCATTCAGCGGCATTCATGTCGTCGATCATAGGATTCTAAGCTTCCTGGAGGCTCGAGAACAGTCAATTTTTCCGATAATGGACTTCTACATAGACCTTTGCCAGAAAAAAAGAGTGCAAGGCGTGGATGTAACAGGTCAAAAATGGGTAGATTGCGGCAAACCGGAACATTTAGATGTCGCTAAAGATATCATTTGTTCTCTCCAATAAGCAAAATCGAAACGATTTGTGCGATAAAATTGACAAAACTGCATTCATTTTACTTAATATTTTGTAAACGAATGTTAAATAAATGCTTTGACAATAGATTGCACAAATATTTTTTGATAGAAAAATTTGGTGGGCAAAGAAAAACACCCTATCTTTGCATCACCTTAAATAACATAACCATAACACGATACCTTAAAATAAACACTATTTTTATTTGGCCTTAAAATCTAATACCGGAAAAACTGGATTTGGTTCTGGTTTTTCCGGTATTAACACATTAAAATAGAAATTCAGAAGGGTACAGTCTTGGAGACTCTGCCCTTTTATTTTTTAATAAGGTATTATAGAAAATGAGAACAATAACTAACTATATATTCTCTTTCGTTCTGATTCTATTGTTTGCGCTCTCACCCAGCGAAATGATAGCACAAGGACAGGGTCAGACAAAGAGCCAGACAGGAGGCAGGACCGCGAGTCGTGTCACCTTACAGGGACAGATTGTAGACAGCTTGACGAATCTGCCACTGGACTTTGTAAATATCGCCGAGAAGGGAACTACCAACGGTACAATCTCAGATACCGAGGGTCGATTCTCTATGCTCGTACGTGCAGGTAGCACCATCATGATCAGCAGCCTTGGCTATGAACCGATGCAGGTGAAGGTTAGTAACCGCAAGCAGACGGTGACGATCAAGTTAGTGCCTAGTGATATTCAGCTGTCGGAGGTAGTCGTCAAGCCGAAGAAAGAGCGCTATCGCAGAAAGGATAATCCAGCTGTGGCATTGATCCGCAATGTCATTGCTCATAAGGATGACTATGCACCGGAGCGTAAGGATTTCTTTACGCAGAACCGTTATGACAATATCACGTATTCGCTCAATAACTTCGATGAGTTCTATGTCCGTCAGTGGAAGAAGAAGTTCAAGTTCATTGAGGAATTCGTCGATACGGCTGTGGTGTCTGGTGCGCCAGTTTTGCCTATCACGACCGACGAGCGTGTGGAGACACATTATTATAATAAGAATCGTGGCCTGACTCGCGTCGTCACGGAGGCAGAGAAGCATGCGGGCCTGGACGATATGATGCCTGAGGAGATGGTGGCCATGCTCAAGAAAGAGGTGTTCCCTGAGTTGGATATGAAGGAGGATAACATCTATCTGTATCGCAAGAAATTCGTCTCTCCGACCTCTTCGTTCGGCCCTACCTTCTATAAGTATTATATCCTCGATACGCTGAAGCTCGATGACGGCAATAAGTATATCGACTTAGGTTTTGCACCGGCATTACCCCAGTCGTATGGCTTTGTCGGACATCTCTATGTCAGCCTTGACAGCACGTACTTTGTGAAGCATGCAGAGCTGAATATCCCACCGGACATCAACCTCAACTTTGTGCGAAACCTCCATGTCGAGATCGAGAATGACCGACTGCCTGACAGTACACGTGTAGTTTTGCGCAAAAGCTTTGACTCAGAGCTCAATATCACCTCTGGATCGTTGGGATTCTATGCGCATCGTATCATCAGGTACTCTGACTTCAAGGACAATGAGCCGGAGCAGTCGAAGACGATCTTCAGCCGTCCGCCATTGGTCGAAAGTGTCAACCTCAACAAGAACTCGGCCGACATGCAGTTCTGGAAATATTATCGCAAGTCAGATGATTTCGATCAGGATAAGTCGGTAGAGGCGATGATGGGACGCATGCGTCAGGTGCCATTCTATAAGGTGACGGAGATGATCTTAGGCTGGCTGTTCAAGGGCTTTGTCCCGATCGACGGTAAGCCAGACGAAGAGTCGAAGCTGCTGATCGGTCCTTGCAATGCATTGGCGTCATGGAATAAGCTGGAGCATCTGCGTCTCAGAGTGGGTGGCATCACGACGGCTAACGTCAATCCGCATCTCTTCGGTGCGGGATATGTTGCCTACGGTATTGAGGATCATAAGTGGAAGTATGATGCTTCGCTGGAATATTCTTTCCGCAGGAAGAAGATGTATGCGAATGAGTTCCCGATCCACTCGCTGAAACTGGAATCTTCTTTTGATAGCCGAGAGTTAGGATTACGACTGGCTACCAATCGTGACAACTTCGTGACCTCGCTGCGCCGTACGGCTGATCCTAAGTTTACGTACGTTAGGAGCCATTCGCTGCAGTATACGCTCGAATTCTGGAATCACTTCAGCATCAAGCTGAGAGGCGAATTGATGCGAGAGTATGATTCGCGATTGGGACGTTTCCAGCATATCGGTACAGGACTTGACATCCCACATTATGACCTGGCATTAGGTACGATCAACCTGCGTTGGGCACCTAAGGAATCGTTCATGCAGATGCGTACGACACGAATCCGCGTGGATGACCGTCATCCGGTATTTGAGCTGACGCATCAGATCGCTAAGAAGGATGTATTGGGCTCGGACTTTGACTATCAGCGCACAGACTTTAAGTTCTCTAAACGATTCTGGCTCAATGTACTCGGCTACGCGGATCTGGACATCGAAGCAGGCAAGGTCTGGACTCAGTCACCCTATACTTTGCTCTCTATGCCGAATGCCAACACAGGATACACGGTGCAGAAGGGAGCTTTCTCACAGCTCAACGCCATGGAGTTCGTCTATGATCAGTATACATCTTGGAATGTCGTCTGGCGTCTGAATGGCCTGCTCTTTAACAGCTTGCCAGGCATCCGTCATCTCAAGCTGCGTGAGATTGTTTCGTTCAGAGGCGTATATGGCAGCCTAAGTGATAAGAATGATCCGGACAAGATGATGCCTGATGGTGTGACTCCGATGAATCCTGACCTGTATAAGTTCCCATCAAACGGTGAGGTATATCGTCTGGGCGATGCGCCATATATGGAGGCGGCTATCGGCATTGACAACATCTTCAAGATCCTGCGTGTGGAGTATATCCGTCGTATCAACTACCTCGATCATAAGAACATATCGAAGAATGGCATTCAGATTGCCATCGGTATCAATTTCTAAATGTACATGAGTAGGATAGCTGTAATCATACTTAACTGGAATGGCATCAGCCATGGCCTGATCAGGCAATATCTCCCTTCGGTGGTGATGCATACGATGGGAGAGGATGTGCAGGTGATTGTGGCAGACAATGGATCGACAGATGCAAGCCTGCAGGTCCTGAAAGAGGAGTTTCCTTCGGTCAGAGTCATTGCCTTAGACAAGAATTATGGCTTTGCAGAAGGCTATAACAAGGCGATCAGGACGGTGTCTGAAGAGGAGTATGCTCCTGACTATGTCGTGCTGCTCAATGATGATGTGCGTGTGACTCCGAACTGGCTGGAACCACTCGTCAGCTACATGGACAGTCATCGACGCTGTGCGGGCCTGCAGCCAAAATTGCTCAAGGATCTCACAGGCCTGGCAGGAATGACGGCTACTGGCAAGGACTATTTTGAATATGCTGGAGCCTGTGGCGGTTATCTCGATAATCTGTGCTATCCTTATTGCCGTGGACGAATCTTTGACCAGACAGAGGAAGACAATGGCCAGTATGACCTCCCGGACGGTGAAGCCTGGCCTGTGATGTGGGCGACTGGTGCCTGCCTGATGGTCAGGACACAGGCCTTTCTGCAGGCGGGAGGTCTGGATCATCGTTTCTTTGCACACATGGAGGAGATCGATCTTTGCTGGCGTCTGCGTCGCATGGGCTATGACCTGGCTTGCGTGCCACAGTCGAAGGTATATCACAAAGGTGGAGCCAGCCTGCCTCAGGGCAATCCGAAGAAGACGAAGCTCAACTTCCGCAACAGCCTCGTGATGATGTGGAAGAACCTGCCTGCGGAGCATTGTAACCGCACGATGCTGAAACGCAAGCTGCTCGATGGCGTGGCTGCACTGAATTTCCTGCTGCATGGCGAACTCCGTCAGGTATGGGCCGTCTATCAGGCGCACCGTGAGGCTTCGAAGATGATCAAGACGCAATACACGGCATCTGAGCTTGTCGGATTTGGCAAAGCACCTACGTTCAAGCAGGAGAAAATCAGTATATTATTCAATTATTATCTACGAAATAAGAAACGGTACTCAGAGCTATTCTGAATACCGTTTTCTCAAAAACTCACTGAGGCAGATTGCCGTGGCAATGCCGACGTTAAGAGATTCCACGTGTTCCTTCGAAAATGCCGGGATAAGAATCTTCTGATTGACTCTCTTTGCCACCTCTTCAGAGACTCCTCGGCCTTCATTGCCCATGATGAGAAGGCCTTTGGCTACAAGTTCTTTCTGATAGATATTCTCACCCTCTAAAAACGTGCCGTAGAGTGGCATAGGATCGTTGTTGTCAAGCCATTGGAGGTATTCCTCACGCGACTTGAAATAATGCATCCTGACGCGTGCCAGCGCGCTCATCGTGGCTTGCACGACCTTAGGACTGAAACAGTCTGCAGTACCCGGTGCACAGTAGATGTCGCGGATACCAAACCAGTCGGCAGTACGGATGATGGTACCGACATTGCCAGGATCCTGCACCTCGTCGAGCAGGATGGAAAGACGGCCGGCATCAGCCTTCGGACATGCATCGGCAGTAGGCAAGGAGAAGACTCCCATCACATCCTGCGGAGCATGAAGCAGCGAGACACGATCCATCTCCTGACGGCTCACCTCATAGCATTCCTTTGCTACTTTCTGCAAATCCTCATTTGCCTGCCACCATTCCTGGGTCGCAATGAGCCTAAGACAGCGGAAGGGGAGGCCCGTGGTTCGAAGCAGATCACCGACCATTTTATTGCCTTCTGCCAGCCATGAACCTTGCTCAAGACGGGACTTGCGCTGCTCCAGACTTCGTATTTCCTTGATGATATTTTTTGTAAGAATCAACATAAATTATCTACGATAAAAGACGCTTCTTTGACGATCTGTAAGACTGAACAAGAAACGCACAATGTCTTTTTGATGATGCAAAAATAGCATTTTTTATGCTCTTGGGCAAATTATTCGGGATTTTCATTGAATTTTTGAGTCAAAAGAAGGTTTTTTCGGGAAAAATCATTAAATTTGCGCCAATATTAATTAAAATAGACTGAAAATGATAATAGGTATTGCTGGCGGCACCGGTTCTGGAAAAACAACCGTAGTGCGTAAGATCATAGAGAGTCTTCCTCCTCACAGTGTCGCAGTTATTTCTCAAGATAATTATTACAAAGACAGCAGTCACCTCCCATGGGAGGAGCGTCGTGCACAGAACTTTGATGAGCCAGGTGCCTTCGACTGGGAATTGCTCCTGAAACACCTGATACTGCTGCGCGATGGCAAGCCCATCGATGAACCAGTCTACGAATATGCTACCTGTTCTCGCCTCAAAGACAAGTTTACCCACATCGAACCTAAGCAGGTCATCATCCTGGAGGGTATCATGGCACTGGTCGATCCATCAATCCGAGCCAATCTCGACATGAAGATCTTTGTCGATGCAGACAGCGACGAGCGACTGCTCCGTGTCCTGCAGCGTGATGTCCTGGAGCGTGGTCGTACGCTTGAAGACCTGGCCAACCGTTACCGCAATATCATCAAGCCGATGCACAACCTCCACATCGAGCCGACCAAGGCATACGCTGACATTATCATCCCGTCAGGCGGTGACAACAAGGTGGCAATACGTGTCATGAAGCAATTTATCCACAGTATGCTTCTCAACACAAAACCTCATGAATAATGACGATTATTTAGGGTAAAGTTTATTAATAAGATTTACAATGACAATTATACGCAAAATACGGAATCTCTTTCAGCGCAGGTATTATATGCCCGCTGTTAGTGTCGTGTTTGCTGCGCTGATGATTTATGCCTTTGTAAAGTATATTAATAACTTTGAGCCGATGGATCTGCCTCAATATCGCAAATGGAGCCAGATCGAACAGTCGGACACCCTGCGAGTCATCTCTATCCGCTCCAGCTATTCTGCATTCGAATACAAAGACCGTTGGTACGGCTATGAGTATGAGATGGCACAACGCCTAGCTGACTCGTTAGGATTAGAGCTGGAAATGCTTGAGGCAAAGAGTGAACACGAGATCATTGACAGCCTCTTCTCCGGAGCAGCAGATATCTCTATATGGCCGATGAGCCAGAGCGTCGCTAAGGATTACTGGTACTTGCGTCCAACAGGACCACGTTGGGAAGATGACCAGGTGGTTGCCACCATGCGTAAGCTGAAGCCCATCGCAGCAGACGATACGATCAACCATTATCGCATCTCGCTGGTAGAAGGGACGCGTCAGTGGCAGGTCTTCCATGATGACTCAGTACGTCAGTATTTTGACTTCAGCCACTTCGTCATCGATACGATCCCACAAGACAGCCTTACGACCGAAGAACTGATCGAAGAGATGCAGCATAGTAAGGCCGAGGCAGTGATGATGCGTACCAATGTGGCGCGCCTGATGAAGAGCTACTATCCGACACTGAAGGTCAGTGATGTTTTGCCTAACAGCTCTGATACGCTCAGCTGGTTTGCCATTACAGGTGCTGACACATTGCGAAAGAAGGTAGATTCTGTGATGTCGACAATCGAAATGGCGCATAAGGTGCCTTTCTATTCTGTCACTCATAAGCGCTACTTCCAGAAGAATAAGGGGCGTCACTCTCATCGATATAATTTCAGGCTTACGGATGGTCAGCTTTCTCCGTACGATTCGATCTTCCAGCGCTGCGCTAAGGTGATTGACTGGGATTGGCGACTGCTGGCGGCAATCGGATACATCGAGACAAAGTTCGATCATACGCAGATCTCATCGAGAGGCCCAATCGGACTGATGCAGCTTATGCCGGCTACGGTCAGAGGCTTCGGATATTCGGAAGACGAGGTCATAGATCCTTCGGTCAATGTGACTATTGCGGTGGAGCTGCTGAATAACATACAGAGAACCCTGAAACGCAAGCTGCCAGATGTCTCTGAGCAGAATCTGATCTACTTCACCATCGCCAGCTATAATATCGGCCCTGGCCATATCATCGATGCGATCAACCTGGCCGAAGAGCTCGGTTATAACAGTTCCATCTGGTATGACAACGTGGAGCAATGCTTGCGACTGAAGTCCGATCCGAAATACTACGGCATGCCTGTCGTAAAGCTGGGTCCTTGCAATGGCAACTTTACTATCAACTATCTGCATGAGGTGCTCGATACCTATCAGGGATTCTGCCGTGCAGGAACCAAAGAGTAGTTGAGAATAATACAGAAATAATTAACATGCGATTAAAGATACAGAAACTCATCAAATTCCTATTGCCACTTGCCTTCGGTATAGGCATTGTGGTATTCATCCTGCAGAAAGTGGATATGAATCTGCTGATGGATACCGTACGCAAAGGCATCTCGTGGTCATGGGTCATCATCTCATGGGGCTTTGCTCTGCTGGCCAATGTCGTGCGAGGCATAAGGTGGCGCCAGCAGCTTCGTACGGTCGATGTGAACCCGTCTCTGCATGAGATGAGCGTCTCATTCTTTGGCAACTATGGCATGAACCTGGTGTTCCCTCGATTGGGAGAGTTCTGGCGCTGCAATTATATCGCTCATACCAATGGCAAGCCTTTCTCGACGATCGGAGGTACGATTCTTTCCGAGCGTCTGTGCGATATCCTCTTCAGCTGTCTCATCGTAATCCTGACACTTTGTCTTGAGGCGAAAGTCCTTCTCAAGTTCTTTTTGGGCAACGGTAAGGAAGAGGCCATTGCTGCGGCAGGAGGTGAGATCCGACCAGAGACAGATGCTCTGATGCCGACTTGGGCATGGCTGCTGATCATTCTTGTGGGCTTCTGCCTTTTATGGTATCTGCTTCACCCTCGCCTCAAGAACTGGGGACCTTATAAGTCAGCATTGCAGGTATGTAAGAATCTCTGGACGGGCTTCTGCAGCCTCAAGGATCTCCCGAATATCTGGAGCTGGCTGGGTTGGTCAGCTGTAATCTGGACACTCTATTTCCTGAATACACTGACTCAGTTCTATTTCTTCGACTTTACTTCACATCTCGGCTTACTTGCCTGTCTCTCTGTCTTTGTGATGGGTACCATCGCTCAGATCCTTCCGATCCAAGGTGGATTAGGAGCCTGGCAGGCCATGGTGATCTTTGCTTTGATGCAATACAATATTGATAAAGAGCATGCCATTATCTTCTCTATCGTTGCCTGGACCCTTGAGCAGCTGTTCGTCATTGCACTCGGACTCTATGCCCTGGCTTTCGTCGCCATGCAGAAAAAGAAGATCAAGGAGCAGAATCAGAAGTAAGCAACCCCTCTTAACCATACTATCATGACTAGACAAATTACCGACCTTGAACCTCAGCGACTTTGGAAACAGTTCAGTGCTATCTCTCAGTTGCCTCATCCGAGTGGCAATCTGAGTGCACTTCGCGAATATATTCTTAACTTTGCACAGGAGTGTGGCTTCCTGCCTGAAGAAGACGCAGCGGGCAATATCCTTGTACGACTGCCTATCCTTGAGACTGGTGAGATGCCGATCGTCATCCAGTCACACATCGATATGGTACCACAGGTTGCTGAGGGTACTGATTTTGACTTTACGAAAGATCCGCTCAAGCTTGTCTATAAAGACGGAAAGGTCTCTGCCGAAGGTACCAGCCTCGGAGCAGACAACGGCATCGGTGTCGCTGCCATGCTTGCGATCATGGAAGCCATGTCTGTTGGAGAGATTGCTCAGCGTTCGCTCGAACTGCTCTTTACTGTCGATGAAGAAACGGGAATGACTGGTGCGCGTCAGTTGCGCGAAGACTGGCTGCGTGGCAACAAGCTCATCAACCTCGACACAGAAGAAGAGAATGTCCTGATGACAGGCTGTGCAGGTGCCGTCAATCTCAAAGCGGTCATGAAGTATCGTCTCGATAAGAATATCCCAGATGGCGACGAGGCCGTCAAGCTTACTCTCTCTGGTCTCCGTGGCGGTCACAGTGGCATGGATATCCATCTCGGATTAGGCAATGCATGCAAGCTGATGAACCGTTTCATCAAGCACGCCGTGGTCAATTTCGAGGCTCGTCTGGCAAGTGTCAATGGCGGTACTTTGCGCAATGCGATTCCCCGCAGTGCCACCGCCATCATCACCGTACCAAGCGAAGTGGTCGATTCGATCATCGAAGAGGCCCGCTACTATCAGATGGTCTATCGCGATGAGTTCAATGGGCTGGAGCCTAATCTGGAGTTTCATGCTGAACGTACCGAATTGCCGACAGCACTCCTTCCTGTCGAGGTGCAGGACGATCTGATCAACTCAGTCGAAGCAGCTTTCGATGGCGTCTGGCGATGGGCTCATATCAAGGTGGATGGTAAGCCTACCAACGGTCACGTCGATACAAGCAGCAATATGGCTAGCGTGAAGACCTTGCCTGATGGTACGGCTCAGGTACTCATGCTCATCCGCAGTATGGACGAGGAGCGTAAGCGCGCTCTTGCCTCAAGCATCCAGAGTGCATTCATACTGGCTGGAGCACGTGTAGACTTCAGTTCGGCATACGATTCCTGGAGCATCCCTACCGATGCACCGCTCGTCAAGCAGGCGCTGCAGGCAGATAAGAATATGAAGGTATCACAAGTACATTGTGGCTTGGAGTGCGGTGTCATCAGCGACAAATATCCAGACCTTCAGATCATCAGCATCGGTCCGAATATCCATCATCCACACTCTCCGCTCGAATCTGTAGAGGTCGACAGCGTAGAGCGTTTCTGGAAACTATTACTAAAGATTATTTATGGCAAAAAAGAATAAGTTGGCCAAGTTTGCCGACATGGCAGAGTATCCCAACGTATATCAATATACCTTTGAGCAACTTGAGGAGACTGGCTTCCCACTCCAGGGCCGCTGGCACGAGGAGTATTTCCACAATGACAATCCTATCGTCATCGAGCTTGGCTGCGGTCGTGGAGAGTACACTGTCGGTCTTGCTGAGCGCTATCCGAATAAGAACTTCATCGGCTTCGACATCAAGGGAGCACGTATGTGGACTGGTGCCACCGATGCCATCGAGCGCGGTATGAGCAACGTGGCTTTCGTCCGTACGCATATCGAGCTCATCGAGCGATTCTTTGCTCCTGGCGAAGTGGCAGAGATCTGGATCACCTTCGCAGATCCTCAGATGAAGAAGGTCAACAAGCGTCTCACCTGTACCATGTTCCAGCGCCGCTATCTCAACATCCTGCAGTCTGGCGGCCTTGTGCATCTCAAGTCAGACAGCAACTTCCTCTTCACCTACACCGAGGAGATGGCCAAGGCCAACCACCTGCCGATCCTTGCCTCTACGCGCAATCTCTATTCCGATGAGGACTTTGCCTCTCCTGAGACCATCGAAGCGCTTCGTGGCATCCGTACCTATTATGAGGCTCAGTGGATCGCCCGTGGCTTAGACATCAAGTATCTCTGCATCGAGCCTCAGCCACGTGAACAATGGGTGGAGCCAGAGGTAGAGATTGAGCTCGACTCTTATCGTTCATTCGGACGAGACAAACGTAGTGCACTTAACTTACATGTTTAGTTTAGAGTTAAGAGTTTAGTGTTTAGAGTAGTTTATTAGTTTAGAGTTAAGTTTGTGCTTTGTTTTCGACTAACTCCTTTTAATTAATAAACTACTATTCCCAACACAAAATAACTCTAATCAACTCTAAACTTAATAACTACTCTCAACTCTAAACATTAAACTCTTAACTTAAGATATGGCTTTATATCCCAAACTCATCACCACCGCCCTCGAGCAAGTCATCTATCCAGGTACCAAGAAAAACCTGGTAGAGAGCGGCATGGTAGAAGATGATATCCGCATCGAAGGCTCCAAAGTGACCTTCAGCCTCATATTCGATAAGGAGACAGATCCTTTCATGAAGTCTGTCCTCAAGGCTGCCGAAGCCAACCTCATCCATTACTGTCAGCAGATGGGAGAGGAGGTGCAGCCAGAGATCAAAGTCAAGCTGCGCCAGGCTCCTCGTCCTGAGCCAGACAAGCTCCTCCCTAAGGTCAAGAACATCATCGCCATCGCCTCTGGCAAAGGTGGCGTAGGCAAGAGCACCGTCTCGGCCAACCTCGCTTGTGGCTTGGCCATGCTCGGCTACAAGGTTGGTTTGCTCGATGCTGACGTTTTCGGCCCATCTATGCCAAAGATGTTCGGCTTGGAGGATTTCCAGGCTTACGCTCAGCATATCGATGGTCGTGACCTGCTGATCCCTGCTGAGAAGTATGGCGTGAAGATGCTTTCTGTCGGTTTCTTTGTCGATCCTAACTCTGCCACCGTATGGCGTGGATCGATGGCTGGCAGCGCGCTCAAGCAACTTATCGGCGATGCTGACTGGGGAGAGCTGGATTATTTCCTCATCGATCTTCCTCCTGGAACCTCAGATATCCATCTCACCATCGTGCAGACCTTGGCACTCACCGGTGCCGTCGTTGTCAGCACTCCGCAGGAGGTTGCACTTGCTGATTGCCGCAAGGGTATCGACATGTTCCAGAACGAGAAGATCAACGTCCCTGTCCTCGGCCTCGTCGAGAACATGGCATGGTTTACTCCTGCCGAATTGCCTAACAACAAGTACTATATCTTTGGCAAAGAAGGTGTCAAGCGCATGTCTGATGAGACAGGTATCCCTCTGTTAGCACAGATTCCTGTTGTGCAGGGTATCTGCGAGAAAGGTGACAATGGTCAGCCGATCGTACTCGATCTCAACTCGATGGTCGGTCAGTCGTTCCTCAGCCTTGCGCAGAGCGTAGTGACACAGACCAATCGTCGCAATGCTGAGATGCCAAAGACACAGCGTGTAGAGGTCGCTAAGTAGTTAAAGGTTAAAAGTTAAAAGTTTAGAGTTCCTTTAGCTGGCTTAAAAATAACTGACGGAACGCTTAATTTTTAACTTTCAACTATTCACTTTTAATTTTATAAATGTGCCAAAAGTCCTTCTGATCTACACCGGTGGTACCATCGGTATGGTAAAGAACCGAGAAACAGGAGCTCATGAGCCGCTTGACTTCAACCACCTGGTCAGTCATGTCCCTGAGCTCTCACAGCTGCAGGTAAGCATCAGCACCTTGCAGATAGAGCCTCCGATAGATTCGAGCAATATGAATCCGGATCTATGGGCAAAGCTCGTACACATCGTCGTTGATCACTATGAATCATACGACGGCTTTGTGATCCTGCATGGCACTGATACGATGGCCTACACTGCGTCTGCGCTCAGCTACATGTTGCAGAATCTTGCCAAGCCAATCGTCCTCACCGGTTCCCAGCTGCCTATCGGCGTATTGCGCACTGATGGCAAGGAAAATCTGATTACTTCCATCGAGATTGCCGCAGCGCGTGACCAGATTGGCCTGCCGTACGTGCCTGAAGTATGTATCTACTTCCAGGGATCCTTGATACGTGGCAATCGCAGCAAGAAGCAGTCGAGCGAGGAGTTTAATGCATTCACTTCGCCAAACTATACGCCGTTGGCACGAGTAGGCGTGCATATCTCATGGGCTCATCACCACATCCTCTTCCCGAAGCGTCAGGAAGAACTGCATCCTTATTATATTATGTCTTCGGATGTGGCCGTGCTCAAGCTATTCCCGGGTATAACCCAGAATACGGTTCATAGCATCCTGAACATCCACGGCATCCGTGGCGTTGTCCTTGAGACCTACGGTGCAGGCAATGCAATGACCAGCGACTGGTTTATCCAAGAGCTCAGCGAAGCCATCAAGCGTGGCGTGGTGATCGTCAATGTCACGCAGTGTCTGGCTGGATCTGTGGAGATGAATATCTACGAGACGGGCAACCGACTGATCAAGGCAGGCGTGATCAGTGGTGGAGACATGACGTTCGAGGCAACGCTGGTCAAGCTGATGTTCCTCATCGGACAAGGCTATTCTCAGCAGGAAATTAGTCAACTAATCACAAAAAGTATTGCTGGAGAGATTTCATGAAACTTATCCGACACTACATATTCATCGCACTCAGCTGGGCAGAACGACGCTATTGGGCATTGAGCTACTGGCCACGACACATCACAGGACTCTGCATCGTGCTCTTTGTCCTCATCGGCTTCGGCTATTTCTGCTATGGCACCTACCGATGCGCCTCCTACATCATCGGCACGGCTTCTGACTATATCAGTGAGCTGTTTATCGATAATCATAGCGAAGAAGATGAAGATGCGTTTGCATCATCTGATGAGTACAGCCGTCCTGGCAAGAACCACTTTAAGTTCCCTGTGCCAGCTGATAAGCGTCATCCGAAGCGCCGTCCGAACTTCCACAAGGACTTCTCGCATATCAATGACGTCCACCTCTCAGCGGCTCGTCGTCTCGGCATCCATCCACTCAGTTCGCGCGATGATCTTGAGAAACATAAGGACAAGCTCGTCGAACTGCACGACACTAAATATTATAAGGTAGACAAGCTGACACAATCCGTCCCGTATCTCGTACCAAAGGCTGCGGATTTCCTGACCGACCTCGGCAGGCTTATGCAGGAGTACAACGGTACGCATAGCCGATTCATCGTCTCCAGCGTGCTGCGTACGCAGACAGACGTCAAGCGTCTGCGCCGTGGCAATGTCAATGCGTCTGAGAACTCTACACACTGCTACGCCACGACGGTCGACATCACCTACACACGCTTCGACATTCATGGCAAGACCTATGAAGGCAAGCTGAAGGAAGACCTCGCCAAGGCGCTCTATGACCTCCAGGAGCAAGGCTATTGCTATGTCAAGTATGAGGTCAAGCAGCCTTGTTTCCATATTACTGTTCGCCCCTAAAACAGATTTATAATGAAACTATACCGCGTTACTATACTATTTATCTTATCCATGCTCTTCGTTCCGTCGCAAGGAGAGGAGCTGAGCAAGGCTATGAAGGATAGCCTTGCCATTCATACCAAGCTGGCCAACCGAGCCATCGGAAATGCCCGCACGATCAATATCGCCGAGGCAAGAAGGCATGTCAACAGATTGCTCTTCCTGGCAGATTCTCTGCAACAGCCAATGGCTGAGCACTATGCACTGGCAGGACTCGTCGAGGACATGTCGTTCAACTACGAGCGCAACAAGCCTGCCACCGGTGGCAAGACCAACGAGAAAGAATGCCTCTCGGCTGCCAAGAAATGCTATCTCTATAATCAGAAAGCCTATAATGATTTCCTGGCAAATCCTGAGGCCTATAATAAAAAGGTATTGAAAGGTGTTCCTGCCCTGCAGCAGAAGGCGCTCAACTATTATCTTCTGACCAAAGGCTTCCAGGTCAATGCCGGACAGAGCTTCAAGGAGAAGAAGCTGGAGCAGTCGCTCGAAGAGTTCCTGATTTCTTTCAATGGCTCGCAGTCACCTTTCCTGATCGACATATATAATAATGACTCGATCACCTATAAAGGCTTTGCAACCTATCTGGCCGACTCTACCCAGTGCCGCACGCTCTCTAACTGCGCCAGCATCACCACGGCCTTAGGCCGCTATGCTGAGTCGCTGGCTTACTATGACAGCCTCAAGGTACGTCAGTATCAGCCAGATAAGGTCTATCGCAACACACTCAGCATCTATGCCACCTTGGCCGATACGTTGGCTATGAAGAATGAGCTCCGCAGTGCGATTGAGATTATGCCAGAGGATACATGGTTCCAGAAGAACCTGCTTCAGCTACATATCGACAAGCATGAATGGGATAGCGCCAAGGTCGTTGCCGACCGAATCATCGAGCTTGACTCGACCGACGTCCTCGTCATGAATATCGTCGGCCAGTTGCATGAGATCGAAGAGCATCCTTTCGAAGCCCTGCAGATCTATCTCAAGTCCTATGCACTTGACTCGATGCAGATGGACGTCTGCTCGCATATCGGACGCATCTACTACAACCGTGTCGTGCAAACCAAGGAGAAGCTCTTCAATCAGCGCAAGACGCATCAGTACTACAGCAAGCTCACGCCGCTTTATGATCAGGCGGCTGATTGGTATGACCGAGCCTATGAGCTTGATACAGACCATAAGGATCCGACCATCGCTCAGGCTTTGCGCGAGATCCTGTATTTCCACTTTACGCAGACACGCTGTCCGAATCGAGCCGAGCTGATCGCCCGATATAACGAGATCAGTCGGAACTACGGACTCAATGAATTTGGAAAATAGTATTCAAAATACATTGATTATGAATAGATCAATCCTATTTTTATCACTCGCTTGCCTGTTCCTGTCTACGGCATGCAGTTCTCCGAAAGAGGATGGCAATGAGACGGCAGCAACAGACGAGAGCATTGTACAAGTAGCAGACATGCAGCAGGCACATGAGCCTAATGCGCGTCCATTCTACGGTGTCAGTTTCATTGATAAAGGTAATGACTACTCAGATTCGTACATGCCTGACGCTTATTATTTCCTGCCAGCACCTCCAGAGCCGGGAGACGCGTTGTTTATCAATGATAGTATCCAGTATTTCCTCAATAAGCAGCTCCGTAGCACTCAGCGTGGCGATACTGCTGTATGGGATGCAGAGACGGGCATTGAGTACTTCATGCTGCGTTTCTCTGGTGCTATAGGACAGGAATTGACTCCAGAGAAATATCCTGTTTTAGCCAATACCATCATGGGTGTTATGCAGGACGTACGTTCGTCTATCCAGAAGGCAAAGAACCGTTACGCGCGTCATCGTCCTTATCAGCACTTCCAGGAGCATACTCCAGTGCCTGAGGATGAGTCGCCGACCGACTTTACTTCCTATCCATCGGGTCACACCGTACGCGGATGGGCAGCAGCTATGCTTCTCGTTGCTGTATTCCCTGAGCATGCCAACGAGATCCTCAACGTCGGCTATCAGATTGGTCAGAGCCGCGTCATCCTTGGCTATCATTATCAGAGCGATGTCGAAGCTGCACGTCTTGCTGCTTCTGCAGGATTCGCACGCCTCTGTGCAGAGCAGAAATTCCGCGATGCAATCGTAGAATGCCAGAATGAATTCAAGCGAAAGAATCCTTGATCAGAAATATGCCGTCGCGATTTCGTTTGTAGACATCCTGGAATAAAAATGTGCTGTCGCGAAAACGCGGCGGCACATCCTGATTGATGGCATATCTTCCACGGTACCGTGACAACGATGCCACGAACAAAGGAGTCAACACCACTTTACAGGTGTTGACTCCTTGCAATTAAAATACTGACATTAGGAACGCAATGTCA